>NZ_DFQB01000016.1:2538-17146 GCF_002377545.1 Thalassolituus sp. UBA3500 | reverse complement strand
GATGCAGGATTTCACCGGGGTGCCCGCGGTGGTTGATCTGGCCGCAATGCGCGATGCCGTCGCTCGCGCAGGTGCAGATCCGGAGAGCATCAACCCTCTTTCTCCGGTGGATCTGGTGATCGACCACTCGGTGATGGTGGATCGCTTCGCGGATGATCAGGCTTTTCACGATAACGTCGAAATTGAGATGCAGCGCAACGGCGAGCGCTATGCGTTTCTGCGCTGGGGGCAGACGGCCTTCGATAACTTCCGTGTCGTACCGCCGGGTACGGGTATCTGTCATCAGGTGAACCTCGAATATCTGGCCCAGAGTGTATGGGCTGCCAATGTCAATGGTGAAGACTGGGCCTACCCGGATACTCTTGTCGGGACCGACTCTCACACCACTATGATCAACGGTATCGGCGTACTGGGCTGGGGTGTCGGCGGTATCGAAGCCGAAGCTGCGATGCTTGGCCAACCGGTGTCGATGCTAATTCCGGAGGTCATTGGCTTCAAGATCACCGGCAAGCTACCAGAAGGCGTCACCGCGACGGACCTGGTACTTACCGTCACTCAGATGCTGCGCAAAAAAGGCGTGGTGGGTAAATTTGTTGAGTTTTACGGCGATGGCCTCGCCGACCTGCCTCTCGCTGACCGAGCTACCATCGCCAACATGGCGCCAGAGTATGGTGCGACCTGTGGTTTCTTCCCGGTCGACGACGAGACGCTCAATTACATGCGCCTCAGTGGTCGCCCGGATGACGTAATTAAACGTGTAGAAGCCTACTGCAAAGCCCAAGGCTTGTGGCGTTACGCTGGCGACGAACCAGAATTCACCGACAGCCTGCATCTCGACATGAGCACGGTGGAAGCCAGTCTGGCCGGGCCGAAACGCCCGCAGGACCGTGTCGTGCTGTCCGATGTACCGGATACCTTTGACGATCTGCTGGCACTTCAGGTCACCCCAGCGGATGAAGAACAGGCACGGCTGGAAAGCGAAGGCGGCAGCGGTACAGCCGTCGGTGGCCCTAATGCACAGGCTACGGTCACCTTTGATGGCGAAGAGCACACCATGAGTCACGGCGCCGTTGTGATTGCAGCTATTACCTCCTGCACCAACACCTCGAACCCAAGCGTGATGATGGCGGCGGGACTGGTCGCGAAGAAAGCTATTGAACTGGGCATGATGCGTAAACCCTGGGTGAAATCTTCGCTGGCGCCCGGCTCAAAGGTCGTGACCGACTATCTGGAAAAAGCCGGCTTAACCCCCTACCTCGACCAACTCGGATTCAATCTCGTTGGTTACGGCTGTACCACCTGTATCGGTAACTCTGGCCCACTGCCAGATGAAATCGCAAAAGCCATTACCGAGCATGACCTGACCGTCTCTGCAGTGCTGTCGGGCAACCGTAACTTTGAAGGCCGGGTCCACCCGCACGTCAAAGCCAACTGGCTGGCATCACCCCCGTTAGTTGTTGCTTATGCACTGGCAGGCAATACGCGTATTAATCTCAAAGAAGAACCGATTGGTTTGGATAAAGACAACAAGCCGGTGTATCTGAAAGATATCTGGCCAAGCAATGCCGAAATTGCCGAGGCCGTTGCCAAGGTCGATGATGGCATGTTCCGCACCCGTTACGCAGATGTATTCAGCGGCGATAAGCACTGGCAAGGTATTGATATCAGCGAAGGGAAAACCTACGCCTGGGACGATAACTCGAGCTATGTGCAAAACCCGCCGTTTTTTGATGACATCGACCAACCTCTCAAACCCTTAGAGAACGTCGAAAACGCGCGGGTTTTAGCGCTCTTTGGTGACTCCATCACCACCGACCATATTTCACCGGCGGGTAACATCAAAACCAGCTCACCGGCGGGTGAATATCTACAGAGTCTTGGGGTAAAACCTCAGGACTTTAACTCTTATGGCTCACGTCGTGGTAACCATGAAGTTATGATGCGCGGCACGTTTGCCAACATCCGCATCCGCAACCAGATGCTCGGCAGCGAAGAAGGTGGTGAAACCATCCATACACCAAGCGGTGAACGCATGGCTATTTACGATGCTGCGATGCGTTACCAGAAAGAAGGCACGCCACTGGTTGTACTCGCAGGTAAAGAATACGGCACAGGATCAAGCCGTGACTGGGCAGCAAAAGGTACAATTCTACTCGGCGTAAAAGCGGTCATCGCCGAAAGCTTCGAACGGATTCACCGTTCAAACCTGGTCGGTATGGGTGTTCTGCCATTGCAGTTTATCGACGGTCAGAACATTGCTGACCTTGGCTTAACCGGGCATGAAACTATCAATATCAAAGGTATTAATGATGAGTTAAAACCCAACCAACTTCTTGAAGTCAAAGCGACGGATGACGACGGTAAAACCACATCATTTAAGGTGCAGTGCCGAATCGACACCAGTAATGAAATCAGTTACTTCAAAGCCGGTGGCATTCTGCATTATGTACTGCGCGAGCTGATTGCAAAATAAGCGCAACGGGATAACGTTAAGGAAAGTGGCAAAGCGGGAGTACCCCGCTTTGCCATCGACCAACCTCATCCATTCAATCGGGTGACCAGCAACTGCTCTACCCGCACGCCCTCAAGATCCAGCACCTCGAATTTATAGCCCTCGTACAGGCAGAAATCCGTCTTGCGCGGTAAGCGCTTCAGCTTTGTATTGGAAATGCTTTTGATGTGGCTAGCAGTATAGCCTGTCCCTTTTGGGGAGTGACCACTGTAAATTAGATTGCGCACAATTAAAATGATTTATTTCCATGAAACAGCCCATTTCATACGCTTATCCCAACATACGTACGCTAGGGTTTACCGGTTCACCTCTTTACCTGACACAAGCTTGACCCATAAAATGAGCCAACTAACAATAACAACCAAAAACATGATCAATCGTCCAGTCCACACCACTCTTGCCGCATGGCCTCTGGCCATTATTCGCGCCCTTAAGGCTCAAGACATTGACCCCGCTCCGCTATTTGAACAAGTAGGTCTGTCCGTTGCTCAGTTTAAGGACAATCCAGATGGGCGGGTGGACGTTCGCCGTATGACCCAATTCTGGCAATTAGTGGAGCAGGCCACAGGTAACGCCGCCTTCGGTCTAGAGGTGGCCAAATACGTTCAGCCCATGCATTTTAGAGCGTTGGGACTGTTGATGCTGACCGCTGACAATCTTGAGCAAGCCATTCAAAAACTGGCGCAGTATCACGCCATGGTGAGTAATTCGGCCAATATCGAACTGCATTACACACCAGAGCACATTCAGTTTGCCATTCAACCCATTCCCAGTGTGGACATCAGCCCCTTAGCCATAGACAGCTTTCTAGCAACGCTTCACCAGCTTGCCTTGCAACTGACCAGCAACCCAAAGCTAATCAACAAAGTCACACTGCAACGATCAGGTGAACCCTACCCTGAACGCTGGCAAAACGGCTTTGGCTGTGCAGTTGAGTTTAAGCAAACGCACAACGCTTTATGGTTTGATCGCCAACAGGTGGCCAAGAGCGACCTCATGGGCGATAAAAAAATGGCAGCTTACAATGAATCCATTGTGCAGTCTTACGTTCAAGACTTAACCGATAAAACCGTGAGCCAACACGTTGTCCATTACATATTCAGCCAGCTTGAGAAGTCCGAACCCACGGTCACAGGGGCGGCTCAACATTTGAAGTTAACGGAAAGAAGTTTGCGACGTCGATTGGAAGAGGAAGGCAATCAATTTCGTGGTTTACTGCAAGATTGCAAAGTTCAACTGGCTAAACAATACCTAAAAGACACTCAGTTACCCATTACAGATATCGCGCTCCGCTTGGGGTTTGCCGATCATAGTAACTTTACGCGAGCCTTTTCCAAGCTAACGGGTCAAAGCCCATCGGCATTTCGCAAAAAACACCTGCTTTAGTCATTGACGGTTAAACATGACACACCTTTGTCCGCTTAAGACCAAGGCATTCCTGCATCTCAGGGTTACACTGATCTAAAAATAAGAATACATGAGGCTCTTTTATGTTTCGTATTGCCCTGCTCGCCCTATCCGCTGCCTTATTAGCGGCCTGCGACAACTCGGTTGAATTTGAATCTGACGCGAACACACTTGGGCACAGTGCGCCCACCCCCACCACGGTAAAAGCCAACCAAGCGGTATTGGCACAACGGCCATTCAGCAACACAGAGGATTTTGAGCTTGCTCGCAAAGGCCTCATCGCCAGTGAAGACCATCTTGAAATTGCTCATTTAACTGGCAAAAGCTTGGTCTGGAACATGGATGAATACGGCTTTGTCGATGCCAATGGTGAAAACGCACCCGGCTCAGTCAACCCCAGTTTATGGCGCCAGGCGGCGCTGAATAACATTCACGGTTTATTTAAAGTCACCGACGGCGTTTATCAAATTCGTGGATTCGATTTGGCCAACATGACCATCATTGAAAGTGAGTCAGGCTGGATTTTAGTGGACCCTCTCACCGCAAGAGAAACCGCCCATAAAGCCCTCACTTTTGCACAACAACATTTAGGCAAATACCCCATCAAGGCCATTTTGTTCACCCACAGTCACATTGATCACTTTGGCGGCATACAGGGCATACTGCAGAACCTAAGCGACGAAGAAAAACAGAGTCTAACCATCGTTGCTCCAGCAGGCTTCGAAGAAGAAGCCACCAGTGAAAATATCATTGCTGGTACGGCCATGAGTCGTCGTGCCATGTACATGTACGGTAAGCGACTCGCCAGAGAGGAGCGCGGGCATGTGGGCACAGGATTAGGCAAGGGCCCAGCGTTTGGCAGCTTCGGTTTTGAAGAAGCCACCGTTCACATTTCCGAGCCCATCACCGAACTGAGCATTGATGGTGTGCCCTTCGTTTTTCAAACCGTGTCGGGCTCAGAGGCCCCCGCTGAATTTACCTTCTACCTTCCAAAACAAAAAGCGTTCTGTGGCGCTGAAATGCTGAGCCGTAATATGCACAATCTCTACACATTACGAGGCGCGAAGGTTCGTGATGCGAATATCTGGAGCCGCTACATCGACGAAGCACGCGTGCGCTTTAACCAAGCCGACGTGTACTTTGGCAGTCACCACTGGCCACTGTGGGGGCAAGAAAAAATCAACCATTTCTTGGAACAACAACGCGACACTTATAAATTCATACACGACCAGAGTGTTCGCCTACTCAACAAGGGCTATACCCCAAACGAAATTGCGGAAAGCTTAACCCTACCTGAGGCGCTTAACACACAGTTTCATAACCAAGGCTATTACGGCACACTCAAGCACAACGCCAAAGCGGTGTACCAAGCCTATCTAGGCTGGTATAACGCCAACCCAGCTAAGCTAGACCCTTTACCCGAAAAAGAAGCTGCGATTCGTTATGTTGAAATGATGGGTGGCGTGGACGCAGTCGTCGCCAAAGCGCAGACGCAATTCGACGGCACCGCCAACCTATCCGCAACCGATGGCACCCAGACTTATCGCTGGTTGGCAGAACTGCTCAACCATGCCGTATTCGCCGATCCTGACCACGCAGAAGCCAAAGCCCTATTAGCTAAGGTGTACGACCAACTGGGGTATCAGGCCGAATCTGCACCATGGCGTGATTTCTATCTCACAGGCGCTTACGAACTGCGCCACGGCGGACCGGATGAAGGCATCAGCCCAGCGGTCATGAAAGAAGTCCTGTTAAAAACCCCCGTGCACCTCTTCTTCAATAGCATGGCGGTGAACCTCAACGCGGACAAAGCAGCCGATACCGAACTGGCTATTAAGGTCACCTTTAGCGATTTAGATCAGAGCTACCTTCTAACCCTTAAAAACAGCGTACTGCACCACAAGGCGGTGGCCAAAGATACCATTGCTGACGCCACCCTAACCCTTACGCAGCCTCTGTTTGTCGATATGATCGTCGGTCATGCTGGCATCAAGGACACCTTGTTTGGGGATGATCTCACCGTGGATGGCAGTGTATTGGATTTAGTAAAGTTCTTTAGCCTAATCGAAAAGCCGGAAGGCACATTTAATATTGTGACGCCTTAGCCAATGTCTTCATAAAACTAAAAAGCGCCCAATGGTTCGACCATAAGGCGCTTTGATCTTTGGTGATCTCTGCAATATTGACTAGGGTTATAACATGACCCCTAAGCACCCTCTGACAAGCCTACTCCTTCTATGGGTACTCATTAGCACTCACGTTTATGCCGAACAGCTCGTCATTGCAGCGATATCCAGAGCCCGCATCACGTCACCAACGGGCGTCATACCATCCATCAACCAGGATTGCTCATCGCGTTGGATGATCAACTGATCGTCCTCATGAGTGATCAGCTGCCCCATAAAACCACTGAGCATGTCTTTCACTGTGACCAGCCCCACGACAGTCGCGTACTCGTTCACGACAACAGCGAAGGGTTGAGTCGCCGTTTTGAAGGCATTCAGACCTTCGGCCAGAGTCAGTGTTTCAGGGAGATAGAGAACGTCCCTGGCAAAGCTCAGCGCCGATAAGCCAGACATTTCCCCCTTCAACACCTGCTGCAGGATCATCTTAGATTCAACCGAGCCGCTGATTTTCTCCAGTGAACCATCGCATACCAGGAAATCGTTATGCGGATGATCGACCACCTTCTGAGAAATCGATTCGACGGACTCGTCCAGGTCAAAGTAAACAACCTGATCACGCGGCGTCATAACGCTGCTTATCAGTGCAGTATCGAGATCAAAAACATTGCCGATTAACTCATACTCCTGCTGCTGCAGGCTTCCGTCTTCTGCACCGGCATCCATCATGGCAACGATGTCTTCAGTCGTGACCTGCTCCTCACGCTCAGTAGGCAGCTTCAGTAAGCGCAGCACGGCATTGGTCACACCGTTAAACAGCACAACCAGAGGCATCACCATATAAGTCACCCAGCGCATCGGGGTCACCAGACGCACGGCAGTGGCTTCCGGCAGATTCACGGCTATACGCTTGGGCAGCAGGTCTGCAAACAAGATAAAGAGTGCGGTGATACAGAAAAACGACAGAGCAAAGCTGATCTGATCCAGCGCAGGCCCCTGATACACGAGAGCAAGACCTTCTTTTACGTATGGCGTCAGCGCCTCTTCCCCAATGATGCCGCCAAGAATCGAGATAGCGTTTAACGCAATCTGAATCATGGCAAAGAAAGCGCCGGGGTCCTGCTGCAGATCCAGCACATCCTGAGCCTTATGACTTCCCTCGCCTGCCAGTACACGCAGCTTAATTTTGCGTGAGGCTGCGATACCAATTTCGGCCATCGCAAAGCACGCGCTGGCGCCGATTAACAGCGCAATCGCTAACATTTCATTCATGGAGTCATCACCCGTCAAAGAAAAAGTAAACACAGGTGAACCGGCAGAGCCGCCTTCTCGTGGCAAGCGTTGGGAGGACGGGGTTCAGCGCTTAATATATGCCAGTTCTGGCAGGAAGCAAGCGAATAAACGTGGCAACGTACAACGCTGCCACGTGGTTGTAAATGCTACTTCTGAGTAAACACAGCGCAGTCGAGCATAGCTTGCATATTGGCCTTAGCGACGTCTGCAAGGTAAGCACGCCCACCTGAGTTACTGTCGATGTTAGTACCCGTCAGCTGGCTGCTGAGCTGGTCGTAGACATCGTTAATGATATTGTTGCCACCACACGGAGACGTCATGATGTTTGAGTCTGACATGTCCGTGAACTGGATGGTGGCCTGAGCAAAACTCAATACTGGCTGATCACCTGCATTGGCTGGCACGCTGACACCCATCAACAGGATGACGTGATCATCCTTGTTGTCACTGATTTCGTAGTCGATCTTACAGGACATGACCATACCCAGCTCAGTCGAGAACGAAACTTCCGGATACCAGACGCGGAAGTTATATCCTTGATACTCAAACTCAATCACCTGACTAAACGGCATCGCGCCGCTTGTGCCCGACTTCAGGCCCCAGGCGCCGACGTTTGAGACACCTGAACCCGTGCCCGACAACGCATCTGTGTAGCCATTGTAATTGAAATCCAGCGCATAAATTATTTAAGGTTTAGCCGGAACGGTGCATACAATTTCCAGCGAGTTATCTTGACCGCAATCATAGAGGATGTGCGATGGGTTGTAGGCAACACTGGATGGAAGGTTCCCGCGAATTGCGCCCCAGATATCGATAACAAAGCTGTCTTGGTGAAGATCTGTATCAAAATCAAGAACCGCGTTATTCGGACGATTTGCTAATACCCACCAGTGCCCATGTACCGTAGGATCACCTTGCTTTATGACTTCAAGCTTTGACTTAAAATCAGAACGTTGCCCGAGTAATGAAATAATAATTCCGGCAGAACCATCACACCAAAGACCAGAGCCATCAGGTTCGCGCCGCTGACGAGCGCCGATATGCTCCCAGAACGCTTGTTGATTTACCGTTCTCTGCGCAGCGGCATTCTGAAGGGTCAACGCAGTAGATAACCGCCCGCCCCGCTGATATAAAGCAAGACCTGCCTGCGTGTTTGTGTCCAAGCCCTGCCCGTATACCCGCCGACCGACGAAATAATCACAAAGAGTTTTAGCAATAGCGATATCATCTAAACGCGCCATAGTGACCTCCATTGTCGCAGTAAGTGTTTAATATTTGACTAGCTATCTACGAACAATGCCTGATATTGATGAAAGATCAATCACCTTGCCTGGAAAGGTTTTACAGCTGCCTACGTAAAGAAGAGATCAGGTCGCAAATACAGCCACACCATTTCAGATGGCGTATTTCATTGAATTATTGGCCCAACCCGCCAGCAAAGCTATCTTCACTAACTGACAAATAAACAGACTGAGCTGGGGTGACCATTTACGCTTGATCAGACGTCTCGCGCTATGCCAGTCTAAGCCCTGAACACCCAGTACGTGTGTGCACTGCATCCTTTTTTACTAACGGAATAATCAATGAGTATTGAGCTGCCTGATATTGAACGAGCACTGGCCGAGCACGAACCCTTCTCATGGCTTCCTGCGGACGCCCTGTCTGACATGGCACGCTCAATCGAAGTGAGCTACAAGCAGGCCGGTGAAGATGTGCTGATTCTGGATGAGCCGATACACCACCTCCATTTTATACGTTCTGGTGAAGTTGAATTGTTCCGTCGGGATGGCAATCTTTATAACCGCCTGCCCGCAGGCCATGTGTTTGGTCAGATGGGGCTTCTTATGAAGGGCAAAGTGCGCTTCCCCGCGACGACCCGCGAAGACAGCCTCTTCTATCTCATCCCGAGCGAACTATTTATCGATTACTGCGAAAAGTACTCGGAGTTTGGCGACTTTTTTGAAGTAAACGAGCACTCAATTCTGGAGCAAGCGACTCAGGTCGGCACGGACGACATGACGACCGTGCCCGTAACTGAAGTTATTAAAGCAGAACCGCTACTCATCACCCCTGACACGACGGTGGCTGAGTGTGCTGTTCGCATCTCCGAAAACTATATTGCCGCCGCATTAGTGCAGGATGATCAGGGCAACCTGCTCGGCATTGTGACCGATAGTGATCTGCGCGCTCGGGTCATTGCCAAGTCATTACCGTATGACACCCCCGTGGGTGAAATAATGAGCACAGAGCCACTGGTGATGGACGACCATGCCTACCTCCACGAAGTCATGCTGATGATGCTTCGTAACAATACGCACCATGTGCCTATCGTTGATGATAATCGTGTGCTCGGTATTGTTTCTCTACTCGATGTGGTCGCTCACGAATCGCAAAACTCTCTGTTGTTAGTGCGCAGCATTCTGTCCTCTGAAAGCATCGATGCACTTGCTCAACTTTCAGAGCAACTGCCCGCGGTATACGAACGTTTGGTTAACGAACACGCAACGTCTCATATGATTGGTTCTGCCATGTCCGTCATCGGAGCCAGCTTTATGCAACAGATGGCCAAGCTGGCAGAAGATGAGTTAGGGCCTCCGCCGGTGCCCTATTGCTTAATCGCACTCGGCTCATTAGCACGAGACGAGCAGCTTTTAGTCACCGACCAGGACAACGCTCTGATCCTCTCCGACGACTATGACGAAAATCTCCACGGCGCTTATTTCGAGAAGTTCAGTAAGATAGTTTGCGAAGGCCTGGATCGCTGCGGCTACCCTCTCTGCGAGGGTTTGATAATGGCGTCCAACCCTAAATGGCGTATGCGTCGCTCCGAATGGCGCGACCAGTTCACCGACTGGATAGACAGGCCCGAGCCAGAAGCTCTGCTCAACGCGTGTATTTTCTTCGACCTGGTCGCCGTGCACGGTACAAAAATATGGGCTAAAGAACTGCAGAAATTTGTTTCAACAAAAGCCAGAAACAGCAAACCGTTTCTGGCGTCGCTCGCGCGCAATGCACTCAAGCGCACCCCACCACTGGGTGTATTTAAAAACTTCGTATTAGAAGAAGACGGGCGGCAAGGAAAGTCGTTGAACATTAAGCGCCGCGGTACCGCCCCATTAACCGATATTATTCGGGTTCATGCACTGGCCACCGGGTCAATGTCGCAGAATTCATTTGAGCGCCTTGAAGATATTTCGAAGACTAAACTGCTCCCGCAAGAAAAATACGACGAGCTCACGAACGCACTGGAGCTGCTATACAGCTTGCGCGCACACCAACAAATGTTGGCCATCCGCGACAAAAGAGAACCTAATAATAACATCGCTCCTGATACCCTTAGCTTTACCCGGCAGCGTTCTCTGAAAGAAGCCTTCAATGTCGTTGCTCAGGCCCAGCGTTTTCTGAAGTACCGGTACACCGCTAATGGCTGATTACAGAAAGGGGTCATTGAAACGACCGGGCTCACTGCCCGACAGCTGGAGTGAATTTCAGCAATCCATGTTGGGGGGCTCCGCCAGCCCAAGCACCGGAAAGCCGCTGCCCGAAGAGCTTAAACGCTTTTATCAGGCAGAGTTCAGCTACATAGAGCAAAGCCTGAACGAAGCACGCTGCCTGGCCATCGACATAGAAACAACAGGCTTAGATTCAGACAAAGATAAAATCGTCAGCGTCGGGCTTGTTGAGTTTGATGCTAAGCGCATCTATCTGCCGACAGCCAAACATTGGCTGGTAAACCCGGGAGAGCTGAGCGACACCTCAATTGTGATACACGGCATCACACACAGCGATGTTTCATCTGCACCCAGAATTAATTCCATTATGCCGGAGCTATTGGACGCTATGGCCGGACGGCTCTGCGTCGTGCACTACCGGGCGATGGAGCGTGAATTTTTCAGAAAGCTGGGATTTCACCTCTGGTCTCAGCCTTGGCTATTTCCGGTGATTGATACCTTCGCACTTGAAGCAAGCTGCTTATCGCATAGCCAACGCTGGTACAACCGGCTACTAGGAAAACCACTCCCCTCACTCCGGCTACCAGACACACGCCTTCGTTATAACTTACCGGAGTACGAAAATCACAATGCTCTGGTGGATGCGATTGCAACGGCCGAGCTACTGCAAGCTCAGATACAGAAATGGAAATTAGGGAATCGTGCCGTCAAAGAGCTGTGCCTGTAAAAGCTCTTGGCAAACGCCCATAAAAAAGCCCGGCAGATGCCGGGCTTCTTTATAGCGAGTGCTTAACCCTTAGGCTCTGTACGTAAGCCCATCACTAAGCTCACACACATCAGCAACAACACAAAGGTAAACGGCAAGCCGGTTGAAATAGCACCGGCCTGCAGAGCCTCAATGGCTTCTTTACCACCAATCCACAACAGGGCTGCAGCAATAGCACCCTCAACAGATGCCCAATAGATACGCTGAGGAACTGGCGCATCAACCTTACCACCCGCAGTGATGCTATCAATCACCAGCGAGCCAGAGTCGGATGATGTGATAAAGAACACCAGCACCAGAACGATCGCAATCACAGAAAGAACCATGCTCATCGGCAGTGCATCGAACATCTGGAACATCGCCAGAGGCACCGAGGTCAGACCGTTTTCACCCAGGAGACCAATTTTATTGGCCACCTGATCAATACCGATACCACCATAAACCGACATCCAGATCACCGTCACCAGCGTCGGTACAGCCAATACAGCAA
This sequence comes from Thalassolituus sp. UBA3500, assembly GCF_002377545.1. Taxonomy (NCBI): domain Bacteria; kingdom Pseudomonadati; phylum Pseudomonadota; class Gammaproteobacteria; order Oceanospirillales; family Oceanospirillaceae; genus Thalassolituus; species Thalassolituus sp. UBA3500. The sequence goes on along the minus strand of NZ_DFQB01000016.1, from coordinate 5,103 downwards.
TCAAGAACTCGCGGATGGTGCGACCTTTAGAAACACGTGCGATAAACATACCGACAAATGGCGACCACGAGATCCACCATGCCCAATAGAACACAGTCCAGCCCTGCAGCCATGCTTCATCCGGACGACCATGCGGATTACTCAGTGGGATAATATTTGAAACGTACGCCATCAGAGTGGTAGGAATCGAGCCGAAGGCAACAGCCGCACCGACCATGGCAACAAATACCAGCAACACAAATGCAATCAGCATATTCACGTTACTGAGCAGTTTTACGCCGCCATCAAGGCCACGCACAACGGATACGATCGCCAGCAAGGTAACACCAACGATCACACCAATCTGCAGACCAACGCTCGGCTCAATACCAAAGACATGGTTAATACCGGCAGCTGCCTGGCTTGCACCTAGGCCGAGGGAAGTTGCCAGACCAAACAGCGTAGCCAGCACCGCCAGAATATCGATGATATGGCCCGGCCAGCCCCACGCGTGATCACCCAGAATCGGATAAAACGCTGAACGAATAGAGAGCGGAAGACCTTTGTTGTAACAGAAAAACGCCAGAGACAGTGCAACAACACCGTAGATTGCCCAAGGATGCAGACCCCAGTGATACATAGTGGCGCCCAGAGCCATGCTCGCGGCTTCAGGCGTATTCGCTTCGACACCCAGCGGTGTTTCGTACCAGCCGGTGAAATAGGCGACGGGTTCAGCAACCCCCCAGAACATCAAGCCAATACCCATACCCGCGGCGAACAACATAGCCAGCCATGAGATGGTTGAGTGCTCGGCCTTAGCATCTGCACCGCCAAGGCGGATTTTGCCCCACGGAGAAAGCGCAATCACAATGCAAAATACAACGAAAATGTTGGCCGACCATACGAAAAACTTATCGAAGCTTCCGATAATATCCCACTTCAGGCCATCCAGGACTTCTTTCGCTACCGAGGCATCAGTGACCAGGGTTGCAATCAGAAAAGCGAGGATAAGAGCACTGCTTATCCCAAACACAGGGTTATGGACATCGAACCCCCACTTCTGGACATTGTCCTGACCAATGGAGTAGTCAGTGTTGTCGATACTGTACTTGTCTTTGGGCTCAGACACGATATCTCCCGTCACGTTATAATTGATATTGAACCTGTACACTGTATAGGTTCAGGTGAGAATTTCAAATGCAGCCCGAATATGCAGCATTAAGACAAGAAAAACCTTCCAACGAGGCCACAACCCAAAAAGAACTCAATCCGGTATCGATCACGAACACACAAAAGACAACAAAATTACAAAAGTCACATCGTTCACCACATCATCTCATACCGAAAAAACAATCTTATTGTTTTCAGGGTCACGGATATACGCAGAGTACTTCGGGCCCCGAGGACCCGGCTCTCCCTCGCTTGTACCGCCTAACTTCAGCGCCAGATGGTATAGGCGCTTCACTTCAGATTCAGAGGCGACATTAAGTCCCATCATGGTGCCATTACCATGAGTGGCTGACTCGCCGTTGAATGGTTTTGCCACAGCAAAGGTAAAGTCATCGCACTGCCAGAAAGTCATCCGGTCGGTTGAAAAAACCTGCTTAAGCTCGGTGTCTTCAAACAAGGCGTCGTAGAATTGGATGGCACTGTTGAGATTATTAGTACCAAATACAAGGTAATCGAGTTTCATTGAGCTCACGTCCTGATGGATAAAAATCCGACGATACGCCTTCCCTACTGACAACCCTGTGTCAGTTGGTATTGATATTTTTTTGCTCTATATACGCAGCAAGAGAGACGGAGTCAGGCAGCGCACCTGTGGGCTCGGTCGATTCAAGGTGTTGAATAAGGTCGAGCCTCAACTGACGATAATCAGCACGCAATTCACACCAACAGCCCAGTGTCCACTTACCGCCCCAGTAAAACAGCCCCAGCGGGAACACCGTTCGTGTCGTCACATTGTCTGACAACGCCCTGTATTTCACTTTTAGCCAGCGCTTATCCCGAATCGCGGAATGAACCGCACTCCACCGCGGATAAACTTCGGTTCTGTGATAATACGCAGGCACGCGGACAACGCTTTCACTATCGCTTGTGTTCTCCACCCCACCCGGTAGTGCTGCTTCTATTTTCGCCAGCAGCGAATGAGCAGAGGCACCGACCTCTTTTCCGGTCAGCGCTGCCGTTAGACTCACGCCGGTGATCAATGCCTCCAACTCACCTTGCGTCAATTGCAGCGGTGGCAGTTCAAAGCCTTCCGACAGGCGATAACCGACGCCTGGCTCGCCATAAATGGGAATGCCCGCCACCGACAGGTCATCAACGTAACGATACACGGTGCGCTCAGATACCTTCAGCTTCTCAGCAAGGTGCTTTGCTGTGATTGGCTGATGCTTACGCAGAATATTGGTGAGCTGAAATAGTCGGTCGGACTTGCGCATCTAGAACCCTGTATTAAATTGAAATCATGGGCATCACTACATCACTACATGGATACCATCACTACATGGACACCCACTCTTACATCACTACATGGACACCCACTCTCACACGATCACACTACATGGACACCCACTCTAGTGC
>NZ_DFQB01000016.1:2096-2223 GCF_002377545.1 Thalassolituus sp. UBA3500 | reverse complement strand
GCCTGATTGTTGAAAGATTCGCTTACACACTACATGGACACCCACTTTAGTCACCTACATGGACACCCACTTTAGTCACTACATGGACACCCACTCTAGTGCCCTACATGGACACCCACTCTAGTGC
>NZ_DFQB01000016.1:0-1776 GCF_002377545.1 Thalassolituus sp. UBA3500 | reverse complement strand
GCCTGATTGTTGAAAGATTCGCTTGTGATAATCTGCCCGTGCATTCGTTAATGGAGTAACACCGTGCCAAAGCCAAGAAAACAGCAGATTTCCCTTGATGCTACGCCGTATTACCACTGTATCTCCCGTTGTGTACGTCGGGCTTTTCTCTGTGGCACGGATACATCTACCGGCCAAAGCTATGAGCACCGCCGTGGCTGGCTAGAAGAGAAACTTCTGGTATTACCGCAAACCTTCGCTATCAATATCGCAGCTTACGCCATTATGAGTAATCACTATCATGTCGTGCTTCACATCGACAAAAAGCAGGCTGATCAATGGGCTGATCTGGAGGTCGTCGAACGCTGGCATTCACTTTTCAAGGGTAATCTGTTTTCGCAAAAATTTGTCCGCGGGGAAAACCTGGATACTTCACAGCGCGCCCGACTACAGATGATCATTGAAGAGTGGCGTTCTCGCCTCTGCGACATTAGCTGGTTTATGCGCATTCTTAATGAAGCAATCGCTCGTGAGGCCAACCGGGAAGATCGCTGTACTGGTCGATTCTGGGAAGGTCGGTTCAAATCACAAGCACTTCTGGATGAAGCCGCACTTGCCGCCTGCATGGCGTATGTCGATCTGAACCCCGTTCGTGCTCAAATGGCAAAAACACCTGAGCTGTCTGATCATACTTCCGTTAAGAAGCGATCAGAGAAAGCGAAATCTACGAAGCAGCCAAACCACCCGAATCAGCAAGCCGAGGAACTGCACCCTTTCGTTGGCAATCCCCGTCAAGATAGCCCTAAAGGTATCCAGATGCGTCTGACAGATTACCTTGAACTCGTTGACTGGACAGGCCGTATTCTCCGCGAAGACAAGCGTGGCGCCATTTCTGAAAATGCTGAGAACATTCTTACCCGACTCGGGATTGATGATTCGCAGTGGCTGGAGATGACGTCAAAATTCGAGCAGTGCTTTGCGACATTTGCAGGCAATGAGCAACGCCTACGCAGTGCCTGTGAAACGCTGAATTATCAAAGGCCACCCGGACTCAGTCGATGTAAAGCTGCATTCGGATAGCTACCCTGCCGAGAAAACCAACCGGTATTCTACAACCAGCACCAGCTGGTATTTTTCTTGCCTGAGATACTGAGAATTGAAAGGAAATCACCCGCTTTTTTGAAATAAGAACTCAATCACGGTGTGTGCATCACTCATGCTTGATTATCGCCGGTTTCATTCATCAAAATTATCGTGGCTGTCCGTTTTACTTTCTAGCATAGTAACCACTTCGCGAAACTCCCAGCCATTCACATGTTCGCTTAATGCCTAGCTCTCGTCCGAATTTCTCGATGAATCGATATCTTGCTGATGTTCCTCCGCAAGAAACCGTTGCCACTTTTTTAGCAGATCAAGCTCCTGTTTCAGCTTCTTGTTCTCTGCTTCCAGCTTCTTAACCTTCGAAATTTCCTTTTCTTGCTTTCTAGTCGCCTCGGTTAGCTTCTTACGTTTATCTGCCACGATCTTGCCTTCACGGTATTCTTTTCGCCATCGTGACAGCATAAATGGATGAATGTCGAGAGTATTGGCTACTTCCTGAACCTGAATTCCTTCTATCAGACTTAGCTGGACTGCTTTAACTTTAAACTCGTTCGAATACTGCCAGGTCTTTCTTGGCTGATTATATTTTGGCATTGGACACCTCGTCAGTTTGACTTTGGTGTCCGTTTTATCGGGGCAAGATCACAGTCCGATAACATGCGCTTGTTATGTTTCCCGAATTCATATACTAACCGC
>NZ_DFQB01000002.1:0-16351 GCF_002377545.1 Thalassolituus sp. UBA3500 | reverse complement strand
GCTCTAGTAATCTGCCTGACAAGGATAGTGGCAATATGAACGTGTTAAAGGCACTGATTCTGTTGTTTATCGTGTTTTCACGTGTGAACGCAGAGGGCGTGACACAATCACAGCTGCCGGTCTCAGAACGTTTTTACTCTGACCGACTCGATCTCCAGGTGGAGATTCGAGCCGTTGAGCATTTTATGGCGATCAACCAGCTTCAGCATTGGAACGTTAGTCTGATGCGGTTGGATGGTACGCCAATCGTCATAGAATCCCTGACCTTTGATGGCGGAATGCCAGCTCACCGGCATGGCCTGCCGACGACACCAAAGGTCGTTGTTGCTGAGTCTGGTGCGGAAATAAGGGGCATTCGATTTTCTATGCCAGGAGTGTGGCGCTTAGTTCTCGGGATAGAGACGAAAGACACCGGGGTCATACTGCAATTTGAAACAGACTTGCGATACGGTCAGGCACCAAGCTTTATATCTGCCGAATTTCGTGAGCTATAAGCTGAGCATTGAAAAGGAAATTTCATGCAGAGCGATCAACACAAATCAATACTGTGGCTATTTACCACAGTTCTTTTGTTCTTGCTGATACTGTTGGTAGGTATAAAAGAATATTCATCATCTGGCGACTCTGACGTTGCAGGCGAAACAATCTGGAGTCATGAGGAACTTGCTCTACTTCGGTCACTGGCGCTTTCGACTGGCAACAAGCCTCACTCTTTTGAGCAACAAACAAACAAGTTCGCCAGCTCACCGGCCGCTGCGGCGTTTGGGCACCGACTATTTTTTGATACTGACTTGAGCCGTAGTGGTGCGACGGCATGTGCCAGTTGTCATCATCCCGATAAAGCCTTTACGGATGGTTTAGTGCATCCGGCAACACACTTACAACCGGCACCTCGGAATACCCCCACGCTCGTTGGAGCCGCCCATTCGCCATGGCAATTTTGGGATGGACGCAGTGATAGTTTATGGTCACAAGCACTTGAAGCACTGGAGAGCCCGTTAGACCATGGAATGTCGAGATCGGAAGTCATTCAGCTCATCAAAAAAAAATACCGTACTGATTATGAGGCGCTGTTTGGAATGCTTCCGGCAAGCGATGACAGTGCTGCCATTGATCGTGCTTTTACTAACGTTGGTAAAGCAATCGGTGCCTACATTGCCAGGCTGGAGCCAGCCCCTGGCAGGTTTGATCGCTACGTCGCCGGTTTGGTGGGCAGTCTGGATTCCGCTGCTCCAGTTGAGCGTCTGACCAGGACTGAGATAGCAGGCTTAAAGCTCTTTATCAGTGACGAGAAAGGGCAGTGTATTTCGTGCCATAACGGCCCGCTGTTCACCAATAATGAGTTTAAGTCGATTAATGTCCCTGATTTTTCAGGGAGCGATCGTGGCCGTTTGGCCGGTGCTGAGGAGGTTCTTCGCAATGCGTTTAATTGCCTTGGTGAGTTCAGTGATTCAGAAGAGGAGAGCTGCGGCGATCTGATTTACATCAAGCAGAATGATCCTGAGTTAACCGCCGCTTTTAAAGTACCAACCCTCCGTAATCTCAGTTTCACTGCACCTTACATGCACTCCGGTATATTCCCTCGCCTGGCTGATGTACTCAGATACTACAACCACCCATTGCAACGTGCTGGTGATCATCTGGATATTGTTCCTTTGGATATGTTCCCGCATGAACTTGAGCAGCTGGAAGCGTTCTTGATGACGTTGGACGGCGGTATCAACGTTGATCTGAAGTGGCTTAAACCTCCCGACAATGGCCGTCAGCAATTTTCGAACAGTGAGGTTCTTCGAGCGACTCAGGCTGGATTTCAGCGGCCAGAAGCTCCGCAGGTAGTCGTGATATCAAGCCAGCACTGATTTTTTACTTATCCTGAGATACTTCTTATGAATAAACATTATTTAGCATTGCTGTTGTGCCTTGCTCCATTACCTGCTTTGGCTCATGTGCGCTGGTTTGTGCCCGTAGGAACAAACCTGCCGGCAATGAGCTTGCCCTCTGATTGGTTGGCGGTGCTTTTAGTGAGCGGAGCTTTAATGTTTATGGCCTCGGTATTGGTCGTGGCCCGAATAGCGGCTCAGTCAGACGCATTAAGCAGGATAACTTTCTCTCCGTGGAACAGTAAGCATCACCTTGAGTGGTACTTGCTATTTCTTCTGGTGAATCTTGTTTTCATTCATAACCTGCTCGAAGGTGAATTTCTTGGACCGCACTTTTTTGTGATGCCCGATGTCATGATGATTGGCGTGGTGCTTCAGGCTCTGGTGCTTATTCTCTCAGTTGTGTCTTTGTTATTGACCGGGGTGGTCTTGTTGGTGATTGCGCTCTGTGGCGTGGTTGTCTTCTCGTTTGAGAGTGGCATCGATTACTTTTTTGAGGTCGCAGCACTGGGGCTCGCGTATATCCTTGTTTCGACGCGCATCAACGCGCTCGATCGCACCTGCTTTGCGCGATATGAGTTGACTCGGTTGGCAGATCTGGCGCCAACCATTTTAAGGCTGGGGTTAGGTCTTCAACTGATCACACTGGCGATTCATAACAAGCTGTATGAGCCAGCGGCAACCTACTTTTTTCTGACCGAGCATCCGTACTACAACTTCCCACAGTTTCTTGGTTGGGCAGACTTTACTCATCTGCACTTTGCGCTCGCTGCCGGAGTGTTCGAAGCCGCGTTCGGCGTTATGTTGATGCTCGGTCTGGCAACCCGGTACGTTCTTCTGGTGGTGAGTTTCTTCTTTATATCAACCGGCATTATTTCCGGGCTTGAGGAGGTGATGGGGCATTTGCCAATTTTTGGAGTGATCGCTGTACTGTTTGTTGCCGGAGACCGACGCTCCCTAGATACGAATGAGGCTGAGACTCTGGCGCCAAGCCCAGCTTAGAGGTTAGTAGCGCTAGGTTTTACGGGCCAGCCACATCCGTACGGCGCTCCAGCGATTTACCACGAGGGAAAGGAAGATCAGCGAGCAGCCGAAGAGCTGGCTGAGAGACATGGTTTCACCAAACCATAGTGCGGCAAATGTGGCTGTCCAGACCGGTTCAACAATCATAATGACTGCCGCATGAGAGGGGGTGGTCATTCCTTGAGCATATGTCTGTATGAAAAAGCGTGCAGCCGTACCGACAGTGACACTAAGAAGCAACCACCACCACATGTCTCTGGTCCAGGTCTTCGGCCAGTCTTCAGTGCCTGCTGACAGAGCGATGGCGACGATTCCTACGATGGATAACTGAATCGCACTGAGCGCCAGTGCGGGGACGTGCGCTGCTGCCCTGCCATTGAGAATAAACGTCATCGACAACAATAGTGCAGCGGTAAAGAACAGCAGCTGGCTCAATTCTGGTCTGAATCCGTGTTGTAGAGACAGCAGCCCCATACCGGCAAAGGCCAGAGGCAGGGCAATCCAGCTTGCCCGGGACATCGCGTCACCGAAAAACAGCCAACTGATCAGTGGAACCAATACAACCGCCAGACTGGTGATAAATGACCCTTCACCGAGGTGCGTGGCATAGAAAAGCCCCATAATCCAGGTGCTCATCGCGATGCCAAACAGAATGCCGACGCCCGATGAGGCTTTCCATTGGTGTTTCGTTAACTTCCTTAGCCCTGAATATCCGGGGATAGCCAATAGCAAACCCGCAAACAGGAAGCGAGTGCCGATAAACAACAGGGGAGGGAAACCGTCCAGGGCCTCTTTCGAGAACATCCAGCTGATCGCCGCGAGAACGGTCACAAGTAACAACATCATGTCAGCTTTGAATACGACGGGGCTGGTGGAGGTCTGTGACACGTAAGGCACTTCTTATATAGACGGACAGGGCGCGAGTATTTCACAGCATGGCTCATCCTGACAGATGAGATTATGCCAATTCCCGGGCGCAACTTTCACAAATCAGAATCGCTGCTAATCTTTGGTTGACAGGCAACCTGGATAATCACGATGCGTAAGAATCTACCCGTCACAGATAAGGAACGGACATTTCCCGAAGAGCAGAAACTGATCTCTTCAACCGACCTGAAAGGCAAAATCGTGCATTGCAACGACGCGTTTGTGGAGGTCAGTGGGTATAGCCGTGAAGAACTGATAGGACAGCCACATAACCTTGTACGCCATCCTGATATGCCCGTTGACGCTTTTGAGTCCATGTGGAAGGAGCTCAAGGCAGGTAAGCCCTGGATGGGGCTGGTGAAAAATCGTTGTAAAAACGGTGATTACTATTGGGTCAGTGCGTATGTCACACCGGTCATCGCAGATGGTGTTGCTGTTGGCTACGAGTCCGTACGCACTGCTCCTTCACGTGATCAGGTTGTACGCGCGGAAGCCGTTTATCGTGGCCTGGTTGATGGTTCATGGCACAGAAAGCGGAAGCTGAAGAAGTTGAAACAACAAGCGTTGTTACCAACAGCGGTGCTGTTGATGATTGCAGTGGGCTATCAGCTCAATGGGTATAACGGTGCGCTCGAAGGCGGTTCGCTCGGAGTTATCGGCGTCCTGCTGTTCTCAATGGCACGGCTGAAGCGTCGTCTACGGGATCTGTCGGTGCAATCTTCAGGCTTTTTCAATGATCCGCTCGCTGCTCGTGTTTATCATAACCGTGATGATGCAGCGGGCCAGGCGGCTATGGCGCTTACCAGTCAGAATGCACGCCTGGACACCATTTTGACTCGCATTGAAGATGCTGCTCAAACGATGTCAGTGAAAACCGGCGAGGGGTTGAGTAAGTCGATGAGTGCGCACGGTCAGATTGAGAAGCAGCAGGGCGAAAGCCAGCGCATTACATATGCCATGCGTGAAGTGAGCAACGTCATCGAGGCGACGACGAAGAACATTCATGAAACAGCGGTTAACTCGGTTCAGGTTCAGACTCTGGTCAAGTCAGGAACAGATCTGGCATCCAGCACACACAAGGCCATTGAGGCGCTGAATGAAATCACTGAAAAAGTGACTGAAACCGTCAGAACCATCGAAACCGAGACATCGCGGATTTCAGCCGCAGCGGGCGTCATCGAGGACATCGCTGAGCAGACAAACCTGCTTGCATTGAATGCTGCGATTGAGTCGGCGCGAGCAGGTGAGCAGGGCCGTGGGTTTGCGGTGGTTGCTGATGAGGTTCGGACTCTCGCTCAGAAGACTCAGGATACAACGAGTGATATTCACCGGGTGATCAATGATTTGTCGGTCAGTGTCTCAGCAGCCGTTGAAATGGCTGCCGGTGGATCGGAGTCCGCGGCTGGTGGCCTTAGCAAAGTGAATGAGATGGAAGTGATGCTGAAAAGTATCTCGTCCGCCGTTGATGATATCGCCAGCGTGTCAGATGCGATGGCCGAGTCGGCGAAGCGCCAGGCGGTACTGACTAATGAAATGACAGAGCAGGTCGGTAATGTGTCTGAGCTGACCAAGGGGTCTCTCAGCCAGTCCACAGAGGCCGCGTCGACGATGCAGGACATTGGTCGTCTCTCCACCGGGCTACGCGACCTGGTTCAGCGCTTTCGCTGAACACAGTTTCCGTCGGTCGGCTAGTCGGTAAGCAATTCAACCATAAGGTCGTCAGAAAGGGCTTCAAGAGCGTCACTGACGTCCTCGTGATCCAGAGCGTCAGGCACACTGGCTCGGATCTCACTTCTGAACAGAGGGACTGCAGACATTTCGGCAGGCTCACAGCTGGTGCTTAGTTCGAGAACATTCACTCCAATCTGAGCAAGCGCTTGTGACACTTCACGAACAATACCCGGGCGATCGTTACCCACCACGCTCAGATTGACAACATGGGTTGCTTGCGAGCTTAACGGGCTGGCCGGGTTTTCAACTCTGACAAGAAGCCCCGAACTGTCGAGACTCGACAGAGCAGCAACCAGCTTACTCTTGTGCTCGCTATCAATGCTGATACGCAGAATGCCTGCGAATTTCCCCGCCATCTGCGCCATGCGACTTTCCAGCCAGTTACCCTGATGATCGGCAATCACCGAAGACAATTTCTCAACAATCCCCGGTTTATCGTCAGCAATGACGGTTAGAACGAGAAAGTCAGGCATGCTTGATCCTTACAAATTATTTTTAGAGCAGAAACGTTATCACAGGCTTATAGGGCTTCCTATGCTAATGCGGTAAATATTGGTCGCAGAGGATTTCGTTCAGCTTCTAATATGATACATTTACGCCCCAAACCCTTATGGGCATGGTAACAGGCCATGTCTGATCGACCTGACAGGAGATTTGATCTTGAAACCGGTAAAAGTAGGTATCTGCGGTTTAGGTACAGTAGGCGGTGGTACATTTAACGTACTGACTAATAATGCGAAAGATATTGCACGCCGTGCCGGTCGGGACATTATTATCGAGCAGGTTGCCATGCGTCATCCAAACCCGGCGGTGGAAATCGGCTCTGTTAAAACGACAGAAGATGTCGCCGATGTCATCAGCAACCCTGATATCGATATCGTGGTAGAGCTGATTGGTGGTTACACGGTTGCAAAAGATGTGGTGATGGGCGCGATCGAAAACGGCAAGCATGTCGTGACTGCCAACAAAGCGCTGATTGCAGTCTATGGTTCAGAAATTTTTGCTGCAGCTGAGGCGAAAGGTGTGTCGGTGATGTATGAGGCGGCTGTCGCAGGTGGCATCCCGATCATTAAGGCCATCCGTGAAGGCCTGGCTGCGAACCGTATTAACTGGCTCGCAGGCATCATTAATGGCACAGGTAACTTTATCCTTACCGAAATGCGTGACAAGGGCCGTGACTTTGCTGATGTACTGGCTGAAGCACAGGCACTGGGTTACGCAGAGGCCGATCCAACCTTTGACGTTGAAGGCATTGATGCGGCCCACAAACTGACGATTCTCGCGTCGATCGCGTACGGTATTCCGCTGCAATTTGAGCACTGCTATACAGAAGGTATCAGTAAGGTTGCACCGGAAGATGTTGAGTATGCAGAGGAGCTGGGTTACCGGATTAAGCATCTGGGCGTGAGCAGCCGCACAGAGAAAGGTATTGATCTGCGCGTACACCCGACTCTGATCCCAGAAAATCGCCCAATTGCAAAGGTGGATGGTGTTCTGAATGCCGTGACCGTGAATGGTGATGCTGTTGGCGACACCCTTTACGTAGGCGCAGGTGCTGGGGCAGGGCCAACCGCTTCGGCTGTTGTGGCTGATGTGATTGATCTGGCACGTACCCTCGAAGCGCCTGCTTCGGCAAGCGTTAATCACCTGGCGTTCGATAGTGAGAGCATAGATAACCTGCGCGTATTGCCAATTGAGCAGGTAGAAACTGCCTACTATTTGCGTATTCAGGTTCAGGACCGCACTGGTGTACTGGCGAGCATAGCGACGACGCTGAGCGAGCACGACATCAACATAGAAGCCCTGATCCAGAAAGAGCCGCGTATGGAGAACGATCTCGCACAGATCATCATTCTGACTCACAAAGTAGAAGAAGCTCGGATGAATGCTGCCATCGAAGCCGTTGAGAATCTGGATAGCACACACGGTAAGATCACTCGTATCCGTGTTGAGCATCTCGACTGATTTCAGTTCGATATTGCGACATTAATAAAAACGGAGCCTAAGGGCTCCGTTTTTATTTCTCTTGCCGAGCTGTCTTTACAGTCAGAATAGAAGCGTACTTCTGAATTTAGAGTATTCTCAATAAGTAGTTATTCAATCAGGACAAGGCCTATGTTAAGTCGAATCGTAGTCTCCGCAGTATTGTGTTTGGCGGTTCCGTCTTTTGCGACGGCCGATGACAAAGTTGTCCGGTTAGCTACTCTGGAATGGGCTCCATACACGAGCGAGTCTGCTCGTCATGACGGAGCAACGACTGAAGTTGTCCGGCGCGCCTTTGAAGCCATGGGCTACCAGCTGGAAGTCGTGTTTTACCCCTGGGAGAGAGCCATCAAAATGGGCGGAGACCCGGGTTATGGATTGCATGGCTATTTTCCTGAGTACTTTCGTGAAGACAGTGCGCCGGGTGGGGTATTTTCAGATCCGGTAGGGTATGGCCCACTCGGTCTCGCTGTGCGTCTGGATACTGAAGTGAGTTGGGATAACCTTGAAGATCTGTCGCCCTATACCATAGGTACCGTGCAGGGTTACGCCAACACAACCGACTTTGATGCGCTTGCCGCAGAGGGAGTTATCAATGTCAGTGAGGCCATGACCGATGTCACCAATCTTATGAAGCTCGTGTATGGCCGTGTTGACCTTTCTGTCATTGATCAGCATGTGTTCGAGTACCTGCTATCGACCAACCCTGAGCTTAACGCCGTGCAACAACAGCTTCAGTTTCACCAGAAGCTGCTTGAGATGAAAGCTCTCTACGTAACGTTTAATTCTGCAAACACTCATCTGGCAGATATTCTGAATCAGGGACTCGCTAAGATTGACGTACGCGCGACCCAGGAAGAGGTATTCTCGGATTATTACCTGAGCAAATGAATATCGTTTTTCCATTTATCAGGTGAATGGTGTAGGCTGCGCGCATGTATCCTGTTGCGCTGTTCTACCATGAATCTTGATCGTATCGACCTTAACCTCCTCGTATATCTCGACGTACTGCTGCGTGAAGGCAGTGTCACCAAAGCTGCTCAACAGCTGGGGATTACCCAGCCTGCTATGAGTAATGGTCTGCGCCGGTTAAGAGACCTGTTTGGTGACCCTCTTCTGGTACGGACATCCGAAGGAATGACCGCAACAGAGCGTGCTCAGGAACTGCAGCCGGTTATCCGTAAGGCGCTTGGCGAACTTCAGATGGCGTTGCAGCCTCAAGAGGAGTTCGATGCCAGAGTCAGTCATCGGGTTTTCCGGATTATGGTCAGTGATTATGCGGAATCTACATTGGTTCCTGAATTAGTTAAGCGCCTTCGCTCCGATGCACCGGATGTCATTCTTGATGTTCTGACCCCGTCAGACGTTACCTTTAAAGACGTCGAAGCCGGAAAGGTCGACATGGCCATCAACCGCTTTGATGAAATGCCTCAGTCGTTTCACCAGATGACGCTCTGGCAGGATGACTTTGTGTGCCTGGTGAACCCCGACCATCCAAACGTTGATCGCTTTGATCTGGAGGCCTACCTGATCAGTAAACATATCTGGGTAAGTAAAACCGGGATGGGGGCGGGGGTAGGCATCGATCCGGAGAAAGTTGTGCGTCTGGGCTGGGTCGACAATGCATTATCTAAGTTAGGGCAGAAGCGCAAAATATCTGTTTTTACCCGGCATTATCAAATGCCGGCACTGCTTGCGTTGAATAATGATCTTGTGGCGACCCTGCCACGCAAGGTCGCTGACATGCAGGCAGAGTCAGCTTCTTTGCAAGTGAAAGAACCTCCGTTTCAGATTCCCCCGTTTGAGTTGAAGATGGCCTGGTCGCCGTTACTTCAACATCACCAGGCACACCGCTGGTTGCGACGCATTATCGTTGATGTAGCGCAGTACTGTTAACAAGCAGCATTACGGTGTAGTGCTCTTGTAGTGCTGGTGTACCCCGCTCGTGGCGAATTGTCCGGATTTGTCACGCAGCTTGATTCACATCAAGCTATAGCCATCCTGTTAGGACACAATAGAGCCTGTTGATAAGAGCGTTAATTCAGGAGGCGGTCATGTCCATGATGTTTTGGGATTACCCGCGATTGCCGGTTCATTTTATGAATCGCGAGCACGAGACCTTTGTTGGTTTGATGAATGACGCGGAACAGGCACTGACGATGGGGACTTTCTCGGTTCAGCACTTCAGGCGCCTTGTGCAGCATTGTCAGGAACACTTCGCGCATGAAGAACGCGAAATGCAACGCACGAACTTCCCCGGTCTGGAGTTACATAAGAAACAGCATGATCGTGTTTTACAGGAAATGGCTGAGCTTCTCAGGGGGTATATCGAGACTCAGGACATTGCGCCCATGCTGAGCTATCTGCAAGACGTGTTACCTGAATGGTTTACTCAGCACATACACACACTGGATCAAGTAACAGCGCATTACCTCGCTGCCGCCTACGCTAAATCACACCGCCGGGCTAAATCGACCGGTTAACCAGAGTCATACGTAAGGTATGGCTTTCGCCAGGACTCAGAGACACTGCGGCGTCCATGACGTCGGCGGATTCAACGCAGAACATTCTCTTCCAGGCGTCATCCTCAAACTGGCTCAGACGTGCTCCTTTCTCAATCCACGGATTCCAGACGATGGCAGTACGATTGTTGCCACTCAAGGTCATGGTCTTCCCGGGAGACTGCAGAGTAAGGTTACCTTTCACTGTATAGATGCGGTCTGTTTCTTCGACAAAGGCAACCGGCCCGGTCTGAGCTTTTTTTACCCAGCTGTCGAGGGCGTCTATGTAGTGCTCGCCTTCAAGTCCAGAGATGCTCGTCTGTGTTATGTCGACGGTCGGAAAATACGTGTGCAAGGCCTGAGATACCGTAACTTCGCTCTGTCCGGCGGTGGTCGTGAGAGCAAGTGTCAGAGCGGATGCAGACATGCTGATCTGCAAAGACAAAGAGGCATCGCCGCGCCACGATGTATGTGCAGGCTTCTCAAGCAGCATGTTAATAATAATCGTTGAGTCAGATTCGCTGACCTCGCCCAGAGCCCAGTCCTGGGAGCGGGCGAAGCCATGCGCTGGCGGGTTATCCATATTAATGTAGTTTGATACAGACGGCGGATTTTTCGCTGCATCACCAAACCAGGGCCAGCAAATGGGTATTCCACCCCGAAGCGAAGTTCCGGTTTTATATTCTGCCGTCTCACTTAACCAGAGCCACTCGTTCCCCTGAACTGTAAAGCGCAGCAACTGCGCACCTTGTATCGCGAGGTCCGCACTGAAGTCCGTATGTCGAATGACAATCACTGGCAGGGCGTCACGCATTTCTACGGAGAGGTATTTCATGTCGCTCAGTTGATCGCGCAGTGCGTTATACTTCTGCTGAGTCATAAGGCGGTTCCGAATTCGGGGATATGCATCGATGATGACACAGTGCTGGTGGGATAAATAGTTGAATAAACAATTACTTAAAGACGCGTTACTGAGATCACTCGACGAAGAGATCAATGCCGCATTGGTGGCCGCCGGTGAAGCTCATGCAACCGCTTCGCACGGCGAAAACAAGCCCGAGAATCAATACGATACGCTGGCTCTTGAAGCTGCTTACCTCGCGCATGGGCAGTCAGAGCGGATACTTCAGCTGCAGCAAACCAGAATTAATCTCAGTCGCTGGGTGGCGCCCACCTTTAATGAGGACGATAGCGTTCGCATGGGAGCGTGTGTCGTACTCCTCTCCGAAACCGATGAAGAACGGCAAATATTTATCGCTCCACTGGGGGGGCGTGAACTGGACTTTGAAGGTCAGAAAATACTGGTGGTTAACCAGGAGGCGCCGATAACCCGCCGCCTTATTGGCTTGTCTGTCGGAGACGAAGTGGAGCTGACATTGGGTGGGCGCAGTGCAGTCTGGGAATTACTGGCTATTCATTAAGCTGCACTTTTTCTTTCTCTGTCTATGTTAGAGGCTCCTGTACAATTTGCTGCCAAATACGTCCCATGGCGCCATGTTAGAAATAGTGGCGCTTTACTGGTGAGCAATGCAGGTCAATTGTCGAGTATATCCCCGCCACGACTTTAGCCAGAGCTCCTTGTCATAGACCTGTTATTCGTAGGTGTCATATACCTGCTGTTTCGATACAGCAGCTAAGGACAGGGCGATGCGACAGGTCTCACCGTATAACACCAAACTTGATAAACATAATGCTTACTGGATGGCGCGGATTGCTGAAGCTGTGTATGAGTGCACTTCTGATTGTGATCAGCTCCCTAACGAAGCCACAATTCTGGCTGGGATTAAAAAAGATGATCGTAGTTTTCGCTCTGTGATGGGGGTCGACAAAAACTCTGCGCAGGCGGCCCTCATTGAGCACGAAGACTATTTATGTATGGCATTTCGCGGAACCAATGAGCTGGCAGACTGGCTCGATAATCTGAATGCCTTCTCTACACCGCAACTATTCGGCGAATTTCATCGAGGGTTCTGGTTGTGCTGTGAGGATGTCTGGGGCCCCATGTTTACGCGTTGTCTGGAATTACAGAGTCAGAAAAAGCGGCCCGTATTTTTAACGGGGCATAGTCTGGGCGGCGCAATGGCTACGATTGCAGCAGCGCATTTCGTGCAGATGGATAAACCCTTCACCAGTGTGTATACCTTTGGACAGCCACGGGCAATGACGCGTGAGACTGCTCAGGTTTTCAATATGGAATGTAAGTCCCGTTTCTACAGGTTTCACAATAACAATGACATTGTGACGCGGGTTCCTGCACGGGTTATGGGATACAGCCATATCGGCAGCTACCTTTATATCTCTGAAGAAAAAGAAATTTATCGCGAGTCCGGCTTCTGGTTTCGCTTTCTTGATTATGTGGATGGTGCGTTGAGTGACTTGCGCGAGGCGGGGATCGACGGTATCAAGGATCATGATATGGGCGAATACCTCCAGGCCATTGAAGCCTGGGATATTCGCGACTGATCGCGCAGTTAGTCGCTGCGCGAAATCAAATCACTCTGGTAAATCTTTACTGGAGTGGCGTTCATGAATCTGCTCTGACGCATCACCCCAGGTGCGATTGATTTTGCGTCCGCGTTCTACCGCCGGACGCCCGGCAATGAGTTTCGTCCAGCGCTGTAGGTGTTCGTAAGAATCGACATCGAGAAACGTCCCGGCATCGTAAAGTTCCCCCTGAGCGAGAACGCCATACCAGGGCCAGATGGCGATGTCGGCAATCGAGTACTCTTCGCCTGCCATATAGGTGTGTTTGGCGAGGTGCTTATCCAGCACATCAAGTTGGCGTTTTACTTCCATTGTGAATCGTTCAATGGGGTATTCGTATTTTTCCGGCGCGTAGGCGTAGAAATGGCCGAAGCCGCCGCCGATGAAGGGCGCGCTGCCGACCTGCCAGAACAGCCAGCTCAGAACTTCCGCGCGGCTGCGGTCGGTGGGCAGGAAGGCGCCGAATTTTTCGGCCAGATGCATCAGGATCGCACCGCTTTCGAACACGCGCAGGGGCTCGCTGCCGCTGCGGTCGAGCAGGGCGGGGATCTTCGAATTGGGATTGAGCCTGACGAAGCCCGAACCGAACTGGTCGCCATCGCCGATATCGATCGTCCAGGCATCGTATTCGGCGCCCGCATGGCCCGCCTCGAGCAATTCCTCGAACATGATCGTTGCCTTCACCCCGTTGGGCGTGGCGAGCGAATAGAGCTGGAAATCGTGCTGACCGACAGGCAGCTCCTNNGGCGTAGAAATGGCCGAAGCCGCCACCCAGTAGCGGGGCTGCTCCCATTTGCCAGAAAAGCCAGTTAAAGCACTCAGTTCGTGCGGCGTGAGATTCCGGGATAAAGCGCCCGAATTTTTCAGCCAGGTAGCGCAGAATTGAGCCTGACTCGAATACCCGTACCGGAGTATCACCTGATTGGTCGATCAAGGCAGGTATTTTTGAATTGGGGTTTACATCGACAAAGCCAGAAGCAAACTGATCGCCTTCAAGAATGTTCGTCAGCCATGCGTCGTATTCAGCGCCTGTTTCGCCTGCGGCAAGTAATTCCTCAAGCAGAATGGTCACTTTCACGCCATTGGGCGTCGCCAGTGAATAAAGCTGCAAAGGGTGTTCACCTTTACGGAGTGCTTTATCGTGTGTTGCGCCTGAAACAGGTCGATTAATATTTGCGAACTTACCGCCATTGCCGGGTGTCCAGCTCCAGACTTCGGGCGGAGTGTAGGTCATGTCGCTCATCGTGCGGCTCCTGTCAGTAAAGAATGAGATTCATACTAACGGGAAGACATACGGGTTAAAGATGAGTTTCTGAGACAGTCTGTCTAATGCGTTGGGTGCAGGCTTTCTCGTTTCAGTAGCGGAATTGAATCCAGCTTTCGACAACGGCTTTCAAGTCCTCGAGGCCGCAGCCTGAGGTAAGCTCCATAGTACTCAGGCCAGCCTCCTCATCGAGGTCGTCGTCACTGTCTGCGGTAAGGCGGGTCACGTTGACCTCCCCTTCACTGAACAAGACTTCAAATGTTGGTGTAGCCAGAATTTTTTCGTTAAATACGCCAGCTTCCAGGTCATTGAGCAGATCGAGCAACGCAAACGTCATGTCCCGCTTGGGAATGATGTCGGTATTCAGCCACAACGCCGTGACTTCCTGACCCATATCGAGACGGACCACCAGTTCGCCCGTCTCGTCATAGCAAAACTCGTGATCCATCAGGCGTCGTCTTCTGCCAACGGCCAGCCGCCAAGGTCTTTGTAGCGGTTAACTATGTAGCAGAACAGTTCAGCAGTTTTGAACGTGTCGTAGGCTGCGCTGTGAGCTTCATTGTTATCAAATTCGATGCCAGCCACTTTGCATGATTTCGCCAGCACCGTTTGCCCTAGAGCGATGGCTGCAATTGATGCAGTATCAAACGATGAAAAAGGGTGAAATGGGTCGCGTTTAATGTCGTTACGATCAATCGCCGCACGCAGAAAACCATGATCAAAATGCGCGTTGTGACCCACGAGTACCGCGCGGTTACAGCCGTAGTGCTTTATTTCGCGACGTACGGTCTGCAACATAGGTGTTAGCGCATCAATCTCAAATTCGGCATCCCGTTCTGGATCGAATGGGTCGATGCCCGTGAAGTCCAGAGCTTCCTGTTCGAGGTTAGCACCATCGAACGGGTGAATATTGGCACTCAGTGTTTCGTTCGGGTGCAGATAGCCATCGTCATCCATTTTCAGGGTGACCATGGCGATTTCGAGAAGGGCGTCACTGTCGGCATTAAAGCCACCGGTTTCAACATCGACTACCACGGGTAAAAAACCGCGGAAGCGTTGCGCCATCAACGACTTTTCCTGTTTCTCTTCAATTGTCATGTCGGTCCTTAATTGTCCGGTGGTCAGTAGTCGAGCTTCCAGCGCAGAGTTTCACCTGCACGGAGTGGAACGATGACGTCGTCACCGAAGGGCAGTTCATGCGGAGCCTGCCAGTCCTTTTTAGTCAATGTAATTTCATCGGAGTTGCGTGGCAATCCGTAGAAATCAGGCCCGAAGTGGCTGGCAAAGCCTTCAAGCTTGTCCAGCGCTCCAAGGTCGTCAAAAATTTCTGCGTAGAGTTCGATGGCAGCATAGGCTGTGTAGCAGCCCGCACAGCCGCACGCACTTTCTTTTGCGCCTTTGGCGTGTGGCGCACTGTCAGTACCAAGAAAGAACTTACTGCTGCCACTGACGACCGCTTCCTGCAACGCTTGCTGGTGAATATTGCGCTTCAGAATCGGCAGGCAGTAGTAATGTGGTTTGATGCCACCAACCAGCATATGGTTGCGATTGTAGGCGAGGTGTTGAACGGTAATGGTTGCCGCAACGTTATCGCCCTGACTCTTAACAAATTCAGCGGCGTCTTTCGTTGTGATGTGCTCGACGACCATATTCAGATCAGGATTACGGCTGACGAGAGGCGATAGGATTTCATCAAGAAAGCGCTTTTCGCGATCAAAGATATCGACGTCGCTGTGCGTCACTTCACCGTGCACCAGAAGTTTGATGTCGTGCTCGGTCAGGGCATCCGCAAGCTCATCGAGTTTACCGAGGTCGGTCACCCCAGAAGCTGAGTTTGTGGTAGCACCGGCGGGGTAGAGCTTAACGGCAACAATGTGGCCGGCTTCAGCCGCTTCCTGAATCATTTCCGGAGTGGTGTTGTCTGTCAGGTAGAGCACCATCAAAGGATCGAAATTCAACCCCTGCGGCACCTTCGACATGATGCGTTGGCGGTAGTCGTGCGCCTGTTCCGCATTCATCACCGGCGGTTGCAGGTTCGGCATGATGATCGCCCGTTTCATGACCCGCGCGGTGGCCGGAACGGTGTACTGCAGGACAGGGCCATCGCGAAGATGCAGATGCCAGTCATCGGGGCGGGTAATTGTAAGACGATCAGTCATGGTCTCGACCTTGTTCTAAACTGAGGTGGGAAGATAAGAATGGCCGTTATTGTACCGGATTCTGGCCGGCATTCTTAGAGCTGGCATTCAACTTTTGGAGAATCAGGCCGATAACTTAATTATGAGTATGACTGACAAGCAGGGTTAACAACGGTGAGACGCCTGACGATGATGATTCTGGCATGCGGAGCCTTGATGTCTCCGGAGCTGGTTTTAGCGCAGACGATGAAGTTTTCGGGCGGGCCGGAGGATACCCTCTGGATGCTGAGCGGTAACGTGTTTGAGTGTCGTTTCGAGCAACCCATCCCCGGTTATGGGACAGCGGTCTTCAGGCAACGGGCCGGTGAGGACGTGTCTTTTATACTGGAAACCCGCCGTAACCTCATGTCGACTACCCCA
>NZ_DFQB01000042.1:76521-112692 GCF_002377545.1 Thalassolituus sp. UBA3500 | reverse complement strand
CTTTGGGCCAAGCGGAATTCACCAACAAGGCATCACAGGGAATTTCAAGGCCTACAACACCCCGCTCCGGAGCGATCTGGTTGAGCCTCTCCCAGAGGCGCTCCGTGACAAATGGCATCGCCGGATGCAGTAGCCGAAGCGTCGCGTCGATACACGAAGCAAGCACTTGGCGCTGGGCCGCGTCTTCGCGAACAGTTGGTTTGACCGCTTCGATGTACCAATCGCATAGGTCATGCCACGTGAAACTGTAGAGAGACTGCGCATATACGCTGAACTCAAATCGCTCCAGTGCTCGGTCGGCCTCCTCGATCGTGCTACGCAGTCGCGACAAAATCCACTGATCTGTTTGTGTCAACGCGGACGGGTCGACGTCCTTCGCCCCCATCTCTCCCGCAGACTCGAGCACACCGAGAGCGAAACGCACAGCGTTCCAAAGCTTGTTGGCGAAATTGCGGCCGTAGTCGAAGCGGGAACTGGTGTTTCGTGCCAACGGCATAGAATCCGAAGGAGTCGCTTCATTGGAGGCGACCCCGTAAGAAGTGATGATCTTCTTGTTGGAATCGGACGGACACACTTGAACCGGCGCCGCGACGCGGTATCCCGCCTGATTCGTCGTCATCGTCGGCGCAAACATTTCGCCAGTGAACGGGCAGACCAAATCAACCGGCATACGGACATCCTGCATGTCCGTCGCCATTGAAGCGAGGGTAAACCGCATGGCGTCAGCGCCATGCGTGTGAACGATGTCAAGTGGATCGACACCGTTCCCCAAGCTCTTCGACATCTTCTGCCCTTCGCCATCTTGGATCATGGCGTGAATGAATACATCGTTGAATGACAGACAGTTGCGAAAGTAAAGGTTGAACATGACCATCCGCGAAACCCACAGCGTGATGATTTCACGAGCGGTCCCAAGCGTATTGCTCGGGTTCCAACGGTCGAGGAGAGCACCGCCTTCCGGAATGTCGTCAGGAAACGCTTCCGGTTCCGGCCAGCCCATCGTACTCATCGGCCAAAGTGCAGAACTGAACCAAGTATCGAGTACGTCCTCGTCTCGCTCAAACCCTGCCGCTTCCAACGAACTGATGAGGTCGCTATCGTCGGCTTGGCGAACACACACATATCGTTTACCGGAAACGACCTGCTCCGCGACGCGACCGTCGAATATCTTCGCGTCAAACGTGGCCTCTTCCGATGCACTCCACACTGGAATCCGGTGCCCCCACCACAGCTGGCGGGAAATGCACCAGTCCTGGATGTCGCGCATCCAGGCAAAGTACATGTTCTCGTACTGTTTGGGCACGAACCGGATGCGCCCGTCCTCGACCGCCTCAATGGCCGGCTTGGCCAGGGTTTTGGCGTCCACGAACCACTGATCGGTCAGCATGGGCTCGATGATCAGGCCGGAGCGGTCGCCCCGGGGCACGCTCAGCACGTGGTCCTCGACCCGTTCCAGCAGGCCGGCCGCGTCCAGGTCGGCGACGATCCGCTGCCGGGCGTCCTCCCGGCTCAGGCCGGCATAGGCGGTCGGCAGGGCGCCGTCGATCTCGGTGTTGACGCTGCCGTCGGCGTTGAAGACCTCGGCGACGGCACGGATGGTGGCATCCTGAGTCATCACGTTGATCATGGGCAGGTTGTTGCGTTTGCCCACGGCATAGTCGTTGAAGTCATGGGCCGGCGTGATCTTGACGCAGCCGGAGCCTTTTTCCGGGTCGGCGTGGGTATCGGCCACCACCGGGATGCGGCGATTGACCAGCGGCAGAATCACGGACTGGCCGATCAGGTGCTGGTAGCGTTCATCGTCCGGGTGGATCGCCACCGCGGTGTCGCCCAGCAGAGTTTCCGGACGGGTGGTGGCGACCACCAGGTAGTCCTTGCCGTCCTGAGTCTTGGCGCCGTCCGCGAGCGGGTAGCGCAGGTGCCAGAAAAAGCCCTTTTCTTCCTTGTTCTCGACTTCCAGGTCGGAAATGGCGGTGTGCAGTTTCGGGTCCCAGTTCACCAGGCGCTTGCCACGGTAAATCAGGCCGTCTTTGTACAGACGAATGAAGACTTCCTGAACGGCTTTATAAAAGCCATCGTCCATGGTGAAACGTTCGGTGTCCCAATCGACGGAGTTACCTAAGCGACGCATCTGTTGGGTGATGGTGCCACCGGAGTGTTCTTTCCATTCCCAGACTTTTTCGAGGAACTTTTCACGGCCAAGCTCGTGGCGGTCTGGCTGGTTTTCGGCGGCGAGTTTGCGCTCTACGACCATCTGAGTCGCGATACCTGCGTGGTCAGTACCGACCTGCCATAGGGCTTTCTGCCCCTGCATACGCTTGTAGCGAGTGAGAGCATCCTGAATGGTGTGCTGGAAGGCATGACCCATGTGCAGCGAGCCGGTGACGTTCGGCGGTGGGATCATGATGGAGTAACCTTCGCCGGTCAGTCCGTCTTGGTAAGGCTTGAAGTAGCCTTTCTCTTCCCACTCTTTGTACCAGGTTTGTTCGATTGCGCTGGGCTTGTATGTCTTATCCATTGCTGGCTGCTACTCGTTTTGGACGTGAAAAAACGAGCAGGAGTATACCGGATTAGCGAGCCCGTGGGCAGGGAGGAAAGAAGACTGATTTGCTCAGCCTTCTTGAGCCGGTTTACAGAGGATCAGGACTCTTCTTTGCCGTTGAGCATGTCGCGTACGCGGGCGCGAAGGCGGCTTTTGATCATGGGCATGAGTTCTTCAACCAGTTCATCGACCATACGCTCCCGCTGGAGTAGGGAGGTCAGCGATGCGGTGGTTTCGGCCATGTTGGCGTCCAGCTCTGCGCGCTTGGATGACAGTGCCGTCTCACTAGCACCCGGTATCGGAGCCATAGCAGGCGTTTGAGTTTCCTGGCCGCGATTGATCTTGTCCAGAATCTGATTCAGCGGGCTGAGGCCACCCGGAGGTGTCTGCTTCGGAGTTGTCTGAATAGCTTCGTGCACAAGCTCAACAGGCTCCTGAGGCTTAGGTACCGCACGCAGTGAGGCCGGTTGAGAAGCGACGTCATTCACTGTTGGAATGTCTGTTACCGTCGGGATGTTACTGAGATCGAGGTCAGCAGGTTCGTTGACGGTGGGGATGTTTCCGTCGAACAGGTCATCCAGAACCGGAATGTCATCCGCAGAGGAGCCGGATGAGGTCGGGTTATCCAGCACCCGCTGTAACATCTCAAGTTCGGCAAGAAGGTCTTTAGGCTCTTCTTTGTTTTTCATCAGCTCATTCTCATATCGTTGTGCGTCACCGGGTATCCCCGATCTTTCAGAAACCGGAAGTGCTGGCGCGTCTGGGCCAGAATATCGTCTTTCTGAACGACAATTTCTACCAGTCTTTCAAAACGGCTGAAAAAAGCCGGTAATTCGGCGCTCAGGTTAATAATGACATCGTGGTGATGTCCGGGTTCCTGAGCCCAGCCAATGCTTACCGGACAGTCTACAGGTGCGTCTTTGGCTGTCAGTAGCGCGTGCGGTACAAAGGCGTCTGCGCGGAATTGCCAGAGCATATCATCGAGCTCTCTGGCTTTCTGCTCATTATCTACCTGAAGCAGAATTTTATGACCTTTCTGCTGGATCTGCTCAACTAACCGACAGGCGAAGAACCACTGATCATGGTCTGCCTGGCCACCTAGTATGTAGAAGTCTGCTCGGGTCATTGCGAACCTTTCTGCCTGCGAAACCGGTGTAATACTACGTCGATTTCGAGTGTCAGTGAATCGATTGTCTGGAGTTTTTCTGCCCGTTCCGGGCTCACCTTCCAGCGGTGCGGTGTCATATTGAACAAAGCGATCAAAGGCTCACCACCGGGTACGGTTACTTTGTAGGTCAGCTTTTGCTCGTCTACTGCGATGAAACCGGCCTCTGCCATCTTCGAAACTGGCGTAAAGCTCTCGGCTTTGACGTCATCGTAGATGACTTCGCGCAGTTGCATCAAATGCTGCGGCCCGGTGTTAACGGTAATGATCTCACCGTCATCCGCAAGCGCATGATCCAGGCCTTGAGGCATAAGCGGGGTAAACAAACTGATGATGGTCTGAATACTGCGAGCATTTACGGGTGGGCGGGCACCACTGGCGACTAACCAGCGTATGTCTTTGGTGCGTCGGCAAGCGCC
This sequence comes from Thalassolituus sp. UBA3500, assembly GCF_002377545.1. NCBI lineage: Bacteria > Pseudomonadati > Pseudomonadota > Gammaproteobacteria > Oceanospirillales > Oceanospirillaceae > Thalassolituus > Thalassolituus sp. UBA3500. The sequence goes on along the minus strand of NZ_DFQB01000042.1, from coordinate 108,566 downwards.
TTTGATAGCCACGCGAGAGATATCCAGACCGGTAATTTCAAGTTGCGGCTTCTGTTGCTTGAGGCGTTGGGTGTAATAGCCCTCACCGCAACCAATATCGAGTACTGGGCCGGTGTTCACCAGCGCATTCAGAGCGTCTGAAATCGGCTCGTAAATCGCAGAATCGAGAAACGCCGTGCGTGCACGGACCATGTCGACGTCGTCGCCCGGATTTTTCGATTTCTTATGGTTCACCAGCAGCAGGTTGATATACCCCTGTTTGGCCGTGTCGTAACTATGGCGATCAGGGCATTGCCACTGCTTGCCGTTGGCAGTCAGTGGCTGTTCGCATTTCGGGCAGATGAGCCCGGAGGCAGATTTGTTCATCAGGCGAGTAATTCAACCAACATGGCTTCGTAGATATCGGTCAGGGCATTCAGGTCATCGGCGCTGACATGCTCATTAACCTGATGAATCGTCGCATTGATTGGGCCTAGCTCAACGACCTGAGCCCCCGTAGGCGCGATAAAACGGCCATCAGACGTACCGCCTGAGGTTGATAACTCGGTGTCGCGACCGGTGACGTTCTTAATCGCGGCAACCGCGGCTTCCACTAACGCACCTTTATCAGTCAGGAAGGGTTGGCCGCTGAGTTTCCAGTCGATGTCGTAGTCGAGGCCGTGCTTGTTGAGGATGGCTTCGGTACGTTCCTGCAGAATTTCTGCGGTGAGTTCCGTTGAAAAGCGGAAGTTGAATACAACTTCGCAGGTTCCCGGGATGACGTTTGTTGCGCCAGTTCCTGAGTTGATGTTTGAAATCTGGAAGCTCGTCGCCGGGAAGAAGTCATTTCCGTCGTCCCATTTTTCTGCCGCCAGCTCGGCTAACGCAGGCGCTGCCATATGCACCGGGTTCTTCGCCAGGTGGGGGTAGGCAACGTGGCCCTGCTTGCCTTTTACTGTGAGGACACAGCCCAGTGAGCCACGACGGCCGTTCTTGATGACATCGCCTACGAGCGTAGTGGAAGATGGCTCACCAACAACGCACATATCGATCTTCTCGTTACGGGCTTCGAGGGTTTCGATGACTTTGACGGTGCCGTTGTGCGCAGGGCCTTCCTCGTCTGAGGTAATCAGGTAGGCGATCGAACCTTTGTGATTCGGGTATTTCTCAACGAAGCGCTCTGTTGCGACCAGAAACGCAGCAAGCGAGCCTTTCATGTCGGCGGCGCCTCGGCCATGCAACATCCCGTCGATGATTTTTGGCTCGAATGGCGGGTTATCCCAGTTGGCTTCCGGGCCTGTAGGAACAACATCGGTATGACCCGCAAAGCACACCACTGGTTGACTGTCGCCTTTACGCGACCAGAAGTTGTCGGTGTCTCCGAAGCGTAACGGCTCGTTGTTGAATCCGATGGCGGCGAGGCGCTCCATCATCAATGCCTGACATCCCTCATCTTCAGGAGTTACGGATGGGCGGGCGATCAGATCAACGGCAAGTTGCAGCGTCGGTGTCATGGTGGTTCCTGCGTTTTTGATGTTAGTTACTGTGATTCAGAGGCGTGAATCATATCACACAGGGCATAACTAAGGCGTTTGTTCGCTTGCCGCAAGGCCATCTGGCCCATACCATAACAGTCTCTTTACAAATGTATGTGGACTTAGAACTTATGACCGAGAGCCTCTCGCGCGAGCAACTCAACACCGTGATGGATGACGCTGATCTTCTGAAGAGCAAAGACGAGGTCGAAGCCGCCCTTGATGCACTGGCGGCAGACATCACAGCGCGGCTGGCAGATAAAATGCCTGTGGTATACAGCATTATGAATGGCGGGCTCGTGGTTGCGGGGCAGCTCCTGACTCGCCTTAATTTTCCACTGGAGCAGGGATATATGCACGCCACGCGGTATCGGGGTGAGACCAGTGCTCAGGCTGATCTGCAATGGCAGGCGCCACCCTCTGTACCTATGGATGGTCGCACGGTACTGATCATCGATGACATTTTTGATGAGGGCTACACCCTTGAAGCCGTTGTTGAAGCCTGCAAAGCGCAGGGCGCCGCTGAGGTCCTGACGGCGGTCCTGGTTGATAAGCAGCATGACCGCAAAGCACCGGGTATGACGGTAGATTTTGTTGGTCTGGAAGTCGAAGACCGTTATGTCTTTGGTTACGGTATGGACTACCGCGGATACTGGCGTAATGCACCGGGCATTTACGCTGTTAAGGGCCTCTGAGGGCTTCATGTTTTGAGTGCCGGTATCCCGCATACTGGCACCTCTGTAATAAGTAAATCTTTCCGGCAAGGCCTGCCATCTCGACTACACTGAGATGGCGGAGGTGGCCGATTTTATGAATGTTCAGTTCATCAATCCCTTCATCGAGACGATTAGCAACATACTCGCAACCATGGCATCCATGACGTGTGAGCATGGCAAGCCATATCTTAAAGAAGGCGAAGATCCCCTGGGAGTAGTCACCGGGTTGATCCCTATGGAGGGAGATGCGGTGAATGGTTCTCTTGCCATCAGTTTTAACGAAGACACCATTCTCAAGATAAGCAGCAGTATGCTCGGTGAGGAAGTCGCGGAGTTTGATGATACCTGCAAGGATCTGACTGGCGAACTTACCAATATGCTCTCTGGTGGGGCCCGAAAGCTACTCTGGGAGGGGGGCTACAGTTTCGAGATGGCTACGCCACGCATGTTAACGGGAGATGCCCCCGTTATTCATCATGTTGAAGGGCCGGTGGTCGTTATTCCTTTTGATACAAAAGCGGGTGAGTTCTTCATCGAAGTTGTCATCGGCAGTCGCCTGAAACGAGCCGAAGTCGCAGGGGCATAATCGCAACAAACTGTTGGGTCTGTCGTCATAACTGACTCGCTTTAAGCATTTGATTCCTTCTCTTTAATGTGTAATATGACGATTCGTCAAAAATGACGGATCGTCAAAAATGGTTATATTGCATACAGTACTACACAGTCTTAAATATCTGCTCTCCGGTTTGCAGTCGCACTGCCCATTTCAGCAGAACAGGCTCGCTGGCTGTTCGGATGCCAGCGTGATGCTGATGGAGGACATGTCTCCGACAGACTCTGCTCAAGCTTCTGATCTGGCAAAGACCGAACGCTCTCCGCGTCAGGAAGAAAAGTGGCAAAAGCGTGAGAACACACTGCTCGATAATGTTCAGTTCATCATCGATGACGTTGGTTATGCGCATTTCAATATGGACCGCCTGGTCCGCGCCAGTGACGTGTCTAAGGGCACCGTCTACAACCACTTCACCAGCAAGGAGGATTGCCTTGCAGCGCTCTGTTGTCGTGGGATGGAAGAGCTGAAGGATATGTTCTTACGTGCGCAGGCATTCGATGGAAAGCCACGCGAGAAAGCGTTAGCGATTCATTATGCCTATCGCCTGCACATGAAGCTTCATCCGGTCATGTCGAGTGCTCTGGTGACAGCTCGTACAGCCGCTTTTGTCGAGAAAACCTCCCCGCAGCGTTCCGCAACAATCCGTCGTAATGATGAAGCCCTTTTTGCTATCGCTTTTGAGGTCATTGATGCCGCCGTTCAGGCGGGTGATCTCGATATCACAGAAGATCTGGACGCAACCGTAATTACCTTTCTGACATGGTCGACCTCTTACGGGATCAACATGTTAGAGGACACAGGATTCGAGCACACGATCAGTGACCTGCTTGAAGAAAAGAACATCGCTTTAATCGGAGCGAATGTACTGATGGATGGCATTGGTATGAAGCCTTTGTCGAAGGAATGGGACTATCGGGCAACCTGGCAGCGTATTGCTGAAGAGGTATTCCCCGAGGAAAGTCAGAGAGCTTTGCTTTAATTCAGGAGAGCGCACTATGCGTCAATGGGTAGAAAAACAGGCAACGGAACGTGCATGGATAGTGATCGTCGCCATGATTATTGCTGCGCTGGTCGCTGCTGCAGGTGCCGGAAATTTGTATTTCCGCGGGGACTATAAAGTCTTCTTTGAAGAAGGGTATGGCCCATTAAATGACTTCGAAGAAATGCAGAAGGTCTTCAATAAAAGCGACAGTATCGCCGTATTGGTTGTTCCTGAATCGGGTAACGTCATTGACGAGACTGTTTTGACGCTTATTCAGGAATATACCGAAGAAGCCTGGCAGACACCGTTTTCCAGCCGTGTAGATTCGCTGACCAACTACCAGAATACCTGGGCCGAATACGACGATATGATCGTCGAGGATATGGTGCTTTATCCTGAAGAATTAACGGAAGACGACCTCAGCCGAATTCGCGAAACGGCGCTGGCGGAGCCATCTCTGAATGGTCGCATTATTTCTCCTGATACCGACGTCAGTCTGATCAATATTACGCTACAACTGCCTGACGTCACAGATAACACGGCAAATGTGGCCAGCGTGATGGATTTCGTCCGTGACCTGAGTGCGCAATTTGCAGAGCGCTATCCGGATGTTGCCTTCTATCACACCGGAATTATTCCGATGAACTACAGCTTCGCGACCGAAGGCCAGAAAGATATGTCGACTCTGGTGCCTGCGATGCTGTTGTTGATTATTGTTCTGCTGGCCGTGTTGTTGCGCAGTGTGCTGGCGATGCTCGCAACTGTCGTTGTTCTGGTACTGACCATTGTGGCGACCATGGGCCTTGCAGGTTGGATGGGCTTTTTCCTGTCGACGGGTACGATTAACGTACCGATTGTGGTTCTGACCATCGCAGTGGCGGACTGCGTTCATGTAGTGGCGACCATGCAGTACGGTATGAAGCAGGGAAAGAGCAGAAAAGACGCGGTGCGTTACAGCCTTGAGCTTAACTGGATGCCGATATTCATTACCAGTGCCACAACTGCTGTGGGCTTCCTGACGCTGATGATGTCGGAGTCTCCGGTATTTGCTGATTTTGGTTTCCTGTGTGCAATGGGCGTGATGTTGGCGTACGTCATGTCAGTCACTTTGTTTCCGGCTCTGTTGTCAGTATTGCCCGTCGGCGCTGGTGGCCGTGTTGATGATAAAGCACCAGCGATGGCGCACTTCGGTGATTTTGTAATACGTCACCAGACGCCGTTGCTCTGGGGCGGTGTTGCTGTTGTTGCGGTGTTAAGTGTGTTGGCGATGCGTAATGAAATTAACGATGTGGCTACTGAATATTTTGCAGAGTCGACCGCGTATCGTCAGTCGGTTGATAAACAGGCAGATACACTTTCTGGTTCACAGTCAATTGACTGGGCGATGTATACCGACGAAGCGGGTGGCATCAGTAACCCTGAGTTTATCGCAGTGATGCGTGATTTTACCGAGTGGCTCGAACAGCAGCCTGAGATTGATCACGTCAGTGGTTTGTCTGACACCTTTATGCGTCTGAATAAAAACATGCATGCGGATGATCCTGACTGGTACAAAATCCCGGGTGACCGTGAGTTGGCTGCTCAGTACTTGTTGCTCTACGAAATGTCGCTTCCGTACGGTCTTGATCTTAATAATCAGGTGAATGTTGATAAGTCAGCTGTGCGTATGACATCAATCATGAAAAACCTGGGCAGTGTCGAAATTATTTCTCTCGAAAACCGCGCCAAAGACTGGATGGATGCGAATGCTCCGGGGATTCGTCTGACCGCGGCGAGCCCTTCAGTGATGTTCTCCCACATTGGTGAGACGAATATGAAGAGCATGATCCTCAGTATGATGATGGCACTGGTGATTATTTCGGGCATTCTGATTTTTGCATTACGCTCGCTCAGACTGGGTGTGATCAGCTTGTTCCCGAATATTACCCCTGCGCTTGTTGGCTTTGGGTTCTGGACGTTTATATCCGGTGAAATCAATCTTGGCCTTTCTATCGTCAGCTCAATGACACTGGGTATTATTGTGGATGACACGGTGCACTTTCTGAGTAAATACAAGCGTGCACGAATGGAAGGCATGACCACTGAAGCAGCAGTACGTTACTCGTTTATCAATGTGGGTCGTGCTCTGTTAATTACAACACTGGTATTGGTACTGGGCTTCTCTATGCTCGCGTTCTCGGCTTTCCGCCTGAACTCAGACATGGGTATTGCAACGTCCCTGATTATTCTGATCGCACTGATCATTGATTTTCTCATCCTGCCACCCATGCTGTTGTGGCTGGATAAAGATAAGCCTGAAGCAAACACTGAAGAGCAGACATCCCTAAAAGGAGAACACGCATGAAACTGATAACTACACTCGTGACGGGACTGGCCTTAGTTGCACCCTTTGCTATGGCAGATGACGGTGGGCGCGGTCTTGAAATTGCCAATGAACGTAAAGCACGTGATACAGGCTGGGGCGATTCTCAGGCTGAAATGACCATGATTTTACGTAACTCACAGGGCGAAACATCAGAACGAAAAATGCGCCTGAAAAGTTTCGAAATTCAGGATGATGGCGATAAAGGTCTGACCATCTTTGATGAACCTAAGGATGTGAGTGGTACCGCTTTTCTGAGCTTCTCGCATAACACGAAACCTGATGATCAGTGGCTGTATTTACCTGCACTGAAGCGTGTTAAGCGTATTTCTTCGCGCAATAAATCTGGCCCGTTTATGGGCAGTGAGTTTGCGTATGAAGACATGGGGTCGTTCGAGCCTGAAAAGTATGAATTTACTTACCTGCGGGATGAGCCATGTGGTGAAAACATGACATGTTTCGTCGTGGAGAGTGATCCTGTCGATAAGTTCTCTGGCTACACCCGACAGATTAACTGGATTGATACTGAACACTATCGTGCGATCAAAACAGAGTTCTATGACCGTAAAAACACGCTGCTGAAAACACTGGAATTGTCGGAGTGGAAACTCTACAAAGATACGTTCTGGCGTGCCCACCAACTTGATATGCAGAATCATCAAAACGGTAAGAGCACGACCATTATCACGCACAGCATGGAGTTTGATACCGGGCTGAGCGAGTCGGATTTCAGCCAGGCATCACTGAAGCGTGCTCGATAAGGCAGGGCTATGAAAAAGTTACTTTTTACCGCGTCTGTATTGTTAGCAGGCGCGAGCGCTGCGCCCGTGACAAGTGCCCTCGATTGGTCTCTTGAAGCGGGGATCGAAGGGCGTCGCTTTCTTGAGTCGGGCGCCTACAGTGGGCAGGTAGACGATCAATGGTCGATAACATTGCAACCAGAAGTTGTTTGGGATGCAGAGTCGGGCAATGGCCGATTCACTTTTGTGCCTTTTTTCCGCAAGGATTTCGCGGATGACGAGCGCACGCATGGTGACATTCGGGAAGCCATGTTTATGACATGGGATGGCCCGTGGGAGCTGCGCGCTGGTATCGGTAAAGTGTTCTGGGGCGTGACTGAGTCTCTGCATCTTGTGGATGTTATTAACCAGACAGACTACGTCGAAGCCATTGATGGCGATCAGAAACTGGGTCAGCCGATGATTCAGGGTATCTGGTTGTCTGATATGGGAACCTGGGAGGCGTTCGTGCTTCCGGGCTTCCGCGAGCGCACTTTTCCGGGTGAAGCAGGGCGTTATCGCACAGAGCTTCTGGTCAGTGATGATGCAGAGTATCAGGCTGACGAAGAGCAGCAGCATGTCGATCTGGCGGCGCGCTGGTCTTACGTTTCTGAACTGAACGGGTATCCACTGGATCTGACGGTGTCTGTCTTCCGCGGTACATCGAGAGATCCTTTGCTGGTGCCTCAGGTGGAGGTCGTCAACAGCGTACCCACACTGACTGAGCTGGTGCCGTATTACGCTATGCAGAATCAGGTTGGCTCTACGATTCAGTTTGCACCGGAGGGCTGGTTGCTTAAGGCAGAATTGCTCTATCGCGACTATCAGATTGATGCCTTGCCCGGTGGCATTGACGTTAAAGACCAGACCGCAGCTGTTGGTGGATTTGAATACACCCTGGTTGGCCCGTTTGGCGATGCCGCGGATCTTGGGTTACTTGCTGAGTACCAGTACGACAGCCGAGGTGCAGATTACTCTGACGCCCAGAATGATCTGTTTTTAGGCACGCGCTATGTTTTCAATGACATGGCGTCGAGCGAAATTCTTGCGGGGATTACACAGGATCTCGATTATATGGGCACCCGTTTGTTTCTGCTGGAGGCGAATACCCGGTTAAACCCATCGATGACGATCGATGCGACCATTACTCTGGTAACGGCAGAAGAAGAATCTCTGGCAAGCATCTTCCGCCGTGATGACACCTTTGAAGTAGCACTTAACTTCTTCTTCTGATGCCATATCGCGCTGGCGGCCTGTCGAGGGCCGCCAGAGGCGGTAAAGAAGGGTAAAATGCAATATCAGTCGCTCTGTTGAGGCTCTATCATTGGGCTCAGATTATTATGGAGCTTCTTCCGTGAGCGGCCCCCCTTCCTACTCCTCTGGCCGGTCGACAAGACTGGCATTCCGGCTACTTCTGCTTTCATCTGCCGTCATGGCAGTGCAGGGGTGCAGCAGCGTTGCTGTATCAGAACCTGACCCCATCGTTCTTCCCGATACCTTCACTGATCAACAACAGGTCTTACCTGCGGTCGATTGGTGGACGACGTTTAACGACAGTGAACTGAATGAGTACGTCAATGATGCTCTGCAAGGCAATTACAGCCTACAGGCTGCAGAGGCGCGTTTGCGCCAGAGCCTGGCACAGTTACGGGGCTCGCGCAGTGATTACTATCCCGAAGTTAATGCAGAGCTTGGAAAAAGCCGGCAATGGACCAGTGAAGACTCAACCACCGATACCTGGTCAGCAGGTTTGACCGCCAGTTATGAAATTGACTTATGGGGCGGCATTCGTGCGGGCGCCGCTCAGTCCCGCTTCAGTGCCGATGCCAGCGAAGCGGCGTACCGTACGCTGGCTAATACCGTGGCGGGCGAAGTGTCGACCTATTGGCTGGGGTTGCGTGTTCAGGCTGGAAAGCTTCGCCTTCTTGAAGACCAGAAGCAGCGACTCGCAACTGCACTCAAGGTGGTTGAGGGTCGAAAACGCCGCGGCCAGGCCGCACTGACGGATGTCTGGCAGCAACAGCAACTGGTTGAGTCACTGAGCGTTGATATCATCGAAGCTGAAGCACAGCGTGATATTTATCTGCAGCAGCTTGCTCTCTGGTTAGGGCGTGGGCAAGCGCCTTTGACGGCTGAAATGGTCTCTGACCTGACGCCAGTTCCTCAGCCTGATATGGCACTGAATAACGTTCCTCTGGAAGCACTGAAAGCACGCCCGGATGTTCAGGAAGCGTACGCCAGGCTTCAGGCGGCCAGTGCCGGTGTAGCGGTTGCAGCCGCGAACCGTTATCCTCGTTTTTCTCTTTCAGCAAGTTATCGCGACAGCGACACAGAATTCAGTCAACTGTTTGATAACTGGGTAGCCAACCTTGCTGGCTCTCTGGTGTTGCCGATCATTGATGGTGCAGGCCGTCGAGCAGAAGTCGAGCGCCAGAAAGCAGCAGAGCAGGAGGCTTTGGCAGATTACAGCCAGACCGTTCTTGAAGCCGCTCAGGAAGTTCAGCAGGCGCTGGTGGAAGAGCAACGTTACCAGAAAACGTTGCAAAGCCTGACGGATCAACTTGAGCTGGCACGCAAAACCCTTGAGCTGCAGGATTACTATTACGCGCGTGGTCAGATTGATTTTCTCGATCTGCTTAACGCCCAGCAGGAACTCCTGAGCCTCGAATCCCAGCAATTGACTGCCCGCTGGAACCTCACCCAATCAAGAATTCAATTATACAAAGCCGTTAGTCACGGTAGATTCGGAGAAACCGACGCATGACCGACCGTAAGAAAAACCTGGCATTAGCCGGTGTCAGTATTCTTATTATTCTTGCGAGTTTCGGCGCGTGGAAACTCATTCAGGATACGGCGCCTAAGCCGGGTAAAAAAGAGCGGGAAAAAATAGCGCGGCTTGTAGATGCAGAGCCGCTTGAGAAAGTGGCTTCCCGTGCGTCGTGGCAAACTGGCGGTGCGGTAACAGCGTCCGACAGTGTGACTCTGGTTGCTCAGGTAAGCGGAAGAGTGGAACAGGTCTCAGCTCAGGCGGTGCCCGGTGCGCTGTTAAAAAAAGGCGCGTTACTGGCGCAGCTTGAGAAGGGTGATTATGAATTAGCACTGGAACAGGCTCAGGCAACACTGGCTCAGGCGAAAGCGGCACTGGCAATTGAAGAAGGGCAGGTCAGCCTTGCTCAGGAAGAGTACGCACTTTCAGGCACCGAACTGTCGACGTCCGACCGTGCGCTGGTTCTGCGTGAGCCTCAGCTTCAGGTTGCTGAGGCCGATATGGCCAGTGCTGAAGCTGCTGTAAAACAGGCGAAAATTAATCTGGCTCGTACCGAAATCCGTATGCCATTTGACGGTCGCTTAAGTTCGCGCGCGGTCAGCCCGGGCAGCTATGCCAGTGCCGGTAGCGAACTCTTTTCGGCCGTTGCAACTTCTGAGTTCTGGGTCGAAGCGAAACTCCCGCGATCTTTCTTGCCGCTTCTGGATCGTGATCACGAGGTGATCGTATCTCACTCCGCCTGGGGTAAGAAAACCCGGACGGCTTCTATTCTGAACGTGCTACCGGGTGTCGATAGTGGTGACCGTCAGGCGCGCGTTATTTTATCACTCAAGAGCCCTCTGGACCCAGAGTATGGCCCTATCGTTCTGGTGAATGATTTTGTTGCTCTGACGCTCGCAGGTCGGGAATTCAATGATGCTTATCAAGTACGTCGTGATCGCGTTAATGATGACGGCAGTGTTTGGGTCATTAATGATCTGAAGTTGCATAAACGACAGCCTGAACTTCTTTACTCGGGTCGCGATTTTGTCTGGTTTTCTCGGGGTTTTGAGCTGGGAGACAGATTGTTAACCAGCCAGGTTGATGCCGCCGTTGAAGGCATGCCGGTTCGTGTTTCTGATAACACCACAGGGAAAAAGACTGACCCGGGTTCTGATAACAGTGCAGGAGAGCGGCCATGATTGAGAAGGCTGGCCCAGTCTCCTGGATGGCACGACACGGTGTTGCGCCCAACCTGTTGATGGTATTTTTGATCATTGGCGGCATTCTTATGTCGCTGGCGATTCGTAAAGAATTTATCCCGAGTACTGAAGCCGATTACGTTTCAGTCAATGTAGCCTATCCGGGGGCGACGCCCTCCGAAATGGAACAAGGCGTCGTTTTACCGATTGAAAATGAACTGACGGGTCTCGATGGTCTGAAAGAAATAACGTCAACCGCTGCTCAAGGCTCTGCACGCGTTTCGGTCGAGATAGAGAATAGTGGTGACCGCCAGAAAGCGTATCAGGATATTCAGCAGGCAGTCAGTAATATCAGCAGTTTTCCGGCAGGTATCGAGCGTCCTGTGGTCAGTTTGTCCGGCCACTCTATTGACGTTATGGACATCAAACTGTTCGGTCCATTGAGCAAGTTTGAACTTAAGAAACTGGCTGAGCAGATTCGCAACGATTTACTGGCCGCGCCAGAAATTACCAACGTTGAAGTTAAAGGTACGCCGGATGAAGAACTGCACGTTGAGATCTCGCAGGCGACACTTGAGTCTTACGGCCTGACTCTTCAGCAGGTTGCTAATACCATCGCGGCAAACGCAATTGAAAAGAGTGCTGGTACGGTGCGTACCAGTGGTGGCGATATTCTATTGACCTTGGATAATCGTATTTATTGGGCGGACGAATTCAGTAAATTACCCGTCATCAGCGACGACTCTGGTGTTCTGTTACAGCTGGGTGATATTGCCACCATTTCTGATGGCTTTGGCGATACCAATCGTGAAGTCACTTATAATGGTAACCCTTCGATTGCGCTGGATATTTATCGCAGTGAAAATCAAACGCCTTTCACCGTCACCGAAGCTGCGTACCGGCAGATGGAAGAAATTAAAACTCGGTTGCCGCCAGGGGTTGAGCTGATCGTCACTGATGACGATGGTGAGACCTATAATCAGCGTGTCGGCCTGTTGATGAAAAACGCCGCCATCGGTCTCGTGTTGGTGCTTGTGCTGCTTAGCCTGTTCCTGGAATATCGCTTGGCATTCTGGGTGACCATGGGTATTCCAACGGCCTTTCTGGGCGCATTGTTATTAATCCCCGCAGCGGATGTGTCGATCAACATGATCTCAATGTTTGCATTTATTATTGCGCTCGGGATTGTTGTGGATGACGCGATTATTGCCGGTGAAAATATCTTTGAGCATATGCAGCAGGGGATGGCCTTTCCTGACGCTGCTGTTCAGGGAGCCAGAGAAGTCGCCGTGCCTCTGGCGTTTGCCATTCTGACCAACGTTGCTGCATTTTTACCGATTCTTGCGCTTCCGGGAATGATGGGAAAACTGTTCCTCGCGATTCCTGTGGTTGTTATTAGCTGTTTCCTGATTTCCTGGATTGAAGCTCTGTTTATTCTGCCTACGCACTTAGCTAACCTGAAAAAGAAACCGGAAGACGCGCCGCTGAATTTTCTGGAGAAGGTTCAACGTAAGGTCGATGGCAAACTGGGCTATTTTATTAATGAAATTTATCAGCCGATATTACGCCGAGCAGTCCGTGCGCCCGGCCTGACCTTTGCTATCGCATTTTTCTTTCTGATGATTGCTATGGCGTGGGCTTCCAGTGGTCGTATGGGCTTCAGTATGTTCCCGCGTCTGGAGGGTGAGTTTGTTGTTGCCACGGTCGAATTGCCTTCGAATGCACCTTTGCAGCAGGCAACCGACGTGCGGGAAAAGCTGGAACGAGATCTGCGAACGGTTGTGGCTCCGTACGAAGCTGACGGTACTGAATTTTTATTAAGTATCGAAGGTGATGTAAACGGCACCAGTGTCGAAGTTGAAGGGCAGTTAGTTGATTCAGATGCGCGCCCGATTCCCGCAGCGGAACTGGTGAACTTATGGCGCGAAGAAATTGGTGAAATTGCTGGTATTCGTAGTTTAACGTTTGATTCTGAGCGTGGCGGCGGTCCGTCGGGTGGTGCGGGTTTGACGGTTGAATTGCGTGGCAGCCACACAGATGTGCTGGAGCGAGCCAGTGAAGACATGGCGAACGCCCTCGCGGGCATTACCGGGGTAAAAGATATTGCCAATGGGTTTAACAGCGGTAAGCCCGAATGGGACGTAGAACTGACGGATCAGGGGCGTAGTCTGGGGCTTGAGGCCGACGATGTGGCTGCGCAGATCCGCGCGGCGATTTATGGCTCTCGTGCGTTGCGCCAGCAGCGCGGAAACAGCGAAGTCACTGTGCTTGTTCGCTTGCCTGAAGATGAGCGTAGCCGAGCTGCGGATATCGAACGTTTGCGTATTCTGACACCATCTGGCAGCTATGTGCCTCTTACGGAAGTCGCGATCCTTGAGAAGGGCGTATCACCGTCATCTATATCACGACGTAATGGTCGCCAGATTGTGAATGTGACGGCTAACGTCGAGCCGAGAGAGCAAGTGCCTGCGGTGATGAGCTTGTTGCAGGAGAGCATTTTTCCGGACATGCGTTCGCGTTACCCCGGTATTGATTTTGGCTTCCAGGGGCGCCAGGCCGAAACTCAGGAAAGCATGTCGTCCTTGAAACTGTACGGTTTCTTTTCGATGCTGCTCATTTATGTTTTGCTGGCGATACCGTTCAGAAGTTACTCACAGCCACTGCTGGTGATGGCGGTCATTCCTTTCGGTGCTGCTGGTGCCTTATATGGACATTTGATGATGGGGTATGGCCTCAGCGTCATGAGTATCATGGGGATCGTTGCGCTGGCGGGCGTTGTAGTGAATGACAGCCTTATTCTTGTCGACTTTGCGAATCGCCAACGCCGGGAAAAGAAAATGAGCGCACACGATGCGATTATTTCTGCGGGCATTCGTCGTTTCCGGCCGATTTTATTGACGACGTTAACTACGTTCGGTGGACTCGCGCCTATGGTGTTCGAGACTTCGCGTCAGGCGCAGTTTATTGCACCTATGGCGGTATCGCTTGGGTTCGGTATTCTGTTCACCACGTTTGTCTGCTTGCTAGTCCTGCCAGCGCTCTACATCATGTTGAGCAATGTGCTGGATAAGCTGGGTTTCAGTGATGTCGAGGGCAATGATTCCGTGGGTGGTGATGCCGTGGTTAGTGCTGCCGTGGGTAGTAACGGGGGCTCTGCAATCGACGTTCAGGATGCGACTGCAAAAGCGTAACTGCGGATAAAATCAGTAAATTGCCTGGCGACCTTTATCGCGTCGCTGGGCTTTACTGACCGGCATCACCATACGGAAGTGGACGCCGGTGTTTGACGGCTCAATACTGATGTCGCCCTTCATTCGCTGCTTGATTATGTTGTAAACCAGATGCATTCCGAGGCCGGTACCGCCATCGCTGCGGCAGGTGGTAAACATCGGCTCGAATATCTTTTTCGCGGCTTCGCGGCTAAGTCCTATGCCGTCATCCTGATACTCCATAATTACGTTGTGTGAAGCTTCTTTTACGCTAATCACTATCAGGCCTTCTGCGCGGCCGGCAAAGCCATGTTTCAGAGAGTTTGTAATCAGGTTAGTCAATACCTGTGTGATGGCTGTCGGGGATGCCTGCATGCATATGTCTTCAGGGCAGTCTACTTTGACCTCATAAGGATGATTGCGGAGCATTGGTGACAGGCTGCGCAGCAGGTCAGAAATGGTGTTATGAATATAAATCCAGTCGTTATCGTCATTAATATGTCCCGCTGACACTGACTTAAAACTCTTCATCAGGCTGGTGGCGCGGCGCAGATTCTCTCGCAGCAGCTCAAGGCTTTCAGAAACTCGCGACCATTCTTCCGTTTTTACCAGTTCTGGATGCTCAGCGATGACTGCTTGTACGTCGTTACGAAGACACGACTCTATCGTCAGGCACAAGCCCAGTGGCGTTTCGATCTCATGACCTATACCGGCAATCATACCGCCCAGAGCAGATTGTTTTTCTGCCTCGATCAGTTGTGACTGAGTGGTGTTCAGTTCGTCAACGGTCTGGTTAAGTTGTGCAATGGTTTCTGACAGATGCTGTGTGCGTTCTTCGACTCTGTCTTCGAGTTCGGCGTTGACCTGACTTAATTGATGCTGTGCCAGCTTGTTCCGCTCAAGTTCTTTGATTAATTGTTCGTTGAGTTCACGAAAGGCCACCATCAGTTGATCAACATCGTCCATTGCTCGACTTGGGCTGATATCGACAGGGGTCAGGATGCCATGTTCAATCCGGCTGTTAACGGCTCTTGCCAGTCGGGTAATTCGCCGCGTAACGATCTGATGAAGAACAAATACCAGCGCGCCAGCCAGTACCAGCATAAGCAGGAAAATGCTGCCAATGTAGGGTGATGCATTTTCAAAGGCTTTCATCCATGGGCTGCCGTTGAAATAAGCGACGCTCAGATCGCCCACCAGAAGGTCGTCGTAATGCACGGGAATACGGGTGACATGGGCATAATAGGGGCGGGTACCGGCTTCAGCACTGAAGTTATCTGTGTCGACAGCGCGCACATACGAGACGCCAGGGTCGCCTTGCAGGCCAGCCACAAGTAGACGGAGCTGTTGCTTATCATACTGCCAGAGAGCATGAGCAATCGCCGGCTTGAAGGTGTTCGTGATGCGCATCATCTCCTGATGCTCACGTTCAACTTCACGTTCAAACTGAATGCTATAGAGCAGGCCACCTGCGACGCCACCAACCAGAATCAATGTCAGGCATATATACAGAAACATCCGGCTGACGATAGAGCGTCGGGCGGATGTTGTGATCTTCTCGGATTCCTGGCTCACGCGGGTACTTCCCTGTAATACTTGGGCTTGCTTCCTGTCGTAGCCCAGCGAATCAATTATTCGTCGCTGAGCTGGCTGGTCAGTTTTCCTCGCATCGCGCTGTAATAGAGCAACGGGATCACAACCAGCGTCAGGATAGTCGACACCAGAATACCAAAAATCAGAGAAATCGCGAGACCGTTAAAGATCGGGTCATCGAGGATAAAGAACGCGCCGATCATGGCGGCTATCCCGGTCAGAGCAATGGGCTTTGACCGTACTGCCGCAGAGTGGACGACAGCGTCTTCGAATCGCATTCCTTCACCCACTTTCTGGTTGATGAAATCGACCAGCAAAATCGAATTGCGTACGATAATACCGGCCAGAGCGATCATGCCAATCATTGAGGTGGCAGTGAATTGAGCACCAAAGATCGCGTGGCCCGGCATCACACCTATGACGGTTAAGGGGATGGGGGCCATGATAATCAGCGGGACCAGGTACGATCTGAACTGAGCTACAACAAGCAGGTAAATCAGAATCATACCGACGCCATAGGCGATGCCCATATCGCGGAATGTTTCATAGGTAATCTGCCACTCGCCATCCCATTTCATTTCGATGCTGTCGGCCATGGGCGGTTGTTGAATAAACCACTGCGGCCAGCTCAGGCCTTTGTCGTCCATGTTCATGGCAATACTGAAAAGTCCGTAGAGCGGGCTGTCTAATTCGCCTGCCATATCGGCTGTAACGAAAACAACGGGTTTCAGGTTTTTACGGTAGATTGTTTTTTCGACGGTGCTTTCTTCAACACTAACCAGGTCTGCGAGCGCGACGTAACCACCGTCCGCCGCTTTTACTTTAAGCGTCAGTAAATTATTCAGGCCTGCTTTATCACCTTCAGGCAGCTCCAGGCGGATAGGCAGCGGATATTTCTGCTGGCCGGTGTGCAGGTAGCTGACATCTTCGCCACCCAGTGCTGTGTTGATCGCCTGCACTATGCTGGCTTGTGCAACACCAACATGGGAGGCTCTTTGGCGGTCGATACGTATCAGCCATTTCGATTGATCGTCTTCAACCATATCGTCAGTATCAACGATGTCCGGCGTTTGCTCGAACTCCGCTCTTAATTGCTTCGCTGCTGCGATTTGCATACCGTAATCCGGACCATAGATCTCGGCGACGATCGGTGCCATCACTGGCGGACCGGGCGGTACTTCAACCACTTTGACGTTGGCATTGAGTTGCGCACCAATTGCCTGCAAAGGCTCGCGCACAGAGCGTGCTATGTCGTGCGATTGCCGATCTCGTTGGTGTTTACCCACCAGGTTAACCTGAATGTCGCCCTGATCAGGCTGGCTACGAAGATAGTACTGCCTTACCAGACCATTGAAGTTGATAGGCGCTGCAGTGCCTGCATACATCTGTACGTCACGAATTTCAGGGACCTTCATCAGCTCTTCAGACAGTGCTTCCAGTACGGCCAGCGTCTCTTCGACTGGGGTGCCTTCGGGCATATCAACTACGACCTGAAACTCTGACTTGTTGTCGAAAGGCAGCATTTTCATGACGACCGCCGTCATTAGCGGGAGTGAAACGGCAAGCATGATCAGCAGGGTGATGCCAGCAAACAGCAAGCCACGTTTTTTACCTGCGTTTTTTCCTTCGATAAACGGCCGCATCGATTTATTGAACAGGGTATACAGTGCGCCAGAGGCTTCGTCGTCATCATGCTCAGGCTGTGCGTTTTCATGCTTTTCTGCCACTTTCTTTAACAGCTTGTATGAGAGCCACGGCGTAACAACAAATGCTACGATCAGTGAGATAAGCATGCCTGTAGAGGCGTTGATGGGAATGGGGCTCATGTAAGGTCCCATAAGCCCAGATACGAATGCCATAGGCATCAATGCGGCAATCACCGTAAAGGTAGCCAATATCGTCGGACCACCCACCTCTTCGACAGCCGCAGGGATCACTTCCAGAAGTTTCTTTCCACCTTTGTGCATGTGGCGGTGGATATTTTCTACAACGACGATGGCGTCATCGACCAGAATGCCTATTGAAAAAATCAGGGCAAACAGTGAAACACGATTGAGTGTGAACCCCCATACCCAGCTGGCAAAGAGGGTAATCGCCAAGGTAATAAAGATCGCTCCACCGACAATAATTGCTTCGCGCCAGCTCATAGTGGCTAATACCAGTACCACTACAGCGGCGGTGGCAAACAGGAGCTTGGCAATCAGCTTGTCGGATTTATCTTTTGCCGTGATGCCGTAGTCGCGGGTGACATCAGCGATAACAGTGTCAGGAATTATCCGGTTCTGTAGCGTCTGCAGGCGCTGTTCAATGCCTTGCGTAATATCGATCGCATTAGTACCTGGTTGTTTTGCGACGGCGAGTGTAACGGCTGGGACGCTGCTTTCCATGCCAAGCGCCCGGTAGCTGACGAATTGATCCGGCGTATCGTTGGCGAGCTTGATATCCGCGACATCGGCCAGATACACAAGCCCACCCTGATTACGGCCAACGATCAACTGGCCAACCTCTGAGCTGTTCCGCAGAAAGCTGCCGGCCTGAATCTGAATAACTTCATTATTCTGGATCAGAGATTGTCGATAGCCGCCGACGTTGGCACTTAGTAGTGCGTTGCGAACATCGCTGAATGCCAGCCCGTGGCCGTTCATACGAGCCGGGTCAAGTTTGACCTGTAGCACATCAGCGTGGGTGCCGATGCTGTAAATATCGCGGGTTCCCGGAATTTGTTTCAGGTCACTTTCCAACGTATGGGCGATAGCTGTCAGGTCATTGGCACTGACAGAGGCATCTTTACCACGCAGGGTAATACTCATGATGGGGACATCGTCGATGCCCATTGGTTTTATCACCGGCTCTGTAACACCGAGGTTGGGAGGAAACCAGTCTTTGTTGCTGTGAACCTGATTGTAGAGATTGAGAATGGCTTCTTCACGAGGAATACCCACTTCGAAAGCAACAGTGAGTACTGCTTGCCCCGGCTGGCTGATAGAAAAAATGTCATCAACACCCTTAATTTCAGAGAGTACCTGCTCTGCGGGAATAGCCACCAGTTGCTCGACATCACTGGCGCTGGCACCGGGATAACCGATAAAGATGTTGGCGAAGGTGACGTCGATCTGCGGCTCTTCTTCTTTGGGCGTGATCATGATTGCGAAAAAACCCAATAACAGACCGACCAGCGCGAGCAGGGGCGTGATTGCGGAATTCTGGAATGCCTGCGCTGTTTTTCCAGAGATACCTAATTTCTGAGTCATGATCGGCTCCCGCTTACTCTTTGTCGCTGGATGTTGTCTGGGAGATCCTGCCCAGCTCGCTCAGTGCATCTTCATGAATCACTTCGCCCGCCTGAAGACCTGCCAGTACTTCATACCAGGTATCACCGTTTCGTTGGATTGGGTTGCCCAGTCGGATCTGGCGCAGGTATGAGCGATCATTCTCTTGTACATAAACAGCGTTCATTTCTCCGCGACGGAGAAGGGCTGACGATGGAATCAGAATGGCGTTGCGTGCACCTGCCTGAATGTGAACCTTGACCCACTGGCCCGGCAACAGATTGGCACTCGATTCGTCTGAAAGTGCCGCACGCAGCCGTACGCTGTGACGCTGGTTATCCGCGAACGGATATAGAGTCACTTTGGTGGCAGGTGTCATCTTGTGTTCGATTTCTACACTGACCTGGCTTGCGTCGTTGAATTTGCTCGCAATCCGCTGGGGCACATCAGTTATCGCGCGCATGGCACCGGTACCATAGCCGCTCATCAGGGGAGTACCGGGATTGACCAGCTCACCGACTTCAACAAAGCGCTCCATAATGAGGCCCGCATAGGGCGCGGTCACTTCGGTGTACGAGAGCTGTGTTTTTGCCTGTTGCAGTGCCGCTTTCGCAACCTCTACATTGGCAGCGGCACTTTTAGCCTGTGCTTCGGAACGGTCATATTCGCCTTGAGAGAGTGTGCCTTGCTTTAGCAGACGAGCATTTCGCTTCAGCAATGTTTGTGAGTCGTCGTTCAATGCCTCCGCCTGCGCCAGGCTGGCCCTGGCTTGAGCAACTGCTGCTTTCTGCTGAGTATTGTCAATCTGGATGAGTACCTGGCCGTCATCTACTGAGTCGCCAACATCACCATTGATTGCCAGGATCGTACCGCTGGTCTGTGCAGAGATGGTTCCGGAGTTTATCGCGTCAACCGTGCCATCAAGGCTATAGATATCAGGAATGCTAGCCTCTGAGATGGTAAGTTCTGCGGTCGCACTCTGAGTTTGAATCATCAATATGCTGACATACAATGAGCCAGTCAGAAACTTATGGATACGCATGCTTGGTTCCTCTCAAAGGACTTATCAGAAGGCCATACTTCGACCTTAATATTACTACTTGGTAATATGCTAATAAAAGAACATAGCGAGCGCAACTTTTGTGTGAAAATCACGCTTAGCGAGAGTGTAGTCCGGGAAGGCGTATTCAGACACTGAATGAAACTTTACTGCGTATAAACGCGCACAGGCAATTCAGAAGCTTGTGAACGGGTCTTGCCAATCGCGCGGTATAGAAGGCCATTCTGCCTCCTGAGGCGCTGAAAAGAGCCGATGGGTTACTGCGCCATCGCTGAATTCAATAGCCCAGGCGTGCAAGTATGCCCTGGCGGCCGGCTCTCCTCCGTACCGGGTATCTCCGAGTATGGGAGCGCCGAGGCTTTTCATGGCGACACGCAATTGGTGGGTCTTCCCCGTATGGGGTTTAAGCAGGAAGAGGCGTTCACCCATAGACTCGTCAAAAGCACTCCAGAATCGGGTGATGGCTGGATTACTCAATGTGCGGAGAAGGCGATAACTGCCATTTCTGGCTTTCTCCATATCGCCTTTGATCAGACCCTGCTTCTTCTTAGGACGTTGTCGTGAGATTGCCAGGTAGTATTTCCGGGTTGTCCGTTGAGCGAATTGTAGCGATAACGCGGCTGCACTTTCAGCCGAGGTTGCAACGAGGAGAATACCGGAAGTGACTTTATCGAGTCGGTGTACCGGCCAGAGTTTTTGCCCGAGTGCAGCTTCGGCATCCGCGAAAAAGCCGCATGTTCCGTCTTCGCTGTGGAAGCTGTGTCCGGCGGGCTTGTTCAGCGCGATCCAACCGTCGCCTTGTGCAATGATGCCAGGCAACATCAGCGGTAAGAGTCCTGCTCCATAATTTCGAGCAGACGTCTTACCAGAGCTTCAAACAGCTCAGCCTGTTGGTTGCCGGACTCCGCAGAAGTGGTGTACATCAAGCTTTCTATTTCGGCTCTCGACATGTACTTAACAGCAACAGGGTTAGTCATGGTAGTTCCTTACGGGCAA
The DNA here is from genome assembly GCF_002377545.1 of Thalassolituus sp. UBA3500. Classification (NCBI taxonomy): domain Bacteria; kingdom Pseudomonadati; phylum Pseudomonadota; class Gammaproteobacteria; order Oceanospirillales; family Oceanospirillaceae; genus Thalassolituus; species Thalassolituus sp. UBA3500. The sequence continues at coordinate 87,525 of NZ_DFQB01000042.1, read as the reverse complement.
GCTGTGCCAATCAGAAGCGATAACTGATCAGAAGGTTTGAAAGGATCGGTGCGGGAGGCGTATTCCTGCCGGTTGCCGTTTTATTTTCCTGGCGATAGTCACGTGTATCGTGGTAGGTTGCGGCAACTTCGAGGGTGATGGCCTTGTATTGGTAACCTGTACCCAGTTGCCAGCCCCATCCGTTAAATACCTTAGGATCAGCATCGCCGTCGCGTCGCACGTCAATCACTTCGCGGTGCCATGCTGGCCCGGTGTGTATACGGAAACCGGGTTGAGCGAGGCCGTACCCTATCATCATCTGAGTCTCGTACCCCCAGAGTGAGGTGTCACCTTCATCAAGCGCATAAATAATGAAACGAGAGCCGTGGTAGTTATCCTGCGGAAATTCGGCAAACAGGGTGGTGCCTGACTGGCGGAAGTCTGGCATGTAGTCCGGTGCCGGGTGAACATCGTATTTCAGAAGGCCAGCGCCGACCCTGAAATTAGTAGGTTCTGCATGGGCGGTAACAACAGTTACGAAGGTAGTTGCGAATATTGCAATGATCGGCAATAGCAAGCGCATGGGTCGGGCTCCAGATTCAGTCACGCAAGGCTATCCCAGCAACTACCGGCTGGCAAGCGCTACCAACCGAGGGGCAGGCCGGGTAAGCTAACACTCTGTTCGCTGCGCCGAGCAGATACATTCTCTACCGGTCATAGTGTGTCTTATGAAGTGTGAGCCTGGTTGCGGCGCCTGCTGCATTGCTCCGTCGATCTCCAGTCCGATTCCAGGGATGCCTGATGGTAAGCCCGCAGGCGTTCGTTGCGTGCAGCTGGACGCTGACAATCTGTGTCGTCTGTTCGGCGATCCATCCCGTCCTGATGTCTGTCATCAGTTCAAGGCGGATCCGGATATTTGTGGAGACGGGAGTAAACAGGCCATGGCTAACCTGATTGAGCTGGAACGAATCACCTGACCGACGGCCTACTGGAGACTGACGTGTATAAATTTGTGTTTTTTGTGCCTGCTGATCACCTCGAACCCGTTAAGGAAGCGGTATTTGCCTCGGGAGCCGGCCAGATCGGTGACTACGATCACTGTTGTTTTCAGACGAGAGGAGAAGGCCAGTTTCGTCCTCTTGATGGCGCTCAGCCACATATTGGCAAGGTCGGTGATGTCGAAAAGGTCGTCGAGTACCGGGTTGAATTGGTATGCACGGACGACCTTATCAAAGCCGCCGTCGCGGCGATGAAGCTTGCTCATCCCTATGAAGAGCCGGCCTATGATGTGTGGCAGCTGGCCGAATTCTGAAGATTAATCGCTTCCTGCGTGCAGAGCCTGATCTGGCCGGATATCAAATACGTGCGGGCCTGAGGCTCCCGCTATAAAACGTCGCAGGGTTTCAGACACCGTGGGAAACGCTATTTCTTCCCAGGGTATTTTTGCGGGAGTGAATAGTGCAACCTCGAGGCTTTCCGGGCCTGCGGCAAACTCGGGCGCTGGCATGTCGGCCAGAAAAAAGATGTGTACCTGATTAATGTGGGGAACGGTAATCATACTGTACAGGCTACCGAGCGCTGGCCGGGCTGCTGCTTCTTCCCAGGTTTCCCGAAGTGCTGCCTGTTCAGTGCTTTCACCGTTTTCCATAAAGCCGGCGGGCAGGGTCCAGAATCCTTTACGAGGAGAAATCGCGCGCTTGCAGAGTAGGATTCGTCCGTCGAATACTGGCAGGGTACCGGCGACGATTCTGGGGTTTTCATAGAAGATGGTGTCACAGCTATGACAGATATGACGATGTCGGTTGTCACCGTCCGGAATATCGAAAGTTACTTCAGAACGGCAGTTACTGCAGTATTTCATGTTATTTGCCCTCAAGAACTGAGGGCAGTATATGCAATCAGCTATTGGCCTGCATAGGGAATGCGAGTACCTGTGCCTGAGCAGGCGTTTCAAGTGGCATGACGATATCGTCTACGGTTTCGCCTACGGCTGCATTCAGAGTCTGACGCATGGTGTACAGCGAGTCATGCATCATCTTTGATATTTTGATGCATGCGCCCATAGGGTTGCTGGCACGGCGGCGTTCCATATCGATCTGGAACTGCAGGCCACGCAGGCGGCGATGGCAGTTCTCTGGCGCTTCAGCGATTGTCTCTTCAATCAGTTTCAGGCGGATACGCTCCAGTGTTTCCGGATCGTTTTTCGCTAAGCGAACCATTTCGTCAAAAGATGGCATGTCCACGGCTCATTACCTCATATCAGTTTCTACACACTGCAAGTCGCGCATTTGCATAATTCGGAAACTAGTCTACCCCAAGGAGAAAGCGTCAAACATACATCGCTGCTATTGTTTAACCTGTCTAACTATCTGATTATCCTCAAAAAATTATTTAATGTAACTTTGTGTTACTTAGAAAGTTGTTAAAAATCAGTGAGTTAACCGCTTGTTCAGCGAAAGTAGATTGCTGATTTTTTAGTCAAAGCTGTTATTTAAATCTTCGGGTTGATCGTAAAATGATCTATATGTGGGACATATTGCGACACTTTGTCTCCCTGGTGTCTGTTCCGGGGTTCTGACGTCTCGGAGGCAGTGATTTTTTTGACGGGGTGAACAGATAGCCACGGGGTACCTCTGAGCTTACAATGTCGCCATGACCAAGATGCCCTTACATGATCTGCTGATAGCGAAGCATCAGCGGCTGACACCGAGACAGATTCCTCAACCCGACCTCGCTGAGGCTGGTGTTCTGCTCGCTCTGACTGATGAACCATCGCCCAACGTACTGTTGACTCGCCGGGCCGCTCATCTGTCATCCCACAAGGGTGAAGTCGCTTTCCCGGGCGGAAAGCGTGACCCCGAAGACGACAGTATTATCGCAACGGCGTTGCGCGAGGCGCACGAGGAAGTGGCACTGCGTCCTTCGGATGTCACCGTCATCGGAGAACTTGATCAGGTCGTCAGCCGTTTTGGGTATCTGGTGACACCGGTGCTGGCAATCATTCCTCCCGGGCTGGAGCACGCTGCTAGCCCCGATGAGCTGGATGCCGTATTTGAGGTCCCGCTGTCGCTCTTTACCGAGCCGCCAAGTCGCTACTTTGAGCGTGGCAGCATTCGATTACCCAGCTACGACTTTGAGGACTTTCATATATGGGGGTTAACCGCCATGATGATTGCCGAATTTATGAACAACTTTTGGGATGCTGATATCAGCCTTCAATACTGATTTTTGCACCTGACTATTGAACGGCCTGGTGATAGGAGGCCCACTATGTTTTACCGAATTGAAGACCGAACTCCAGAAAAGAAAGAAGGTGTGTTTGTTGCTGAAAATGCGACAGTGATCGGTAGTTGTGTTCTTTGTGAGCAATCGAGCATCTGGTTCAACGCGGTATTGCGCGGTGATAACGATGTCATCACGATTGGTCCCCAATCTAATGTGCAGGACGGCGCTGTATTACACACGGACTCTGGTATCCCTCTGACGCTGGGCACGGGGGTGACGGTTGGTCACAATGCGATGCTGCATGGTTGTGAGATTGGTGATTATTCATTGATTGGTATTGGTGCGGTGGTGCTGAATAAAGCGCGCATCGGTAAGCACTGTATTATCGGCGCGAATGCGTTGATTCCTGAAGGGATGGATATCCCTGATGGCTCTCTGGTTGTGGGGTCTCCAGCAGTGATTAAGCGTGAGCTGAATGATATGCAGAAAAAGCTGCTCGAAGCGAGTGCTGCTCATTATGTGCATAATGCCGAGCGTTACACTGCAACTCTGGAAGTCGTCACACTATGACGAAGCAAAACGAAGCCCCGCTGCGTTCTCCGTGCGTCAGTATCTGTGCTCTGGATGAAAATAATGTCTGCCTTGGCTGTTACCGCACAGGGCAGGAAATCACAGACTGGGGCAGCATGACGAATGATCAGCGCCGCGAGGTGATGCAGTTAGTTGGCGAGCGTGAGCGCGCAGCAATGAATTTTTTCAGTGTGGACCCGTCAGCAGAATAGGCTGTTTGTTTTCCGCACGTTTAACAGATCTGGATTTAGTAATATGACGACCATTGGTACCCCATTTTCTCCCCTGGCAACACGCGTTCTTCTCTGTGGTTCGGGTGAACTCGGAAAAGAAGTCGCAATTGAATTACAGCGCCTGGGTTGCGAAGTGATCGCGGTCGACCGATATCCTGATGCCCCTGCAATGCAGGTTGCAGACCGCAGTCACGTCATTTCAATGTTGGATGGTGATGCGCTGAGAAAGGTCATTGAGCAGGAAAAGCCGGCGCTGATCGTCCCTGAAATCGAAGCCATTGCAACCGATACGCTGGCAGAGCTCGAATCAGAAGGATTTAACGTGGTTCCCACTGCCCGGGCTACTCAGTTGACCATGAATCGGGAAGGCATTCGTCGACTTGCCGCTGAAACCCTGGAAGTACCGACGTCCTCTTATCAGTTTGCTGCCTCCGAAGAAGAGTACGAGACCGCGGTTAAAGCCATCGGGCTTCCATGTCTGGTGAAGCCGATTATGAGTTCATCGGGTAAGGGCCAGAGTTTCGTAAAAACAGAAGATCAGATTAAAGCCGCATGGGATTATGCTCAGGAAGGCGGTCGCGCGGGCAAGGGTAAGGTAATTGTTGAAGGCTTTGTCGATTTTGATTTCGAAATTACGCTGCTGACTATCCGCCACGATGATGGTGCGGGTAATACGGTGACGAGCTTCTGTGATCCTATTGGCCATCGTCAGGAAGACGGTGACTATCAGGAATCCTGGCAGCCGCAGGCGATGACAGAAATTGCCCTGACTAAAGCGAAAAATATTGCAGAAAAAGTAACCTCCGATCTGGGTGGGAGAGGCTTGTTTGGTGTTGAGCTCTTTGTAAAAGGTGACGATGTTATCTTTAGCGAGGTGTCACCGCGCCCCCATGATACGGGGTTGGTCACCTTGATTTCTCAGGACCTGTCGGAGTTCGCTTTGCATGCAAGAGCCATTCTTGGGTTGCCGATTCCGAATATTGTACAGACCGGGCCTTCTGCATCTTCTGTACTTCTTGTCGCCGGTGACTCTAAAAATATGCAGTTTGGTAATCTGACAGCGGCATTGAATCGCCCGGATACTCAGATCCGTTTATTCGGAAAACCTGAGGTTATCGGGAAACGTCGCTTAGGTGTTGCTCTGGCACGCAGCCAATCAATAGAAGGCGCGCGCGATATTGCGAATGCAGTCATCAGCGATATTTCGGTCACTTTATAAGGGAATAGTGATGAAAACAGCACTCATTACCGGCGGTAGCGCAGGCCTTGGTAAGATTACATCGGAAGCGTTAGCAGGGCTTGGTTATCGGGTGGTGATTGCTGCGCGAGATCAGGTTAAAGGCGAGCGGGTGGTTCAGGAAATACTGAACAAACACCCCGAAGCAGAGGTCGAATTTGTGCAGGTTGATATGGCTGACTACAGCAGCGTAGCTGACTTTGCAGAGGTGATTGCATCCCGCTTCGAGCGCATTGACCGGTTAATTCTGAATGCAGGCCTGTTTACGTCATCGGTGCGCAAAAATGATGCTGGTCACGAGTATATGTTTGCAGCTACGCATATGGGGCACTTTTTATTAACCCATAAATTGATGCCCCTCTTGAAACGCTCTGATGATGCGCGCCTGATCGTGACCAGTTCAGTGGCTCATTGGGTGGGTAATATTCTCGCTTTCAAAAAGACGATTACGAACCCTCCGCGTGGAGACCGCTTTCTGTTTAAGCAATTCTTGCTGTATGGTCGCTCAAAATTAGCCAATATTCTGTTTGTTAATGGCTTAGAGAAATATCTCAAAGACAGAAATGTAAAAGTGTTTTCTTTTCATCCGGGCGGGGTTAAAACGGAGTTCTATCGACAGTTTCCTGATTTGTTTGTAAAACTCTTTTTTCCGTTTCTTATTTCTGAAAGAAAAGGCGCAGACACGCAGATATTTCTGGCGACTGATAACTCAGACCGCAGTGGTGGTTATTGGTGTCGCAGGAAGCCGGGAATTCGCAGTCGTTCGTCGCGAAGTGACGCTTTGACGGATGAACTTTGGGAGTTCAGTAAAGAGTCGTTCGGAATCTCTACCTTCGGTGAGTCATAAAGAGTAGTCGGTCTTTTCAGGGCTGCAGATCTGATCTCTTCCCTGCGCTTTGGCCTGATACAGAAGTTCATCGGCAGCCTTCAGCAGAGTATCTGTCTCGTCTGCACTGGATGGCTGTCGTGCAATGACGCCAATGCTCGCCGTCACCCGGATGCTATGGCCAGACGCGGCGACAGGCACTTCCCGTATTAATGACAGGAGTGTCTGTGCCGCTGCGCGGGCAGTGGCCAGATCTTCATCGGCCATCAGAATAATGAATTCTTCACCACCGTATCGGGCACAGACCGCATCAAAGTTTTTGGCCACGGATTGGATTCGGTTGGCGATATCAATCAGGCAGGCATCTCCAGCGGGGTGCCCATAGCGGTCGTTGATGGTTTTAAAGTGATCTATATCCAACAGTACCAGGCTGAGAGATGTCCCGTCCTGCATTGCCGCGTGGTGGAGGCGTTGAAATTCCTGATCGAAGTGACGACGATTATAGAGGCCAGTCAGTGGGTCGGTGATACTCGCCTTGTGCAGTTGCTCGTTTGTTTTTTCCAGTTCAACCGTTCTTTCGCGTACCAGCACATCCAGCTTTTTGTTCAGTTTCTGCTGTGTTTGCAGTAATTCGGCATTACTTAAACGCACAGCCAGTTCGGCTTTGTGCCTCTTGTGTTGCTCCCAACGCATGCGCTGAGAAAGCAGCAATGCGTAGAAGACAGCCATTACTGTAAAGCCTACGTCGCCCGCCGAGCGCGTGATCGGCGTGGATGTCACCAGCCCTGTTTTTTCCATGATGGTAATACCCATTCCCACCATAAGAAACGCACTGGCGGTGAAGCCGTAGTATGCAGGTTCGTATTGGTCGAATGCCCGTATGGCCTGTGCGCCAATCACGATAAGAGTGGCAATAGCAGCGTAAACAGTAAGGAACTTAATCGATGAAGAATATGGAATATACATGGCAACGATTGCCAGAATCAGCCCCGTTGCTGCGACCATGTTGAGTAACCTTGAATACCCTGGCCGGCTGCGAGGCAGATCCAGCGCTCGCTGGATATACAGAATGCAGGAGATAGCGACGACTGCATACGACCATGGCAAAAAGTGGTTACTGTGTCGGCGCAGGCTCTCGAATACGTAGGCATTGATGTAACCCTGAAAGTAGGCAAATATGCTGACGAGGGTGATCAGAAAAATGGAGTACCAGAAATACGAAAGCTCTCTGAGTTGAGCAAAGAGAAGCAGGTGATAGAGCGCGATGCCCACCAATATCCCGTACATCATCATATCGAATACGGTTGCCCGCACCGAAGACGATATGAATGCACTTTGAGTCCAGAGCGTTATCGGCACATTAAGAGTTGCTTCGGTCTTAACCCGGATTTGTACCTGATGTTGAGTCATCGCAGGAAGTCGGAAGTTGGCGACCAGGTGTGGGTGTTGAATGTGCTGTGCGTCTGCGGGCCGTGTGTCCCCCAATCGATGAACGACCTCTTTACCAGATTCATCTCTGATATAGACATCTACTTCGTCAAGAAGTGGGTAGGGGAAGTCGAGTACCAGGTTTTGGGTCTCTGATGATGTGTTGCGTACCGAAAAGCGAATCCAGAGGTTATCTGGGTTGAATCCGAATGTCAGTGTGTCGCGGGCGACTTCCCAGTCGGCGTTTATCTCAGGGGGCTCTGGGGAAGCCTGGAGGCGGTACTCAAGTCCACTTTCGAGATTATAACGCTCGAACGAATTTCCCGTAATGACTGTCAATGCCTGCGACGGCAGGCTGAACAGCAATAAGAGAAACAGGGTTATTCGCATATCCAGAGAGTCCACTATCGGTATGAGGGGGTGATCAGGTATGTTACCCCTATACGGAGGTCACCTTTCGGAGCATTCTGCTCATCGAAAACCTGCTGTTACAAAAGTAGTTCAGAAACGTGGATTTCGCAGCCGACCGGTTCGAATTTTTCTGACTTGACCTGAGAGTGGCTCGCAGGTTTATCGCACAATCAGTTCGAAGCTACACAGGTCAATCATTGTATGAAAGCGAGTGAGCTGGCAAAGAAGTTTGCCGTTAATGTGAATACCGTTCGCCATTATGTCCGGTCTGGCTTGCTTAAGCCTGAGAAGGATGCATCCGGTTATCACCGTTTTGGCCACGACGAAGTAAGACAACTGTCGTTTATTCTGAGGGCGAGGGCTCTGGGGTTTACGCTCGATGATATACGACAGCTGCTTCTTGATGCTACGCAGGGCCAGTCTCTTTGTCCGCATGCGCGTGAATTAATAGAGATCAGGCTCAAAGAGGCTCAGCAGAAGCTGACTGATATGCAGACATTGGTACATCGCATGGAGTCTGCGGTGGAGGAGTGGAAGGTGCTGCCAGACTGTTCCCCATGTGGAGACCATATCTGCCATCTTATTGAAGGAGGTCACCATGAGTGATGATAAAAAAAGCTGCTGCAGCACCTCATCTGCTGCAGACACATGTTCAGATAAATCGCCTGTTCAGACAGAAGGCGACTCGTGTTGTTCTGGCAAACCAGCAGAACCTGTCAGTAGCTGCTGTGGTTCTGAGGCACCGGCTTCCGCGGACGATACGTCATGCTGCGCTCCGGCGACTAAGCAGCGCAGAGACTGGATTATGTGGACCTGCTTACCCGCAGTCGTCGTTGGTTATCTGGGCTTTCTGATCATCGGTCACACGGAACAGGTTCCTGATTGGTTAGGTACTATGCTGCACACCAGCTATGAAATGGTGAATGCCATGTGGTGGGGTATTCTGTCGGCGGCCTTCTTCGTTGGTATTCTCGGTCGAATCCCAAGAGAAGCGATTATGTCGGTACTTGGCCGGGGTGGTAGTAAGCGCGGCATATTCCGGGCAACCGTGGCTGGGCTTCTGCTAGATCTCTGTAACCACGGTATCCTGATGGTGGCGATGAAGCTCTATGAGCGCGGTGCAAGCATTGGTCAGGTGATGGCATTCCTGATCGCGAGCCCCTGGAACTCCCTGACATTGACGCTCATTCTGGTTGGCTTGATCGGCCTGCAATGGACGTTGCTCTTTATCGTTGCATCATTAGTGATTGCTTGGATCAGCGGCTGGATCTTTGACCGCTTGTGTGACCGCGGTGTACTGCCCGAAAACCCTAATACTGTGGAGTTCGATGATATTGCCTTCTGGCCGTCAGTGCGGGCGTCATGGGGGAATTACGACTGGGGACCTAAAGCGTTGCTTCAGATGTTCTGGGGCGGCCTGAAAGAATCCCGAATGGTGTTGAGGTGGGTCGTTTTCGGCGTTGTACTGGTGGCTTTGATCCGGGCTTTCGTGCCGCCCGAGAGTTTTGGTGTCTGGTTTGGCGCGAGTATGTCGGGTCTGCTGTTAACCTTATTGGCGACCACACTGATCGAGGTTTGCTCGGAAGGTTCTAGTCCAATTGCTGCAGATCTGTTTAACCGCGCGGGTGCGCCAGGTAATGCCTTTACGTTTCTTATGGCTGGAGCAGCTACTGACTATACCGAGATTATGGCTCTGAAAGACACGACGCGTAGCTGGAAGATTGCATTGTTTCTGCCGCTGATCACGGTTCCGCAGGTGCTGGCCATCGGGTGGATTATGAATACGGCGGGTGCGTAGCACTTGCGGGAACTCCTGAGTAACGGGATACTCTGTACAAGTATTGAATAACTTTGGAGTTTCATATGAAAACCTCTCGTCAGCTGTTTCGTACTGGGGTGTTGGGGGTGACTGCAGCGATTGCTGTCGCAGGGTGTTCGAGCACTCAGGTAGATCACGCCGCCGGTCGCTCTCCGAAACTTATTCCCCAGACATTCTTTGATGGGAAGATCTGTGCTGATGGCGTAGTCCGGGACCGAAGTGGCGCTGAGACACGTTCGTTTAATGCTCGTATCGACGCCAGCTGGGATGAGGAAGGCGTCGGTACTCTGGATGAAGTATTTTATTTTTATGATGAGCCTGGTGCTGAGGCTAAGCGCGAGACCCGTGTCTGGACCCTTACGCCAGCACGGAAAGACGGACGGGAAGTACTCAGTGCGAAAGCATCAGATGTGCCTGAAGCGACAACGATGGAGTGGGCGGGTAATGCCATCCATATGGCCTATACCCTACGCTATGGTGAGCCAGGCGACACCATTGACCTGGACATGGATGACTGGATGTTTCACGTCGCCGACGGAGTTGTCGTTAATGAGACGCGCATGACCAAGTTTGGTATTCATGTCGGTCAGATTCTGTTGGTTATGCGGAAGGTCGAACCGGGAGTTACGTGCCTGTGATTGATCATCTGAGTACTTATGCTCGCGATTTTTTGAAAACCAGAGACTTCTACTCTGCTGTCTTCGAGCCTTTAGGTTATCAGGTGCAGGTGGAGTTCATTGCCACCTGGAACAGGTACTTTCCTACCCAGAGAATGTGTGCCTTTGGCCCTGAAGGTAAGCCCGTTTTCTGGGTTATTGAGGTGAAAGAGACATTTACACCTCGTCACGTTGCTTTCTCTGCCAAAGATCGTGCTGGGGTTGATGACTTCCATTCTGCTGCGATGAGTCAGGGAGCCGAATGTAATGGAGAGCCGGGGTTGCGACCTCAATACCATGAACACTACTACGGCGCTTTTGTTATTGACCCCGATGGCAATAATATTGAAGCGGTGTGTCACGCGCCTGAGTGACTGGTCATTCTCAGAATAAGAGAGCTCGCGACGTCATTCAGCTGGGTAACGGCGGTCGCTTCATTGAGGCTCTCTTTTCCCATGATGGTTTGTAGAATCAGTTCATTAATTCCCGCGACCAGAGCAAGCGCTTCCTGTTTTGTTAACGCATGATCCAGCGCTGATGATGCCAGTTTCAGTTTTGTTTGCTGACTGAGGAATTCCGCAAAGGTCTGGCTGATTTCCCTCCGTATTTCCAAGCCACTC
>NZ_DFQB01000042.1:13974-76220 GCF_002377545.1 Thalassolituus sp. UBA3500 | reverse complement strand
TTTCCAAGCCACTCTGGCCGAGTGCTGCTACCTCAACATACAAGGCATACATCAGCGTTGGGTGTTCGGCGATGAACTGAAGATACCCGGAAGTCACTTTTGTGACGGTTTGTGGCCAGTCATCAGCGGGATTGTAAGAGCTGATGATGCTCTTCATGATTCTTTGGCTCGTTGTCCGGGCGAGAGCCAGTAAGCATTCGTCTTTATTTTTGAAATGCTCGTAAAACGTTCTGCGGGATACCTTGGCACCGCAGGTGATATCGGCCAGCGTGACATCACGATAGCTCTTGGTTGCCATCGCAGCTTCCAGTGCAGAAAGTAGTCTGTCTTTGTGATCCTTCGCCGGTGCAGTCATGCGCTTACTTCATACCGTTTATCGTATTTTCAATCCAGTATAGCGTCTGGTACTTGACAGTACCAGTGTGGGTGGTTAGGTTGGTACGCAAGAGTACCGGTCTGATTTAAGGCAGATCTGGTGAAACATCAGGGAATCCTTCTATGAATACTCCAGAGCGTCACGGTATCCATATTCATACCGCCAGAACAATAGCTTCTCCCATGTTGCTGACGATTAAAGACAAGGCAGCTGCTGAGCCCAGTTCCATCGAATGGCAGGCAATGGGGCAGCAGCTTCTTTGTGGTGATCCGCTAGCAGATGACGTAGCAGCCTGGTTGGCTCGCGGAGAAGGACAGTGGTCTGATATCGAGCGTGCCTTGCACAGCGACGCTGACGGTGTAACTTCACTGGCTGCACCCATTCAAGCTTTTATGCAGCATGTTCGTCAGCGCCCCGCTTGGCTTGATGAGCATTCACTGATCAGAGGTTGTGACGTCGTCGCCAGGTCAGGTAAAACAGGCATGCGTATCCTGCGCGATTTTGGCCTTATGGCTGGCTATCAGGCGAGCGCGATTAATCAGACATTGTTGAAAACGGGGGCTCTCGAAAAGGGTGCACAGCGCCGAGTGGCTGAAACCACCAAATGGTGGATGGACGCTACCGAGCCCGGAGCGATTCTACCTGGAGGAACGGGCTTCGTTACCACGCTTCGGGTCAGGCTGATTCACGCCATGGTTCGCAGACAACTGGCGGCTCGTGAAGACTGGGACCATGAGTATCTGGGCTTGCCCGTGAATCAGTTGGATATGCAGGTCACTTACCTTGCGTTTTCAGTCATGTTTCTTCTTGGCCAGCGCGTACTCGGAGTGCCTGTGTCAAAGCAAGAGGGCGCGGATGTCATGCACCTCTGGCGGTATATTGGCTGGTTGATGGGGCTGGATGAGTCGTTGTTGGTAGATAGTGAGCAGGCGGGACGTATCGCGTTGTATCGTAACCTGTTAAGTCAGGCTCAGGCAGATGAGGGCTCGAAGCAGCTTGCGCAGGCTCTGATGGATGAACCGTTAGAGCGCCATTATCCTAACGCTCAGTGGTTGAGAAGTCATTGGGATAAAGAAGTCCACCTGAGTATCCTGAGGCTGTTTGTTGGCTCACAAGGGATGCGCAGGCTTGGACTGCCGCCGTGCCGCTGGCCCTGGTATCCCTTTATTTTTGCTCCGGTCAACGCCTTGACCCATCTTACCTTGCGGCTTCTGCCAGGTGGACGTGCCTTTTTAACCCGGCGGGGAAGGCGGGCACAGCAGCGGATGCTGAAAATCCTCTTTGGTGACTACAAACCCCAGATAAGACAGGTCACCTGAACACATATTTCTACCAGACGTATTGAATTTATTCGTAAACTCAGAGAATCTGAACTCCCACTTTCTAACTGAGTAATTACGTTGAAGTCAGCTCTGGTACTGGTAGGTAGCCTCGCGGCCGCTGTTGGTTGTGCAGCCATTTTGCATAACGAACCGGCGGATGATGTTGAAAGCCGTCCGGCGCATCATATGCCGGATGGCACCTTTGTAAATACTGATGGCCAGGCGATCAGTAAATCCTTTACTGACCTCTTGCGTTGGCGCTGGAACAGAACTGAGCCGTCTCCGCAACACTTCGATGTTATTCACCCAGACCCTGATGTCATTGCAAACCCAGCGACGACTCAGATTACCTGGCTGGGACACAGTGCTTTTCTTTTACAAGTAAAGGGTAAGAATATTCTTACTGACCCACATTTTTCAAAGCGCGCTTCACCGCTAAGTTTTGCCGGGCCCAAGCGAATTGTCGCACCACCCCTGAACATCGACGAACTGCCACATATTCATGCCGTTGTGATTTCTCATAATCATTACGACCATCTGGATGAAGAGTCACTGACAGAGCTATACGAGAGACAGAAAGATGCGCCTCCATTATTTCTCGTACCGCTGGGCTTAAAGGAAGAGTTACTGAGCTACGACATTACCAATGTCGTTGAAATGGATTGGTGGGAGTCTCACGAATATGAGGGTATGACGCTAACGGCTCTTCCTGTTAAGCATTGGTCTCAACGAACATTTTTTGACAGAAACAAAAGCCTTTGGGCGGGATGGTTAGTCGATATTGAGGACTTTCGATTTTTTCATACCGGTGACAGCGGTTACTCCGACGACTTTAGAAAAATTGGTGAGGACTATCCCGGTATTGACCTGGCGACCATTCCTATTGGAGCCTACGATCCGCGCTGGTTCATGAAAGATGCACACATGAGTCCCAAAGAGGCCGTTCAGACATTTATTGATCTCAAGGCCGGGAAGGCCATCGGAATGCACTGGGGGACTTTTATTCTGACGGATGAAGAAATGGATGAGCCGCCGGTGAGGTTGGCTGAAGCGCTGAAAGAAAAGGGGATTGAGGCGGGTAACTTCTCCGTGATGGATCACGGAGAAGTATCGATAATTAAGTGATGCAAGCACCTCGGGGAGAGTCACTTGCACTCACTAGTCAAACCTCGGGTTGTGCCAACCTCATTGTGAAGGACACATTACGGTTTACGTGGTCTACTGTGACGCTATCTGAACGTAAATAGTAGCCAGGGCCAGCTCCGGGAATCCCCTCGGCACTTCCATTTGCGGATACACTCTCGGAAGTGAGATCAGAGGGCGATTTAACGACCAGCTGACCGCGCATCCAGCTCGGGGCATATTCGCCAGCATTCTTGACCGGGGATTGGAACGTTCCACTTGCATAGCACGGAACGGATTGTCCTTCGTATGTGCAAGAGTAGGTATAAAGTCGATCTGGAGTGATATCGAAACTTGCGACGATTTTCTGTTGGTTGTCGACGATAGTATTCAAACGAAGGGTGTTCTCGCCTGAGTCCAAAGAAATGATGTCAAGTATTTGACTTCCACGGGATACATAGTCTCGGATGTAGCTTGCTGTAAATGCACTGACTACTTCCAGGTCGAGGCTCGTGGCTCCGTCGATATAGCTCATTGGGGCTGAAAGAGGTGATCCGGAAAAGTCGCCGAGACGAATAGAGGTTCTGTTACCGCTATTATCGGTGACAATTGCCTGACAAGGGAAGAATTCACCCAGCTCTCCATCAAGTGTCCCATAGCACGCGAATTCCATGGCATTTGACTGGAGAGTGTACTCCAGAGCTAGTTTACTGCCGTCAGTCGGGTGAGTAACCGTATCTTCAATGAATTGGCCCTGAATGGATACAAGAATTGGATATTGTTCACCAGGGTAAAGGCGGAAGGTACTGTATTCTAAGTCAGTACTCGTAGAGAACTGGCGTGCATAGTAGGTGTCTGTGGTGATTTGACCACGACATTCGGTGTTCCAGGTTTTAGTGCCATCATTCAGATAGCATGTAACGGTGTGGTCTTCCTGCTCATTCGTATTTGATTCTCGCATATCTACGACGACGCTGGTTGCCCCCAGTACTGTAGTAAAAGTGGTCTCACCATAGTAATAAATATCGTCATCAGTCGTGTAGGATGCTGCTGCCGTTAGATTCATCGATGGGGCGAGGTTTATTGCAGTTACACCTTCAGGGCCTACATTTACTGAGCGGGATAGCCCATTGGTGTATATCCGAACAAAGCAGTTCTGGTCAGTGGTTAACTGTCGACCTTCGATGGTACAGGTCAACTCAAAAGACGCCCTGTCTCCTTGCTTATAATAATCCCAGTTCCACGTTGTGAAGTGCTCAACGGTGGCGATCAGGCGCATGCCTGTTGGTGATGTTGCAGACGCTACGATTTCACCAACGCCTTCTTCTACCCAAAGGCCGGTGGCTTCATCAAACCACCACATTTCGATTTCTTCGCCAATGGCGTAAATACGTCCGTCCGGTCCGGTTTCGGTCACCAGATCCATTTCAATCTGTGCGCTGGCTTCTGCTGCCAGTTGCACTGGCTCACCGTTTTGGGTGAATTCAAAATCGATCATACCCAGTGAAAGAAGCTGAACAACTTCACTTTCTTCGGTCAGAGCAACGCCGCCACCCAGGTAGGACGCACCCATTTCACGGGTATCAACCGGCGTAACTGTGGCTGTGATTTCGCCAGTGACAGGGTCGCCGTTGGCGTCAACGAAGGCACCTGCTGGCAGGGTGACGCTGGTGTTCAGCTCACTATTTTCGACAGTCACTTCAGCGTCGTTGTTGAATGCAACTGGGGTAGCGCGCTCCATCAGGGTTAATTGCACATCGGCGCGTTCCTGTGATGCTGGCAGGTCAAATCGATAGCTTTGTGGAATGTAGCCCTCTTTACTGGCCGCGACGGTCAGAACAGAAGTCTGAGTGAGGCCAGTAAAAGCAGCAATACCCAATGCATCGCTTTCGACAGTGACACCGTCAATGGTCACAGTGACGTTTTCTAACGGAGCTTCTTCCATGTCCAGAAGTTCGACATTCACGGCGAAGTCAGCATTGAGTACTTCAGCGGGGATGACCTCCAGAGTAACTTCTGCTTCGCCTGTTTCACCTTCTTCATCGGTGATTTTTACGCTCAGAACATGCTCGCCGGCTGAGGAAATCAGGGCGTTATCGATAGGTAGGCTGCTGATGATAGTGCCATCAAGGTACCACTCATAAGCAATCTGGCCGACGGCCTCAGGATCAGCTTCCGCCTCATAGGTGAAAGGCTGGTTCTGGTTAACAGAATCAGGTGCGATGATATCGACGGTTAGGGTATTACAGCCTGCCAACACCAGCGTCATAAGTAGCGTAGCAAGTAGTCCGGTTATTCGGGACATTGAGAAACACTCCGTGTGTAAATGATTTCAGGGTGAAGGGTATCCTGAAGTACTCGGTGATCCTTCACCTGCTGTAGTCGCCGCAAGGTGCGACGATTGGGACATTATGCCAGAGAAGCAGCTTCTTTGTACTGTCTTTGAGCGACAGTATGAGTGACAAAGTGAGCGTCTATAGTAAGTGCTAAGTGCCTGAGCAAGCGACTGTGAGGCCGTCGCAGATTAGCTTTTTCTTTCTGATCGCTGGCGTTGCGCTTCTTTGTAGGCAAGCTTTTCTTTTCGTCGCTGATCACGGATGTCATTCAGATCAGCGCCAAGATGATCGAGGCCGCGTTCGCGCGCAAGTTGCATCTGTTGTTCACGCTGGCGGAAGCGTTCCTGCTGCTCTGCGGTGTATTCATCTATGCAATGATGACAACTGACGCCTGCTTCGTAATCGGCGTGTTGTTTGTCTTCATCAGTGATCGGACGGCGACACGCGTGACATAGGTCGTAGTGACCCTTGTTCAGCTGATGGTCGACACTTACCCGGTTATCGAACACATAACATTCGCCTTCCCACATGCTCTGATCTGCAGGGACTTCTTCCAGGTACTTAAGAATACCACCCTCAAGGTGGTAGACCTCTTCGAATCCCTGTTCTTTAAGGTAGGCAGTAGATTTTTCACAACGAATACCCCCGGTACAGAACATGGCAACCTTCTTGTGCTGCCCTGGATCGAGTTGTTCTTTTACGTATTGAGGAAACTCGCGGAAGGTGTCTGTCTCTGGATTGACGGCACCTTTGAAGGTACCAATACCAATTTCGTAGTCATTTCGCGTGTCGATCAGAGTAACGTCAGGATCTGAAATCAAATCATTCCAGTCGGCAGGTTTCACATACGTACCTACCGTGTGGCGAGGGTCGATGCCTTCTACGCCCATGGTCACGATTTCTTTCTTTAGTTTGACTTTGGTCCTATAGAAGGGCATTTCGTTTTCATAGGACTCTTTGTAACTGATGTCAGCGAGGCGGTTGTCTTGAGCCAGCCATTGAAGCAGTTGATCGATACCTTCACGCGAACCGGCAACCGTACCGTTAATACCCTCTTTAGCGAGGAGTAAGGTTCCTTTGATGCCGAAAGCGACCATAGCATCGTGAAGTGGCTCACGTTTTGCTTCGTAATCATCAAGTGTCACAAACTTGTACATTGCACAGATGACGAAAGAATTGGGCTGACTCATAAAGAAACCTACTGGATCTGAGAAGTCGGCAAAACCGCTGTAGCGGACGCCTGAAACTGGAAAATACGGGCCTGAGAGGCTAAACGCGGCGGAGTATACCTTAAAGTAGTTTTTACGGCATGCTCTGTAGCTTTTCATGCCGGGTCTGTGTGAATCTACTCACAGTCTGCTGCGATGGACTAGAGTTAAATGTGAGCAGTTCACAAAAACTGAGCGGAAGGATGCTGATTATGTGGCTAACCATAGGCTTTGCTTGCCTTGTACTTTTTGCAGTAGCGATGTTAATGCACCGTTTTACGGCAGAGTGGAAGGGAGTGCCGGGTGAGTATGCAGGAATCAACTATGAGTATCGGACTCATGAAGGCAGATCGGGTCGGCAGATTAAGGTCGGCATGGAAGTATCCCTCAGGTACGATTTCGTAATGCGCCGACATGGTGCGTTTGATCGCCTGTTGTCCCGCGTCGGTGTCGACAGCGATAAGCGAATCTGTAACCCCGCGTTTGATGACTCTCTTCTTATCCTTTCAGATGATTTCACGGCCTCACAGGCTCTCGCTGCGGCGCCAGGCTTGAGTGATAAGCTCTTGAGAATGTTCAATCTTGGATCTGCAGATACAGTTCAGATTAATAAATTGGTTTGTCGTCGTGGGCGGTTATGGGCTTTGGTCGATGACAACTCGCAGGACAGAGAACAAATGAGCGCCTTCGCCGATGTGGCTCTGCCTGCAATGGCTGAGTTTGCTGAAATACTTCAGCGACTCGAAGGGCCTGAGCGCGAGCAGCGGCCTGATCGTTATGCGGTTCCAGCCGTGGCTTTTCTTCTGTTAGCGACTGGGTTTCTGACGAAAGGTGCACTGGTATGGATTGAAACTGGCGCACAATTGCCAGATACCAACCTGATGCTGCAATCGCTTATGTTTGGTGGCCTGGTCGCTCTGGCTCTTGGTGTTATCACCATTCGATTGATGCACTACAACTTTGGTAACCACAAGGTGTTTGCCGAGTTGTTCTTCATTGGCATGCTTGGAGCGTCAGCGACACTGTACGCAGAAAAGGCAATAGAGAACAGAGCCAATGCCGGTTTTGTTCAACTCAACTCAGTGGAACTCGTGGAATCGCAACAAGGAAAAGCGCGCAGCTGAGTGATTGGCTCAGCTGATTTTTCCTGTCACCCGTACCCGTTTCGAACCCGCTTCAACCGGTGCTGCCTTCGCGGCGGCGGCCTTATCTATCCGGTCATCAATCAAATTCTTGAGGGCGATCAGCAAGCCCATGCCCACAAATGCCCCCGGCGGAAGAATGGCAAAAAGAAAATCAGGGTAACCATCGACCAGAACAATCTTCCAGTCAGCGGCGGAAGGGCCGAACAAGAGTTCCATACTTCCGAAAAGCTGACCCTGCCCCAGAACTTCGCGCAGTGCGCCAAGTAGTACGAGAACAACGGTAAAACCAATGGCCATCATTACACCATCTACCACTGACGGCAGGATGGGGTTCTTGGAAGCGAACGCATCGGCCCGGCCAAGGATTGCGCAGTTAGTCACGATCAGGGGAATAAAAATACCGAGTACCTCATACAGCTCGTAAGTAAACGCCTGCATGGTCAGTTCGGCGACGGTTACGAAAGAAGCAATGATCATGACGAACGCTGGCAGTCTAACCGCGTCAGACACATGGTTGCGGATAAGAGATACTGAGAGGTTCGAACCGACTAATACCATCATGGTCGCCAGACCCAGGCCAAGAGCGTTGACGACAGAGCCCGTCACGGCCAGAAGAGGGCATAGCCCCAATAACTGAACAAGTGCCGGGTTATTTTTCCACAGTCCATCGAGGGATATATCTCTGAGTGACTTAGTTGCCATCGCTGTTTTCTCCCGAAAGTGCGTTGCCGTAGAGCAGTTCATCGCGGTGCATATCAAAGAATTTCAATGCGCGTTTCACGGCTCTGACAACGGCACGTGGCGTGATGGTTGCGCCAGTGAATTGGTCAAAGGTACCGCCGTCTTTTTTCACTGCCCATTGCTCTGGTGCTGGGCTAGCGAGAGATTTCCCCTCGAAACCGGTGATCCAGTCAGACTTCCGGACTTCAACCTTATCGCCTAATCCGGGTGTTTCGCGGTGAGCGACGACCCGAACGCCAGCAAGCGTTCCGTCGGCCTTCACACCGACAATCAGATCTACTTCAGCTGTATACCCATCGGGTGCCACCGCGGGCAGAATGACGGCGCTGACTTCACCGTTATTTCGGGCGCGGTAGATCAGGGCGCTATCGGGCAATGGACCGAGCAGCTGTTGATTGAATCGCGCATCAACATTCATTGTGTCGTTAAGCAAGTCATTGTCGTAACTGCTGGCCGGAAGAATTTCATTCAGTGCACGTGCTTCCGCAGCCTTAATATTGTACGCAATCCGATCAGCAGTCAGTGTTTGAGCAACAGCAATTGCGCCCGCTGTAACGACGGCAAAAATCGCCAGCCCCACAGCATTCTTGCGGATGGCTGAGAGTAACTCGAACATTATTTATCCCCCGGTTTCAGACCGCGCTTAGGCTTGCTGTGGCCATAGCTTCGTGGCTGGGTGTAGGCATCAATGAAGGGGGCAGCAAAATTCATCAGAAGCACAGCGAAGGCGACGGCATCTGGGTAGGCTCCCCATGTTCGGATCACGTAGAGAAGAACTCCGATACCCGCACCGTAGATCAGTTTTCCCGTGGGGGTTGTCGATGCTGAAACCGGGTCTGTGGCAATGAAGAATGCTCCTAGCATAGTTGCACCACTGAGCAAATGCAGTGACAGCGGCGTATACAGGTCTTCGTCCCACCCCAGAATCAGTGAGCAGATACTGAGCGCTACGAGCATGGATACGGGAATATGCCAGGTAATGATGCGTCGGGCCATCAGGAAAAGACCGCCTGCAAGGAACGCCAGATTGACCCACTCCCAGCCACCGTTCAGCCAGCCGTTAAATGTATTTCGCTGGAGAAGCTCATCAGAGGTCTCCTTGCTGATGAGGTGTTTATATTGGTCAAGCGGAGTGGCGCCTGTGAATGCGTCAGCTGCTGACGACGATCCCGTAAATATGATGCTCAATGCTTCGCTGAACCCGGCGATCTCAGATCCAGTGACCTGAAAAGAGGTGACCCAGTTTGTGGTCATCTGTACCGGAAATGAAATCAGTACAAGCGCGTAACCGACCATCGCGGGGTTAAACGGGTTATTGCCCATGCCTCCGTATATCTGCTTGGCAAAAATGATGGCGAATGAGGTGGCTAGTACGGTGATCCACCAGGGCGCGAGAGGAGGTAGCGCAAGGCCTAATAGCAGACCCGTGACCAATGCGGTGTTGTCCTTGAGGAAAAAGCTCACAGGATATTTGCGTAGTTTCAGAACAAGCGCTTCTGAAAATAACGCTGTAACTACAGCGAGCACCGTATTTATCAAGGTGCCAAAGCCGAAAAACCAGGTCATCACTGCAAGGCCTGGCAGAGTAGCCAGTGCCACCGTCAGCATGATCCGACTGGTACGGTTGGGCCCGTGAGTATGGGGTGAAGACAGCGTCAGCAGTGCCATGGTTATACTTCTCCTGTGGTACTGGTCTGAGCTTCGAAGGCTGCCAGTTTTTCAAGCTGTTTGTTCAGCGCCTTCTCGAGTGCATCGACAGAGTCAAGTTTCTCTGCACGTGCCATTTCCAGGCGCTCTCTGGCCTTTTCTACACGATCTTTCTGTGCGAGCAGTTTCTTTTGAAGCTGTTCTGCGTCGGGCTTCGTTGCTGTCGCTTCTGTCGGTTTATTATCTGTGCCAGATTTCAGGGCGGCCTCGTAGGCTGCTTTGGCTTCGGCGACCCGGGACTCTTGTTTCTCTACACCAGTGCGTAGTGCATCCACCGTGTCTGCGCCTTCCGCTTCAGCATCTTCTAAGCGCTTTCGGGCTGTGTCCAATCGAGCGGCTGCCGTTTCCCACTTTTTTTGCAGGCGCTCAGGGCTGTTTGGATCGCCTTTGTCAGGGCCCGTTGCAGCGGGGGCGGCTTTAGCGGCTTTCTTTGCTGCAGCAATCTCTTTTGCCAACGTTTTGATCTTGTCCTGAGTCTTAGTCAACGCAGACTCGAATGCTGGTATTTTATCGGCCATCTCCGGGTTTTCACGGGCAGCCTCCAGCTTTTCTTTCGTTTTAGCAACGGCTGCCTGAGCGGCTGATAACTGTTTCTGCAGCTTTTCCAGGTCGGCATCTGTAGTGGGCTCAGTTGCAGTGGACTCAGTTGCAGGAGCCGCTTTTGCTATAGGCGCTTCTTTCTTAGCCGATTGTGCTTTGGCTGCTGCTTCCGCGCGCGCTTTACGCTTCGCTTCTTTTTCTGCTTTCTCGCGTTCCTGACGCTCAATTCGGGCTTCGTAACGAATTCGCGCCTGTTCTGCTTTTTCCGCAGCTGCGCGTTCTTCGCGGATGGCGCCCTTCGAGAACCGATAGTATTGAACCAGAGGGATTTCACTCGGGCACACGTACGAACAGGCGCCACACTCAATGCAGTCGAACAGGTTGTGTTGCTCTGCTTTATCAAACTCCTGCGCTTTACTGAACCAGTAAAGCTGCTGAGGAAGCAGGTCAGCTGGACATGCATCAGCACACAAGCCACAACGAATACACGCCATGGCTGGGTTATTTGTCGGTAATTCCTTGTCGGTCGGGGCCAGCAGGCAGTTGGTTGTCTTTACGACCGGCAACCCAGTGGTCGGCAGTGCAAAGCCCATCATAGGGCCACCCATTACGACGCGCTCACGCTTCGCCGGACGGTAACCACTGAGAGACAGGAGATGGCTGACTGGCGTACCTAAAAGCACTTCCCAGTTGCCTTTATCTCTGACTGCATCGCCGGTCACTGTCGTAATCCGGCTAATCAGTGGGCGACCCAGGTCGACGGCATCGGCAATGGCGGCGGCTGTGCCTACATTCTGGCAGACGATACCCAGGCTGGCAGGAATGCCACCGGACGGAACTTCTTTACCTGTCAGAATCTGGATCAGCTGCTTTTCACCACCTGATGGGTACTTTGTCGGAATGGTGACAACGTCAATGTGGTGTTCTTCATTGTGCTGAACGAGCGCGTCTTCTAAGGCTGCTATCGCTTCCGGCTTATTGTCTTCTACGCCGATAAGGCAGCGTTCAGCCCCGAGTATCTGTAGCAGAATCTGAGCACCACGAATCACTTCGCTGGCGTGTTCGCGCATCAACATATCGTCAGCCGTGATATAGGGCTCGCATTCGGCACCATTAAGAATCAGAGTGTCGATGTTGTGCTGGCCAGTATGTAACTTAACAGCGGTAGGAAAGCCTGCTCCGCCCATGCCAGCGATACCACAGTCACGGATACGCTCAATCAGCTTTTCTTTCGGAATATCATCGCAATGTTCCAGCCCGAGTGCGTCGCATAGGCCCTGATGCTCGGCCCAGGTCTCTTCGCCATCTGGCTCGATGACGATGCAGGTTTCACTGAGACCGGATGCGTGAGGTACCTGACGTGCTTCGATGGCGCTGATCTTTCCTGATGTCGGTGCATGAAGAGGTGCCGATACAAAGCCCTCTGGCTCCGCAATGACCTGGCCCTTCAAAACGCTATCACCGACGGCAACGACAGGATTTGCAGGCGCACCAATGTGCTGATGCAGTGGTAAAACCAGCTCAGCAGGCAGGGAGGCTTTGCGGATGGGGCGGCTATTTGATTGGCGTTTATTTTCTGGTGGATGGATACCACCATCAAACTCGTGCAGTTGAATCAGGTGAGTCATGCGTGCGCCTCCGTCGTGATAGAGCGGCGGTCCGTTGCAATCAGTTCAACTCCGGTGGTGGGCGCCTGCCAGTACCAACTGCTGGTGTCGGTCGACTGTGGAACCATATCGATACAATCGACTGGGCAGGGCTCTACGCAAAGATCACAGCCGGTACACTCGTCCACAATGACTGTATGCATTTGTTTTGCAGCGCCGAGAATCGCGTCGACAGGGCACGCCTGAATGCACTTAGTACAGCCAATGCACTCGTCTTCACGGATATAGGCGACCATGGGTACATCTTTTTCTGCACCGTGTTCTGCATCCAGTGGCTCAGGTTCGACCCCGAGTAAATCAGCCAACGCCTGAATTGTGCTTTCACCACCCGGCGGACATTTATTGATTTTCTCGCCATCTGCAATGGCTTCGGCGTAAGGCTTGCAGCCCGGGAAACCGCATTGTCCGCACTGGGTTTGTGGAAGGAGATCATTCACCTGGTCAACCACTGGGTTACCTTCGACCTTAAAACGGACGGAAGCAAAGCCGAGCAGAGCGCCGAAGATGGCGGCCAGGCCGGCCAGAACCAGAATAGCGATAATAATAGTACTCATGGCATTACCTCAGATGCTGACCAGGCCGGTGAAGCCCAGGAACGCAAGAGACATAAGGCCCGCGGTGATCATGGCGATGGCTGAGCCCTGAAAGGCGACCGGCACATCAGCAACGGCGATACGCTCTCGCATCGCAGCGAACAGGACCATGACCAGTGAAAAACCAACGGCGGCACCGAAGCCATAAAGGATTGACTCAACAAAAGTGTTGTCGCGTTTGATGTTGAGCAGCGCAACACCAAGTACTGCACAGTTGGTGGTAATAAGCGGTAGAAAAATACCCAGAACACGATAGAGCAGCGGGCTGGTTTTGCGGATGGCGAGCTCTGTAAAGCCAACCACCACGGCGATGACCATAATAAAGCTGATGGTCTTCAGGTACGTCAGCTCGAGGGGCACCAGTAGGTAGTTGTATACCAGATAGCTGCAGACGGAGGCGAGGGTCAGTACGAAGGTGGTGGCTGCACCCATGCCGATGGCGGTTTCCAGCTTATTGGAAACCCCCATAAAGGGGCACAACCCCAGGAACTGAACAAGCACGAAGTTGTTCACCAGGATAGTACTGACCAGTATCAGGAGGTACTCTGTCATCTTTCCTCTGCTATCGTTATAACCCTGCAAAAACTGTGTGTTTATGCGGGGTCTGGAGAATTCGGGCGCGCATTATCCCAAAAGAGCGTTATGTCGTACAAGAACATAAGTCACTAGTAGTAATAGCTATTTGGAATAAGATCCACTCCTGTTACCACTCTTAGCAGTAACGCCAATGGGGGAGAGAGCAAACAGATAGTGGCTGTCTGGTTGCTACAAGAGTTTGCCTGATCGCGAAAAGCTGGCAGACTCGATGAAATTACGATAAAAATCAGTGAACCGGTTAAGCTCAGTTTGCAGTCTGGTCTGCATCCGACCAGTACGGGAGATAAATGAATACACAGGGATCGCTCGTTGTTGCTGCACTGGCAGTGGCGTTTACGTTTTTCATCAGCGGTTGCGGTGATGGCGCCTGGAATAACCCTCACCCGGCAGACGAGGCAGGAAAGAATATCCTGTATTCAAACTTTTCTGGGCCGCCCAAGCACCTTGATCCTGTTATTTCCTACAGTTCAGATGAAGGCCGCTTTATTGACCAGATCTATGATCCGCCCTTGCAGTATCATTATCTCAAGCGCCCATTCGAGCTGGAACCGAATACTCTGGCGCAGATGCCAGAGATTGTGTATCTCGATGCTGAAGGTAACGAGGTACCGTCAGAGTCACCTGAGCTTGCCTATAGCGACTATTTTTTCGAGTTAACACCGGGCACTTATTATCAACCACACCCCGCGTTTGCTCTGGATGAAACCGGAGAATCCATTTACGCCTTTGAGTCTGCGGATGACGCAGCCCCGTTTCGGACGTTAAGTGATTTCAGTGAAACAGGCACGAGAGAACTTATTGCCGAGGATTATGCCTATCAATTGAAGCGCCTTGCAGACCCAACATTGCTGTCGCCGATTCGGGGATTGATGTCGGAATATATCCTGGGGATGAACGAGTTTGCAGACATTGCGAAGCAGGCACGGGATGCGCAGGGCGAAGGCGAGTGGCTTGATCTGCGGACGCTCGATTTCAGCGGCGTGGAGGTGATCGACCGTTACCGGTTCCGGATACGGCTTAAAGGTAAGTACCCTCAATTCAGTTATTGGCTGGCCTTCCACTTCTTTGCTCCTATACCTTTCGAAGCAGACCGCTTTTACAGCATGCCGGGTATGGCCGACAGAAATATCACTCTCGACTGGTATCCGGTGGGTACAGGGCCTTACATGATGACCAGAAATGATCCGAATGAGGCCATTGTTCTAGAGAAAAATCCGAATTATCGAGATGATTTCTATCCTGCCGAGGGTGAAATCGCCGACCGTGCCGCGGGATTGCTAGATGACGCTGGTCAGAAGATTCCGTTTATCGACAAAGTTGTATACCGCCTTGAGAAAGAGTCGATTCCGTTGTGGAGTAAATTCCTGCAGGGCTATTACGACCGCTCAGGTATAGCCAGCGACAGTTTTGATCAGGCCATCAGTGTCGGCTCAGAAGGCATCGGCCTGTCGGATGAAATGCGTGAGCGTGGAATTACCCTCGATGTCGCCGTTACTCCTGGCACTTATTATTTCGGCTTTAATATGCTTGATGATGTGATAGGCGATACGGGTACAGCGGATGAACGAGAGAGAAAGCGTCTTCTTCGACAGGCGATAGCGATTATTTATGATCAGGAAGAATACATCTCTATCTTCTATAACGGGCGCGGTGAGACTGCGATGAGCCCGATCCCTCCCGGTATCTTTGGGTATCAGAAGGGGCAGGAAGGCTTAAATGATTCTGTCTTCGACTGGATTGATGGCGAAGCTGTAAGAAAGAGTACGGAGGTCGCTCGTGACCTGATGGTAAAAGCGGGCTATCCGGACGGGCGCGACGCCGATACGGGTGAGCCTCTGGTGCTGAACCTGGATACGGTCGGCTCTGGCGGCAGTGCGGCTCAGAGCTGGCTGATTAAACAGTTCAAGAAAATCGGGATTCAACTCAATATTCGTGGTACTGACTACAACCGTTTTAAAGACAAGATGAAAGCGGGTAACGCTCAGTTGTTCCAGTGGGGTTGGCTGGCAGATTATCCCGATGCTGAGAATTTCCTTTTTCTTCTCTATGGCCCTAATGGACAGGTCGTTACTCAAGGTGCAGGCGTCAATTCAAGTAACTTCGATAACGCCAGATACAACGAATTATTTGAAGAAATGAAGCTCATGGAAAATAGCCCAGAGCGAATGGAGATCATTCGGGAAATGCTCGATATTCTCCATCATGAAATGCCTTGGGCATCCTCATTCCATCCACACAGCTACGTGCTGAATAACGCCTGGGTCTACAACAGCAAGCCGCATGGCATCAGTAAGTCGGTTTTGAAATACCTGCGTATTGACCCAGAGCAGCGTGCGCGAATGCAGGCTGAGTGGAATAGCCCCGTTTTATGGCCACTTTTATTGGTCGCCGTGATCGTTCTGGTGACGGCACTGCCGGGCTATCTGGCCTATCGACGTAGATTAAATCATCGTATTCGCCCCCTTGGTGGAGATAAATAATGCTGGCTTACATTATCCGTCGCCTGGTATATGCGATTCCTATTCTTATCGGTGTAAACCTTCTTACTTTCGCATTGTTCTTCGTGGTTAACACTCCAGATCAGATGGCACGTGTACAGCTGGGTGATAAGCACGTCACTGAAGATGCTGTTCAGGAATGGAAAGCACAGCGAGGCTATGACAAACCCTTGCTGATCAATGGTGAAGCCGATGGGGCAGAGGTATTTATCGACACAATTTTCTTCGAAAAGTCCCTCAGTCTGTTCGTTCTGGATTTTGGTAAATCAGATGCGGGTCGTAATATCGCCGCAGATATTGAGCAACGGATGTGGCCCAGCCTTGCGGTTGCGCTGCCGACTTTTATCATCGGTATTTCCGTCAATATAGCGTTTGCTCTGTTTGTTGTGATGTTCCGCGCCAGTATTTTCGATACATCAGCCATGATTCTTTGTGTTGGTCTCATGTCGGTTTCTGGTGTGTTCTATGTGATTGCAGGCCAGTTTTTCTTTGCCAAAGAATGGAGTCTGGTGCCTATCTCCGGGTATCTGGGAGGTGCAGATGCCTGGCGCTTTCTGTTGCTGCCAGTGACTATCGGTGTGATATCAGGTATTGGTGGTGGCACGAGGCTTTATCGCACTTTGTTTCTTGAAGAGGCGAATAAAGATTACGTTCGCACGGCTCGTGCTAAGGGCGTTGCCGAATTGACTGTACTTTTCAGGCATATTCTTCCCAACGGTATGATTCCGATATTGACCAGTGTGGTGGTGGTTATTCCTTCGCTCTTTATGGGCAGTCTGCTGGTGGAGTCGTTCTTTGGTATCCCCGGCCTTGGAAGCTACACCCTGGATGCTATTCAGTCACAGGATTTTGCTATTGTTCGTAGCATGGTTTTCCTTGGCTCTGTTCTTTACATCATAGGGCTGTTACTGACTGATATCTCCTACACATTGGTTGATCCACGGGTGAGGTTGTCCTGATGGAATTATTCGACGTACGCCTTCATCTGCTCTGGAGCGATATTTTAATATTCCTCCTGGTAGCTTCCCTTTGTGCTTTTGTCGTTAACGTGGTCCGCAATCCGCTGGCGCGCAAGCGCTGGTCTCAGGTCTTTGAGTCGCGAATCGGCTCCGCGTCATTCCTGGTGATTCTCTTTTATGTGCTGATCGCATTGACGGACTCTGTTCATTTTCAGAAGAAGCTGGAACAAGCGGGCGACTCTGAAGACGTGCATTACGCACCGGAGGTGACCAGTCTGCTGGATCTTGCTCTGGCGCCAATGCTGGGGCGGGATGAAAAAACATATTCAGCCCCCTTTGCGATTCATTCGTTTGCAAAAGAAAATACGGAATTGGCAGAAGGCGGAGTAATCCGTGATTATCCTCGCCTTGAACACGGTGGCAGCCATCTGGAGGATGATGCCCAGCATGGTGCCGACATCGTTGTAAAAAGTATGACGATTATCGGCTGGACACTGGTGCCAGTATTGATCCTTTTGTTTCTGCATCACGCCTTCATTAAAAAGCGCGATTCGCGACTGCCATGGCCGGTGATTTACTTTACGTTTTCTGCCGTTGTCGTGGTATCGAGCTGGGCTCTGTATATGAGTCAGTTCTACCACGTTCTTGGTACCGATAAGGTAGGTCAGGACGTTCTCTATGGTGCGGTGAAAGCGGTCAGAACCGGTGTTCTGATTGGTACACTGGCTACCCTCGTTACGTTACCCTTGGCTGTTTTGCTGGGGATTTCAGCGGGATATTTTCGCGGCTGGGTCGACGACGTTGTTCAGTATATCTACACAACGCTTAACTCGATTCCGGGCATCCTGTTGATTGCCGCCTCTGTGCTTCTGATCGACGTGTATATAGAAACACACCCTGAGCAATTTAAACTGCTCAGTGACCGTGCAGATTTTAAATTTGTCGCTCTATGTTTCATTCTCGGTATGACCAGTTGGACGGGTTTGTGCCGACTTCTTCGAGCAGAAACACTGAAGCTTAGCCAGCTGGAGTATGTGCAGGCGGCGCATGCTTTTGGCGTCAGTCGCTGGCGCGTGATTATGCGTCACATATTACCGAACACGACGCATTTGATTCTGATTGCTCTGGTGCTTGATTTCAGTGGCTTCGTGCTTGCTGAAGCCGTTCTTAGTTATATCGGTGTCGGTGTCGACCCGTCGATGAAAAGCTGGGGGAATATGATCAACGAGGCGCGTGCTGAGCTGGCCCGTGAGCCTGTTGTATGGTGGTCCGTTATTGCCGCATTTATCCTGATGTTTGTTCTGGTGCTGGCTGCCAACCTCTTTTCAGATCGCGTGCGCGATGCCTTTGATCCTCGCATGTCGGGTAGTGGAGACAAACAATGAAACCATTACTGCAGGTAAATAATCTGGTTGTCAGTGCAGGCAACAGTCGCCTTGTTGATGATGTCAGCTTTGAAATATATGCAGGTGAAGTGTTCGCGCTCGTAGGCGAAAGTGGCTCAGGAAAGTCTCTGACGAGTCTTGCGATTATGCGTCTTCTGGGTGAAGGGTTAAGCATTCGAGGTGGCGATGTGAAGCTTGGCAGTGATTCTTTGTTTGCGTTGAGCGAAACGCAGATGAATGCTGTTCGTGGACGTCGTGTTGCGATGGTTTTTCAGGAGCCACAGAGTTCACTCAATCCGGTTCAGACCATTGGTAAGCAGATTGCCGAGGTGCTGGCATTGCATCGTGGCAGTGCTCCGGATGCTGCAATAATTGAATTACTGGACGAAGTCGGTATTCCAAACCCAGAAGAGCGACTTAACTGGTATCCGCACCAACTATCAGGTGGCCAGAAACAACGCGTAATGATTGCAATGGCGTTGGCGTGTGAACCTGAGCTATTGATTGCGGATGAACCAACCACCGCGCTCGATGTGACCATTCAGAAACAGATTCTTGAGCTTCTTAACGAACTCCGCCGCAGTCGCGAGCTTGCTGTCCTGTTAATTACTCACGATATGGGTGTGGTTGCTGAAATGGCAGACAGAATTGCGGTGATGCGTCATGGCAATATTCTTGAACAGGCTGAGCGCTCGCAGTTTTTTATTAGTCCTTCCCATGATTACAGCCGGCAACTAATACATGCGTTGCCACAACCGGATGATTATCTGGAATATCAGGCGCATTCGCCGTTGCTGGATGTGCAGGATGTAAAGGTCTGGTTTCCTGAGCGCCGCGGCGTGCTCCAGCGTGTTGTCGGGCATACAAAAGCCGTGAATGGCGTCAGCTTTACGATCGGTCGGGGAGAAACACTGGCGCTTGTCGGTGAATCGGGCTCTGGGAAAAGTACAGTAGGGCGCGCGATTCTTCGCCTCGAGGACACCGCGGGCGGAAGTATTCAGTTCGATGGGAGCGACATAGGAAGTCTGAGTCAACGTGAATTTGCTCCGTACCGTAAGCGGATTCAGGTGATCTTTCAGGACCCTTTTTCTTCTATGAATCCGCGTATGACCGTGAGAGAAATCATCGAGGAAGGAATGCAGAGCCTTGGTCTCGGCGGAACCAACGAATCAAGAGAGACTCAGATTCGCAACCTTCTCGAACGGGTAGGTCTCGAGGCCGGACACCTTAATCGTTATCCGCACGAATTTTCGGGCGGGCAACGTCAGAGAATAGCGATCGCACGTGCTATCGCGGTTGAGCCTGAGTTGATTATCTGTGACGAGCCGACCAGTGCGCTTGATGTTTCTATTCGTGGGCAGGTCTTGCAGTTATTGCAGGAGCTACAGGACGAAATGGGGTTGTCGTATCTGTTCATAACTCACGACCTGTCGATTATTCCACATCTGGCACACCGTGTTGCAGTGATGCGCAATGGACAGTTGGTTGAGCAGGGCGAGACCCGGCAGGTCATGACTTCTCCGGTACATGAGTACACCCAGCATCTTCTACAGGCGGTACCCCGGATTCCAGAGCACGCCTGACTTATTGTTTTTTGCGGCGTACAATCCGGCCATCTTGTTTTCCTTCAGAGGTTTACCCGTTGGCTGGATTAACACACTCCCAGATTGAAGCCGCATTGAGCGGATACACTGACCCTTATCTTGAGACTGACCTGATCTCTGCTGGCTGCGTCCGCGATATTCGTATCGACGGCTCGGCTATCGAAGTGGATATTCATCTCAATTACCCTTCGGAGTACCTGAAAGACGGTATCGCTCAGGTCTTACAGACGTCTCTGGAGAATATTGATGGCTGTCAGAGTGCTCGCGTTTACATAACCTGGGAAGTGCAAGAGCATAAGAGTCAATCGGCGCTGGAAGCCATTGCTGGTGTGAAGAATATTATCGCCATTGCATCTGGCAAGGGCGGTGTCGGCAAGTCGACAACCAGCGTTAACCTGGCGTTGGCTCTCGCCAAAGATGGCGCCAAAGTTGGCCTGCTGGATGCTGATATTTATGGGCCGAGCCAAGGAATTATGCTGGGCATCGAAGAGGGTACTCGCCCAGAGACCATTGATAACAAGTGGTTCGTTCCCGTTGAAGCTCACGGCATTAAGTCGATGTCCATGGCGTACCTGGTGACCGAAAGCACACCGATGGTCTGGCGTGGGCCAATGGTGTCGGGGGCACTGATGCAGATTCTGACCCAGACACAATGGGGTGAACTTGATTACCTCTTGATTGATATGCCACCAGGCACGGGTGATATTCAACTGACGCTGAGTCAGAAGTTTCCGGTCAGTGGTGCTGTCATTGTGACCACGCCCCAGGACATTGCACTTGCCGATGCTCGCAAGGGCGTTGAAATGTTCAATAAGGTGAATATTCCCGTACTGGGTATGATTGAGAATATGAGCATGCATATCTGCTCTCAGTGTGGGCACGCGGAACATATTTTCGGGCAGGATGGTGCTGAGCGTCTGGCAGAAACTTATCAGACTAAGGTGCTTGGCTCGCTGCCGTTATCGACTTATATCCGTAAACAGAGCGATGAGGGCACGCCAGTGGTTGCCGCTGATGACTGCTCTGAAGTATCCATGATGTATCGTCACGCCGCGCGTCGACTTGCCGTCACCCTGGCGACGTCAGAAATGGGGCAGAAAATTCCGGATATTCAGATCAGCGACGACTGACCCGGATCTGATTAGCCAGTATTAATGCAGGCTGTCATTAAAGATGCTCACCGCATTGACAGCCTCTCGTGTTCCCTGGCGTATTTCCAGAATCATCTCGCCTGCGCGCGTCGCCAGGGCAACGCCTTCTCCGGCCTGATGTTGGCAGGACTCCATGCTCTGAATAGCGCGGGAGGTTCCTGACTGCATCTTGTTGATCATTTGCGAAATTTCTTCTGTCGAACTGCTGGTGCGGGCGGCAAGCTGCCTCACTTCATCAGCTACGACGGCAAAGCCGCGACCCTGATCGCCGGCACGGGCTGCCTCGATCGCCGCGTTCAGCGCCAGCAGATTAGTCTGGTCAGCGATCCCGCGAATGGTATTGACGATGGAAGTAATCATATCGGACTGTGCACCCAGCTCAGATATGACCGTTGCTGCCTCGGATACGGCGGCAGAGACTTTGGTCATTTCATCGGAAGCTTGCTGGATGATGTCGGTGCCCGTCGATGCAGATTGCTCGGTGGCTGATGTAATGTGATAAGCACTCGCCGCGCGTTCTTTTTCTGTGAGTGCTTTCTGTACATTGCTTGTGATGTCGGTAGCGAATTTAACGACGCCATAGACATCGCCTTCCGAAGATATGAGAGGTGTATAGGATGCTTCCAGCCAGAGGTCTGTCCCATCTTTGCGTACACGACGGAAGCGGTCACTGAAAAACTTACCGTCGGCCAGATTCTTCCAGAACTGCTCGTATTCTGGTTTTAAGGTGTCCTCTTCGGGCACAAAGATTCGGTGATGTTTGCCAAGGATTTCAGTAGCTGGATAGCCAGTGGCGGCGAGAAAGTTGTCGTTTGCGCGTTGAATGATGCCGTTGCAGTCAAACTCAATGACGGCCATGGATCGCTCAACCGCCTTAAACGCATCAGTGAAGCGGTTGTTCTCTTCCATCAGAGATGTCACATCGTGCGCGATCTTGACCACCTTCGTAACCTGGCCGCTGTTGTCCCGAATCGGGGCGTAAGTGGCGTCCAGCCAGATGGTTTTGCCGTCCGCTCGTTTGCGTCGAAACTGGCCATTAACAAGAGTGCCTGCCGCAAGTTTTTGCCAGAACGACGCGTATTCCGGGCTGTTCACGTCTTTTGTGTGGCAAAGTTCTTTGTGGGGGCGGTTAACCAGACTTCCATCGCTGCAACCGAACATGTCGTGATAGAGCGAATTAGCGGTTATCACCATGCCTTCTGTACTGAACTCCGCAACCGCCTGGGTTTGGTAAATAGATTCCAGCACATTGAGCTTTTCAGCGAGGTTCAACGTTTCCGCAGAGGGTTTGGCTGGTTTGCGTGAAAAGAACATAGGTGTGCCTCGTAAAGATTCAGCTGTACTCAGACTAGTTCATTTTTTCTATGAGGCCAGTAATGAGAGTTATTTTTATGTAGTTAGTAGATGTTCTTTTGGGTATCTTTAACGTTAACTTTGATCATTTTAAATGACGGTGAACTGGCTAAACTGAGCCTTATAACCATGACAACTCAGCCGCAGAGCTGACTTAGATGAGAGATGACTATGAGCCAGTACCAGCACATT
This sequence comes from Thalassolituus sp. UBA3500, assembly GCF_002377545.1. NCBI lineage: Bacteria > Pseudomonadati > Pseudomonadota > Gammaproteobacteria > Oceanospirillales > Oceanospirillaceae > Thalassolituus > Thalassolituus sp. UBA3500. The sequence continues at coordinate 53,724 of NZ_DFQB01000042.1, read as the reverse complement.
CTGGAACCCCTTGATCTTGGGTTCACTACACTGAAAAACCGCGTCATGATGGGCTCAATGCATACCGGCCTTGAAGATCGCCCTTGGCATTTCAGCGAACTCGCGGAATACTTCGCCGAGCGTGCTCGCGGTGGAGTGGGCCTATTGGTTACTGGTGGCTTCTCGCCTAACCGTTCAGGTGACCTGCTGCCGTTCGGCTCTAAGATGCTCAGTAGCTGGCAGGTACCGTTTCATAAGAAAGTGACGTCTGCTGTTCACGAGAACGGCAGCAAGATTCTTCTCCAGCTGCTGCACGCTGGTCGCTATGGCTACACCCCGTTTAACGTTGCACCGTCAGCGATTAAGTCGCCGATTACACCCTTTAAGCCTCGTGAGTTGACGACTAAGCAGGTGTACAAAACAATCGGCCACTATGCGCGCGCCGCGAAGCTCGCTCAGAAAGCCAACTATGACGGTGTCGAAATTATGGGGTCTGAAGGTTACTTCATCACCCAGATGCTGAATGCCCGCACGAATAAGCGTACCGATGAGTTTGGTGGGTCATACGAAAATCGCATGCGTTTTCCAATCGAGGTTGTGCGCGCTGTTCGTAAAGCCGTAGGCCCTGACTTTATCATTATGTTCCGTCTGTCGATGCTCGACCTGGTAGAAGACGCATCCACTATGGAAGAGGTGATTACTCTGGCGAAAGCACTCGAAGCGGAAGGCGTCACCCTGATCAATACGGGTATCGGCTGGCACGAGGCGCGTGTACCCACCATTGTAACGTCAGTTCCTCGTGCTGCGTTTGTTGATGCTACGGCCCAGGTCAAAGAGCAGGTCAATATTCCTGTTGTTGCGTCGAACCGAATCAATATGCCAGATACGGCAGAAGAAATTCTTTCAAATGGTAAGGCTGACATGGTTTCCATGGCTCGCCCTCTGCTTGCTGATGCGTTCTGGGTGAAGAAAGTTGAAGAGAATCGTGTTGATGAAATCAACACCTGTATTGCCTGTAATCAGGCGTGTCTTGATCACACCTTCCAGAACAAGCGTGCCAGCTGCCTTGTGAATCCACGCGCCTGTCATGAAACCTCTCTGAAGTACGTGAAAACCAGCGCTCCACGTAAAGTGGCTGTCGTTGGCGCAGGCCCCGCGGGTCTCGCTGCAGCGACTGTCGCGGCGGAACGTGGGCACACAGTCACGCTGTACGAAGGCCGTGGTGAAATTGGCGGTCAATTTAACTATGCCTCACGTATTCCGGGAAAAGAGGAATTCAAAGAGACGATTCGTTATTTCAATACCATGATCGAGCGTCTCGGCATCGATCTGAAGCTGAACACCATGACCTCAGCGGATGAGTTGAAAGCTGCAGGTTTTGATGATGTGATCGTTGCTACTGGTGTTGAGCCTCGTGTGCCTAAGATGCCTGGAATTGACCATGCCAAGGTCGTGACCTATCAGGAATTGCTCGCCAACGAAATGAAGTTGGGTGGCAAGGTCGCCATCATGGGGGCAGGCGGTATTGGTTTTGACGTTGGTGAATACCTGGCACATGAAGGTGAATCCACAACGCTGAATAAGGACGCCTGGATGAAAGAGTGGGGCGTGGATATTACCAACACTGAACGTGGTGGTCTGATTGCGTCAGATATGGAGCCATCGCCTCGTAAGCTTTATCTGCTTCAGCGTAAGACATCTGCCCACGGCAAAGGTCTGAATAAAACGACGGGTTGGGTTCACCGCGCGGTGCTCAAGATGAAGCACGTTGAAATGGTTGGCGGTGTCAGCTATGACAAAATTGACGATCAGGGCCTGCATATCACAGTGACCAAAGGTGAAACCTCGGAGCCGCGTCTGCTGGACGTTGATCATATCGTCGTGTGTGCTGGCCAGGTATCCGTGAACGGTATCTATGAGGCACTGAAGGAAGAAACAGCGTTCCGCACTCACCTTGTTGGAGGGGCGGAGTTTGCTGGTGAACTGGACGCTAAGCGTGCTATTCGCCTGGCCAGTGAACTCGCCGCCAGTCTGTAAACCAGGGGCCGGGCACTGCATGTTTGCAGTGCCCGGTTCAATATTTACCAGCTAACCAGAGAATCCGGTTGGTTCTCGTCTTCGTCGTCTTTCACCGCCTCAGGTAAGCGAATGCTCAGGGTAAACCCTTGAGACGACTCCTGGCTGATGATACTGCCCTTCATGATGTTGGTGACCAGGTTTCGCACCTCGTAAAGCCCTAACCCTTTCTTTGTCGCCTCTGAGCGACGAGTGGTGAAGAACGGCAGAAATATCTTTTCGCGATGATCCGCGCTGATGCCGCGTCCGTTGTCCTGAAACTCAATATCAAGTACTCCGTTGTCGACAGAAGCTGAGACTCGTACATACAAAGTCTGTTGCTCATATTTCTCAGGGTTATGCACGACGGCGTTTTCGGTGACCTGATTCAGAATCTGCTCCAACAGGTTTGTATACCCTCGCCAAAGAGCCGTATCGGGGTAGCTGATAACCTCCAGTTCGAGGTGTCGGTACTGATGTTGTGCCCGTTGTTTCCAGTCGCCTAACCATGCTCGCAGATAGATGTTCTCGGCGTATTGAGAGGAACTTGCCCCCATGGATGACTGAATCAGCTGATTCAGCTCGGCAAGGCGGGAAATGTTATCAGTTACCTGATGAATCGCAGTCTTCAATTCGTCATCGACAGGGATTTCATTATCGTCGACCCGCCCCTTGATGTGAGTGGTAGCTAATCGGATATTACCCAAAGGCGTGTTCATTTCGTGTGAAACCCCCATTACCAGTTGTTGAAGGGACTGGTTGCGGTTGTCTTCCAGTTTGCGCAGCGCATTTTCCTGATCATACTTTTCTGTGACATCCAGAAACGATCCTACCCATTGATACCCATGCTCTGAAGCCTCCTGACGCATGGTCAGAATCGCGTTCACCGCCTTGCCACGGCGAGGCATCAGAATCAACTCGTATCCGGTGATCCGAGCGTTGCTGCTGAGTGCTTCCCAGAGTTCGATTGATGCATGGGGAGACTCAACAAACTGATCAAAGTGGGACTTAGCTTTCACGACTTCTTCTACGGATGAAAAACCGAGTGCCGAAGCAAAGGCTGGGTTGCAGTCGGTAATTTCACCGCGGCTGTTAAGCTGAAAACGCGCTGAAATGGAGTTCTGATAGAGGTCCTCGTATTGCTTGAGGTAGCGTATCGCCTGAGACTGGCTATCGCTCAAGCGACGCTGATCTTCTTGCTGGGCCTCGCGCAACATATTGATCCGGGCGCCCATTGCCAGCGAGATCAGAATGACATCGAATACCGAGCCAATCTGGTAGCCGTAGAGAATCAGCGGTGTCCCGGGAATGACACCGAGTGTACTCATATTGGCGGAAATCACCCCGACCATAAAAGCAAGCCAGGCAAACGTGAAGTACTTGGCCGGCTTGTGCCCCTGAGTCCATGCGCGAATCCCGGCAATTAATGTGTACACCGCAAGGAGAGAGTTAACGTAGTTCTGGATACTGACCGCTGTCTGATAGGGAGCCGCCATGGATAATATGGCAAACCCCAGTGTGACCGGGATATAGACCCGGTAAACCATGGCAGCTTTGGGGCAATAGTTTTTAAGTATCAGCAGTTGCGGCAGGAAGAGAGCGAAGAAGAACTGACTGATCGCAAAAGACAGAGGAACCATAAAAGCATTCAGTTCTGGTTTGTCAGGCCAGAAGTAACCAAAGGCGGAGCCCTCAAAGTTCATATGGAAGAACAGGAAGCTGCATACGAACGCGGTGTAATAGAGATACAGCCGGTCACGCACGGCAAAAAAGAGCACCAGATTGTAGAGGGCCATGGCTAACATGACGGCATAGTAAGCCCCTCTGAAGACCCCGTTGTTGATCAACTGAGTGTTCAGTGTCGCCTGGTCAACGAATTCCATGGGCAACTGATAGGTACCCTCGGTGGTGACGTAGAGATACAGGTCATAAGTTGCCCCCGGAGTGAGATCCAGAGGAAGGATTAAATTTGGGTGGTTGATGGCTCGTTCGGTGTAGGGAATCCGGTCTCCTCCACGGGAAACATGACACTGGCTGGCATCTCGTACCCCCTCAGGGCATTGAAAGAGGGCTACCGTATCGAGAAGTGAATAGCGGTTGCGCAGAAACCAGTCGCTGGTATCCGACGCCTGAACCTGCATCGTAAACCAGTAACCAGCATCACCGACGCCGAGGTTAGGGTATTCGTCGATACTTTGTTGCCACAAAGATTGATCATTCAGGCTGTTGAGCTGTTTGGAAGCCTCTTCGACAGACAGTTGCTCAGTTTTGAAGTATTGCCAATGACTACCTGCCAGGTAGGTCGAACCAGAATCAAGGATCAGGGGCTGATGGCTCTGATCCGCCGGAGTGGCCCAGACAGGGAAAACTGTAGCGAGAAGCAGACAGACGGTCGCTACATAAATGGGTATAGATGGCACAGATATTCCTTTGCGCAAAGCGACCTTATCCAGATTGGCAGTTCAGGCCAGTATACCTTTCAGGGCGACAGAATGCAGCGCGTTAGGCAGACATTGTGACAGGGCTCTCATCGGGCTGGCCAACGCGGCATCCTTTAAGTAATCTACTCCTCTTTAATCGCGCTGGAATAATAAGAAATCGTATGTTTTTTGAACAGGAACGGGGCCAGTTTTTCCGCCCGTTAACCGGTAAGTATCGAGCGCAGGTCATGGAGTGTCTGAAGGAACTCTACAACAGGCTCTACAGCTCCAGTAGTGCTGACTATGGGCAGGCGATTCAACGGGACACTGTTATCGAAGTATTTCAGGAGGCACTGGTCCGTGCCCCCGTTCTGGCTGACGGTTACGACAGTGATGATGAGTCAAGCGAAAGCCGGTTTCGTACCAGTCGTGAACAGGCCGGCTGGGTACTGAATCAGTTGATTGAATTCGGCTGGCTGGAGAAACAGGTCGATGAAGCCAGCCTGCAGAGCACCTTTGGCTTTACCCGCTATGGCCGTCAGTTTACAGAGCCCTTCATCGAAGAAAGCCGGGCCATGGCCCGTACCCGTCATCGCAATACCCGTAATACCCGTAATTCGCTTGAATCTTTTCAGGAGCGCGGAGACATCTACGACCTGCTCGATGCGTATGAATACTCTGAGCGCATTATCAGTGACTTTACTGACGTGATTGGCGAGCTTGAAGAGCGTAAACGCGACCTTGTTCGCGAGATGGAAGACCAGTTGCTGATAGAGCGTGCGAGTGAAGCCTTCTTCGATTTTATGGAAAACCGCTTTCAGCCGGATCTTTCTGTGCGTTTATCAGCCGATAACGTTGAAAAGCACAGAGATCAGATTCAAGGACTGATTGAGCAGATTCGGAAGCAGGACGTTGATTTCAAAGCGCGTGCAGAAAAGCGTTTGCGTGAGCTGCTTCCCGAGTTAGCGAAAGAGGGCAGTTCAGTGCTCTGGACCATCCTGGATGGTATTGAATTGCGTATGCGTAATGCCAGCGACATTATGTTGCCAGCACTGCGCCGGGCGCTGCAGAGCTTTACCAAGCGTGCCGACATCATCATCCGTCAGATGAGCTATCTTGCCTCGCAGCAACATAATGATGTGCTCGCTGTGTGCAAACACCTTTCCTCACTTACTGAAGAAGAGCAGACAACGGCGCTTGAGCGCGCGGGTGAGCTGATGGAAGTGCCGCAGTTGCGTCTGGTGGACCCGGCCTACGTTCGAATGCATGCCACCCGCACACGTCAGAAGATCGAAGCCGCTCTGGACGATGGCAAAGGTGATTTTGATGTCGATGCCCGTCGAGAGATTTATGTACAGCAGGTGTTGGACCAAGCGTTCCTGGTCAACCAGCAGGCATTGCGACACTTTATGAGCAGTAAGCTCAGCAGTGGCAAGAAGATATCTACCCGTGACATCCCTATCGAATCGGCCAAAGACTTCCTCGCGGTTGCTCACGCAATTGGCCTTGGGGCTGCCGATGGACTCTCATCTGAGTTCGAATTCCTTATTGATTACGATGATAGCCCACGCGAAGAACGCAGTGATGGTTACTTCATTAAAAAAGACCACTTTACCTTCGAACTTGTTCAGAAACAGTCCTGAACAGGTACAGAGAAAAGAATCAGATTATGTTGCATGAAATAGATCGCGAACTCGAAAAAGAAGGCCTGAGCCAGAAGGAATATTCTGAACTTCTGGTGCGTCTGCTTGATTACGGCGTTATTTGTCGTGATGAGTCACAGGTTGAACAAACACTGTATGACCGTTTTGTCCGGATCGAAGAACTGGTTGGCGAGTACCTCTCTGTTCTGGGTATCCGTATTCAGCATGACAAGCGCTTTCAGTTTATTCGCTTGTATCCACCAGGTGCTCAGGTGCCGGGTATGGATGAAGATCAGCAGAATGTCGGCAACCCAGCATTCCGTCAGCGCTTAAATCAAAGTGAAGTGGCATTGATTCTCGTGCTGCGCGCGCAGTACGACAAAGCACTACGTGAAGGTGCCGTTGATGAGCAGGGGTGTGTCATGGTGTCTCTTGAGGGCCTGACCATCGCTATGAAAAACCTGTTAAAGCGCAGCCTGCCCGAAAACGTCACCGAGCGAAAAGCGCTGTTCCGTAAACTGCGTCAGATGCGCTTGGTGCAGCTGCAGAATGAAGACAGCGTCCACGACGGTGATATCTGGTTGCGTATTCGCCCGATGATCATGAGCTACGTCAGCGATGAAGTTCTGACGGAACTGATGGCGACAGACGAAGAATCTGATACTGAGTCAGGTGATGAAGGGGATCCCGGACAGGCAGTCACAGCTTCAGAGGACGCTACTCAGGAAACCACTGACAATACAGCAGAAGACACAGCAGAAGATGCCAATGCTCTGGCTGAGAATGACAAGGTAACTGACAGCGAAAATGAAGAAGAAAATCAGGCCTCAGGGGATGGCGACGAAGATAACGCCGTGGAGGTTGAGGAAAACACTCCGGTAGTGGAAAGCGCAGACAGCTCGGAAGAGCAAAGCGAAGAAGAGACCTCTGCAGAAAAAGATCAGGCAGAACCTGAAACAAAGCAACCCGTCAGCCTGTTCGGAGAATAATACGAGATGTTCCTGAAGAAGTTTATTTACATCAACTGGGGCAATATCCCGGCGACTGAATTCGAATTTGGTCCGATTAATTTGTTATCGGGCGGCAACGGCTCCGGTAAAACCACCGCAGCAGATGCTATTCAGACCATCATGACCGCAGCGCACGACACGCTGTTTCACTACAACCCGGGTCAGGACGAAGCGACGCAGCGTGGCCGTGGTAAAAACGTCCGTACGCTTGCGTCGTATGTGCTGGGTTGTGATGACGGTAGTTATGCTCGTCCGAACGGTGCGGTTGGCTATCTGGCGGCGGTATTTTATCCGACACAGGGTGAAAGCGGTGACCCATTTACCGCGATCATAGGCGTCAGTGCGACAGTCGACCGTGCTGGTGGTGCTCCGGTGGCGCGTCAGAACGATATTCAGTTCTTTATTGTTGCCGGTGAGGAGCTTTCTCAGAATGACTTCTTACTGGATCTGGATGACTCACACCAGGAAGTGATTCCACTGGGTAAACTGACCAAGAATCTTGCACGTCGTATTAACCCTAACAGCGTTGAAAAGTACGACACCAAAAAACAATATCTGCGTCGTTTATACGGTGCACTGCGTGGTCGCAACGATGCGGTTCCGGAGCGTGAGGCAATGAATGCCGCGCGTACCTTCTCGCGCTTTATGGCCTATAAGCCGGTTAAAAGCATTAATGGTTTCGTGGCCAACGAAATCCTTGAAGCCAAAGACATGGGCGACGCCATCCGCAGTGTCTCGGATCTGATGAAAACCATCTACGCGATGGAATCAGACGCCAATAAGCTCGCTGACTCTATTGAAATGTTGAGTGGTACTCGAGACAGTGCAGGGCGCTACATTGATCAGTGGATTGATTACAACGTTCTCGAATATACCGCAGCTCGCAGCCGTTACCTTAACGACCAGAAAAACTATCTGAATGCTAAAGAAATTCAGCAACAGATTCGCGAATCACTGACTAAAACTCAGAAAGAGCGTGACGTTGCACAAGATCGTCGTAAGCAGGTTCGCGAGCAGTTAATCAGTATGGAAGCTCGTCGTCAGGGCATTGATGCGCTGCAGGATAAAGACGCAGCAGAGCAGGCGATTAACGACGGCAAAGCGAAACTGCAACAGCAGGCGATTCCGCTACTTGAGCAGGATCAGATGCTACAGGCATCACTGCGGGCGACCGAGCTTTTATACGGCGCTTTACAGAAAACCAATGTTGCGGCAGAAATTCCATCGTTAGGAAGTAAGCGAATCGCTGAACAAGCGCGTGAAGTCCTGGCTATTAAAGACAATGGCGCCGTCGACTTCCGAAAACTGCTCGGTAAAGACTGGATTGATCTGTCACCTCTGGAAGCTCACCTCGACGATGCCCGCGCTCAACAGTCACTGGTGAACAGCTGGCGTGATCGTTTCCACGATACTGAACTCGAAAGTAGCGGCGTATCACTGCGTGACCAGATCGCTCGCGTTGCTGACCGACGTGACCAGAAACTGCAGCAGGCCAAACATCGCATGGTGCAGAAGCAGAATGAGATTTCTGCCCTTGAAGCGCGTCAGGCGACCTATCCTGGGTATGTGCGTCAGGCACTGGAAGCCATTATGCGTGAGTGCCCACAGGCAGAGCCACGAGTGCTGGCCGATTACGTCGAAGTCACTGATCCAGACTGGCAGAGCGCCATTGAAGGTTATATCGGCGGTGCGCGTTTCAGCATTCTGGTTGAGTCTGCGTTTGAAGCCGAAGCTGCCCATATTCTCCGCCAGATTCCGGGGGGCAGCCGCGCTCGTGTTATTCAGGGCGAAAAAGCGAAAAAAGACAGCGAGCGGATGAAAATTCCGGCGAATTCCATTATTCACCTGATGGATTTTGAACACGCAACCGCGCGTTATTATCTGGAAGCCAGCTACGGTACTGTTGAGCAGGTCGCTGACATTCAGGCGCTGCGTATGACCCGCCGAGGTGTGACCAAAGAAGGTCTGGGTTCGGGGGCATATTCTATTTATCGCTGTGATCTCGAAGATGCAGATCTGGTGTTTGGCCTCGGAGCACGAGAGCGCGCACTGGCGGCCAAGCGCAGCGAAGTGAATATGTTGGAAGACGTTGCCAACGAAGCAAACTACCAGCTTCGTCAGGCACAACAGTTACTCGATGCCGTTAATCTTCTGCGTCACGTCACCTTCGCCGATCAGATGCAGTCCATGCTGGATACTCAGTATCAGATGCAGCAGGCAGAGAATTCGTTGCAAGGCGTCGATGTTTCCAGCTTCGGTGATATTGAACACGAATTTACTGCATTGAAAGAAAAAGCCGATGACCTTGATGCTCAGATCAAAGAGCTCGATGGTGAGCTGGGTCGTTTGCAGCAACAGCTGAACGACGCGGAAAAAGCCGTGAAGGCGCTCAGTGAACATCAGGAACAGACGTCTGATGTTGCGGATGCCAAAGAAGATGCTCTTCGTTCAATCGTCGGCATCTGGCCAGACTTTGATCTTGAGAAGCGACTTGAGCAGGCCGACAAAGAAGCCGAAGAAAGTCCGGTTGATGCGATTGAGAACCTGCGTAAATCGGTTTCTCAGGAACTCAATTCCATTGCTTATGAAATTGAACGCAACATTATAGAGCATAACCAGACGTGTCAGACAGTGGATTCTATTGTTTACGCCCCTGACTATCGTGATGAGCACGGTGCGAAATTCTTTACTGGCGTGTGCGATCTTCAACGCGAAGTGGAACGCGTACACAACCGCCTGAAGAATAACATTCTGGTTGAAAAGCAGGACAAACTGCATCAGCTGCGTGAAAGCTTCAACAACGTTTTCGTCACCAACCTGTGTCACTCGATTTATCAGGCGATTAATGACGGCAAGCGTATTCTTGAAGACCTGAATAAAGAACTGGCACACCATCAGTTCGGTGCTGACCGCGAAACTTACTGGTTCGACTGGGAGTGGGTGCCTGAGTATAAAGAGTACTTCCAGTTCTTTGATGAAGTCATCAAAAATCCTTCACTGGGCGACGGCGCAACACTGTTCACCGCCGACTTGTCGGCAAACTCGGTGAAGGTTCGCGATCACCTGATGAATATGCTGCTTGATGAAGACGAGCAGAAGGCGATGCGCGAATTGGAGCGCCTGTCTGATTACCGTAACTACCGTTCATACGAAATCTATAAGCAACCGGCGAATAAAGAGCCGATTGCACTTTCTCAGTACGGAACGGGGTCAGGTGGACAGCTGGAGACGCCAGCGTACATTATTCGTTCAGCGGCGATTACCTCGGCGTTCCGATTTAATGAGGGTGATACTCACCTGCGCATTGTGCTGGTCGATGAAGCATTCTCGAAGATGGACGAAGCCCGTTCGAAAGAAGTGATTAATTACCTCACCGAAAGCCTGGGGCTGCAGTTGTTGTTCATTATGCCGACCAGTAAATCAGGTCCGTTTATGGATCTGGTATCTAACCAGTTCGTATTCTCCAAGGTACCGTTAACGGGTGGCCAGAAAAAAGGCGAACTGCAGACACGCGTTCTGGTTGACCGGCAGCAGTGTAATCAGGAGAAAGTGAAGGAGTTGTGGGCGAATCATCGTCGTACCATACGTCATCAGGCGTCGCTCGACTTTATGGAAGAGTTTGCCTGATGTCTGAGGTTTACGGTGTCGAGGATGCTTCGTTTCGGGCGGCGGGAGAGTACGAGGGCATCAAAGCCCTCGTCGATGGCTTCTATGACGCCATGGAGATTTTGCCAGAAGCTGCCCATATCCGTGAGATGCACCCCGACGATCTTACGGAGTCGCGCGATAAGCTGACCCGTTTTTTATGCGGTTGGCTTGGGGGACCGCGCCTGTACCGCGAAAAATACGGTCCGATTGCCATCCCTCGTGCACATGCGCACTTACCGATAGGCGAAGCTGAGCGCGATGCCTGGCTTGCTTGTATGGCTGAGTCGCTGAAAACTCAAGGCTATTCCGATGACTTTAAAGATTATCTGATGACTCAACTGTTCGTGCCAGCCGAGCGGTGTCGTATTGCTTCGCAGGTTGCCAACAATTAGCAACCGTGCTCTGATAAGCACCAAAATAACAATAAAATAATAGTGCATATGAAATTACTGATCTCTTTCGTGTCCTCAGGCTTATTGCTATTGGCATCATCCTCAGCAAACTCTGAAACTATCAATGACTACGCCCTCTGGAATATCAAAAGCGATCCAAGTGAAACGCGCTGGATCCAGATACGCGAGTTTCAACGTGTCGGCAATGAAGAAATATTCCATATCGATGTCTACTCTCGTGAGAACGGTGATATGCAGGAGTTGGCTATGCGTCTGGCCGATCATATTGCAATTGAGCGGGATGCGCTGCTGAACAGTATTGGTCAGCCTGTGGATACTGGTGTTCCGGAGCGGCTCGCATACGACAAGGCGGTAACCCGGTGGATGAAGACGCCAGCAGGTCAACGTGAAGTCTGCCGGCGCCCGGTACAGCGTTGTCTTGACCCGGTATTCGCTGAGTAAGACGCACTGCCTATTTCATCTGACTAACAGAAATAAGCATTGAGAACGGGGTAGGTTCAGTAGCCCCGCTCGATCAGATCTCTCATAACCTGCTCATAGAAGTCAGCCACGCTGCCCTGGTAGGGCGGTCTTTCCTGCAGCCAGCTGTCTTGCGGCCCATAGTACTTATTACGCCCGGTGAAATAGTTGTGATAGTAACCGTGGCTGAATATGCTGCCGTCCATTGTTTTAATGTGTTCGAAATTGCTGCTTCCATCTGTGCAAGGCGCATAACCAATTTCATCGAAGTTCTGTGAATCCATCGTGGTATACCCGTCATTGGGGCCGTAGAGTGCAGTAACGCCCAGATAGAAGGTGGCGTCGCCCCAATATTCGTAATCCCAGCTTCTTATCCGGGCGGAGTAGCTGAAATAACCAACGCCGTTGCAGTTTTCGTTCTGCTCATTCACCAGCTCGTACCAACCGCGCTCACTGAGGCCGATGTCGTTGAGTAAATCAGTCCAGGCGTTTTCATCACGGTAAAAGTCCTCGCGCATATAGTGGCTGGATAACGAGGCCAGACCGCTTAGGAATGCCCGAAACTGCCCGTGTGTATCCAGGTTATATTCGAGAGGGTCATTGCGGACGTATCCTTCGGTCAGGACCAGGGGTTGGCTGAACAAGGCCTCATCAGTCGTTGTATCTCCGATCTCACGCCACATCAGATCAGTGCTGAGGCGCTGGCCTTCCTCAAATTCCCAGAAAGGCTCCCCGGCAACAGGGTCAACCCAACCGTCGCCAAAAACATAGTTCGACAGATATAACCCATTGATGCCGATGGTCGCGATCTCGGCACCGAGATGCTCACCGGAAAGTCCGACGACAGCTGCAACATGTTGCTTCATCGTACCGACCTCTGGTGCATTGTCATCGACGGGGAGGACGGTGGTCATAAACCTGGCATCCTGAGTCCCTTGAGAGGTACCTATGATGACCACTTTATCTTTACCAGTCTCCGCCAGCGCTTGATTTACGGTGTTGCGCAACGACGCCGCTCTCACGTGATAGGTCGCATAGGCCGGCTTGTCGGCAATGAAAACATCGTTACCGCAACCCTCTAAGCGATCCACGATATCTTTACTGAAATACCGGTGGTACTGGGCGATATCACTGGTACGTTTTAAGCGACTGTCGTAAAGGTTGTTTATACGCGGTGAAAGGTGAGCTTCATCTTCTGGGAGTATCCATTCGCGGCACCCTTGATCGGCATCCCAGTCCGCACAGTATTTTTGCAGATTTTCCGCTTCTCGGGTCATGCACTCATCCGGTGTCCAGCTGTCAGGGCATATGGTGCGTAAACCAAAATGATGGGATAGAACAATAGGGTATTGGAGTTTGCAGTCATTGAGCTCCAGAGCATTAATTGCTGGAGATAACATGCTTAACACTAAGGTAAGACGAAAGCAGACATTCATATCGATTCCCTGATCTGGAGGTGATACCCGGTTAAGGGAAGTCACAGTATGGCTGGCGTCAGAGGGTAAGTATGGTGAGTTATGCAATGAAATGCGCCAATACGTGGTACACATGCGGCCAGATTGTCGTACTCGTTATCCGAAGGTCGAGGATGCTGCTGCGAGGTACTTGCAAATTACGACATCGAGCGGCTTACTGGCAGTAAGTAAACCACCGACATGGATTCAGTATGAAAGGAATCATCCTTAGCCTCAGTATCATTGTATTGGTGTCGTGTGCGCAGGTACCCGCTGATAAGGCTGTTGTTAGTCAACAGCCAGAGACTATCTCTGTGCCAGCTCAGGCGTGTGTCGGCACAACGACCTTGCCATCGTCACTGCGTGACAGTTTTGTTCCAGCGGTTGACGCTGAGTTGCTTGACGCTTCTCTGGGACAGCCAGGAAAAGGCGGCTTATGTCAGGGGCAGGTATATATTTCAACGGGAATAAAAACCGTCACTCTTTACCGGGCCTGGAACAGCTCCAACCCCGGCAGCACCTATGGCAAGTGGTGGGTGTTTAACAGACCATCAGGAAAGGTTGCTCAATATCGCCAAGACTTTGAGATCTGCTATCAATGGTCACCGCTGGATAAATTAGTGACATGTGAACTTAAAGCGGGCACTAAAGTAGTGGTTGGAAATGGTCAGAGTGCCTACTGTTCAGAATATTTGACCTATGGGGTCTCTGCCAGGCAGCAGGTGTATATCAGTGATGCCAGTCAGTCAGTGATTAATTGCGAGACAGCGGATGGGGTGCTTATCTGGCAGTAGGCCTCCAGATAGCGCGGTGCAACTCAAACACAACATGGAGATATTCTCATGGACAGAGAAATAGCTGGGATTATGCTGTCATTTGCGTTGTACCTGACGTATTTTCTGATTCCACTCGTACCTTCAATTCTTATTTATAAAATCTTTCCGAATACGTCTGTGGTTGCCAGCGGCAGCTTTTCGGGGCTGAAGATTAATTCTTCAGGGGCTTTTGCCGCTTATCTGATTACCCTCGTGATCAGTATTAATGCACTGTCTGAAACGGAAGCCCGTATTCTGGAAATTCGTAACCCGAATGAACCGACCTGGAGCATTATCGGAACGCTGGAGCTTCGTGATGGAGAAGGGAATGTCATCAATAATCCAATGCTGTTTGATCTCCTCGAAATATCACTCGAACCTCGCGTACTGAGTAGTGCTAACGGTGACATTCACTTCAAAATACCGGGTTCTCCGGATGGTTCACCTCCTAAGAGGATGATCACTCTTGATGTAAAGGGTTTTGGCCGCGGGAAGATTAACCTTACATCTGAAGCCGCATTAACGGGCAGTGATATGGTAGTGAATTACCAGAACCGAACCATAGAGTTTAATGAGCCTATCGAGATAACAACGCTGACTCAGCCTGGGCAGAGGTATTCTGAAACCTCTTATATGACACCCGTGACAGGAGCCGGACAATGAAGAACATGGTGTTTGTTTTATTGATTCTTGTGTCGGAACTGGCGATGGCGACGAATTTGAGAGGGCGGGTAGATATTCGTCATCCATATACAGGCGATCTTTTTCCGGCATCAGGGGCGACGGTAGAGCTTATAGTGTTCACTAATTTTGGCCCTCAACTTGTATACACTTATTTCACCGGATCAGATGGTATGTACTACATGCCGAACATCATGCCGGGCAATTACATTCTTCGTATTAATCAGTACCTGGATTACCAGATTCAGGTACTGAATATGCCTTATCAGGATTTGCGACCGGTACTTGTGCAATAAAAAAAGCGGCATCCGTGCCGCTTCAAGGGTGCTGAACAAGGGGAGTGTTCAACTTACGTTGGCATCCGCCGCCAGATCTTTGACTTCAACCTCCGCTTTTTCGAAAAAACTTTTCTCGAATGCATCGGTTAATAGTGCGTCATAGCGTTGCTTGTCGTATTCACGAATGTTGTCAGCCTCTTGCTGGGTGATAATATTCTGAGCCACAGCACTTGCGAGGCGCGCATCAATATTATCGCCCGCCAGTTTCCCACGTGATTCAGCTTTGTTGTATTTGCCCCACGCATCTTCCACTGTGAGGAGCTTCTGGTAGGTGCTTTCAACACGTCCAAAGGCGTCAGTGGGCTCAAGGCTGTTGTGAATAAACTTACCAAACGTCTGGCGGACTGGATTATCCTCCATAATCAGGTCGCCCAGTGCACGCAGCTGATCATCATCCGGTTTCTTGAGAATACGACCATAAGGAAAGGCCAGGCGCTTAAAGACGCCAGCAATGCCGGGTACAGTGAAATTGTCGTAGAAATCGAACAGGGCTTCCTGTGCCGTATAAAGTGCCTGATGCAATGATGCGCGAGCATGCACTTTTTCGGCTGTGCTTGCAGGCTGGTTCTCGTAATATTTCAAGATGCTGCACGCCATGAACAACTGGCTATGTACATCTCCTAACCGGGCACTCAATAGCTCGCGACGCTTCAGGTCGCCACCCAGAATGCCCAGTGCCAGATCCGCAGAAGAAGCCAAGGCGGCACTCATGCGATCAATTTTCTGATACCACTGCTTGGTGAAATCGTCAGCCTTCTCTGGCGCATTGGCCAGACGGTTACCGCTCAAGCCCAGCACAAAGGCGCGCATGGTGCGGCTGATGCTGTTGCCAGCCAGCGCGAAGAACAGACGGTCGAAATCTTTGAGCCCCTGCTTCTTGTCGTCGGTCTGCAACGTCTGGATAACGTCGAACAGGTACGGGTGGCAACGCATAGATCCCTGACCAAAAATCATCAGTGAACGTGTCAGGATGTTTGCGCCTTCAACGGTAATTGCGATTGGAACGCTCTGATAAGGCAGAGCCATAAAGTTACGAGGCCCAAGCTGAATTGCACGGCCACCGGCGACATCCATGCCGTGATTGATGAGAGTCCGCATCATTTCTGTGGCGTGATATTTCGCCATGGCGGTGATCACGGAAGGAGTACCTGATTCCAGGCTTTTGGTCACCAGGTGGCGCATTGCTTCGAGTGTGTAACCCAGGATCGCAATCTGGGACGTCGCCTCTTGTACCCCCTCGAACTTACCGACTTCTGTTTTGAACTGACGGCGGATTTTGCCAAACGCACCGGTCATGCGGTAACCGACTTCGCCGCTCGCTGTGGCCAGCGCAGGCAGTGATACACCACGGCCGGCACCCAGACACTCAATCAGCATGCGCCACCCTTTACCGGCCATTTCGGGGCCACCAATGATCCAGTCGACAGGAATAAACACGTCTTCGCCATTAATCGGACCGTTCATGAAAGGCGCCCCCGGATAATGACGGCGACCAATCTCTACCCCGTCATGGTCGGCAGGAATCAGAGCGCAGGTAATACCGTAATCCTGAGTGTCGGCGTCACCAAGCAGGCCATCGGGGTCCCGCAGTTTAAACGCCAGACCGATTACGGTCGCGACCGGTGCCAGGGTAATCCAGCGTTTGGCGAAATTCAGGCGGATACCGAGCACTTCTTTACCTTCGTGTTCGCCTTTGCAGACGATACCAAGATCCGGGATCGAGCCGGCATCAGAGCCAACTTCTGGGCCGGTCAGGCCGAAGCAAGGAATTTCTGTGCCTTTCGCAAGGCCGGGTAGCCAACGCTTTTTCTGTTCTTCTGTACCGTACTTGGCCAGAAGTTCGCCGGGCCCGAGAGAGTTGGGAACCATGGCTGTCACAGCACCTGTAATAGAGCGTGACGCAATCTTGCTCATAATGCGGCTTTGGGCATAAGGAGAGAAGTGCTTACCACCGTATTCTTCAGGAATGATCAGGCTGAAGAAGCCTTTGTCTTTGAGGAACTGCCAGGCTTCAGGCGGCAGATCTTTGCGGTAGTGGTGGATTTCCCACTCGTCGAGCATTTCACACAGCTCTTCTACTTCGTTATCGATAAAGGATTGTTCTTTACTCGTCAGAGTAGGCATGGTGATAGAGGAAAACTTTTCCCAGTCGGGTTTACCTTGAAACAGGTCAGCATCCCACCAGGTCGTACCCGCCTCCAGCGCTTCGCTTTCTGTCTGGCTCATCTGCGGCATTACGCCTGAAATTGTCTTATAGGCTGACTTAGTCAGCACTGCTCTGCGCAGTTGCGGGACATTAAGCACCGCCAGCACGCCAGCAAGCAGTACCAGTGTCACCGGATGTACCATGGCGGGCGTCAGCAAGCCGGTGGTGAGCCACACTGCGGTGAAAATAGCAGAGCCTATGAGAAGCCCCGGGTTAAAGTACATGATTGCGGCGAAGGCCACTAAGACACTGAGGAGGGTAATAAGAAACATCCTGATCTCCGAAAGTTAATAACAATACAAAACCTATACAATAACTAATTAATTGTAAAGGATTGCATTGATTGACAAGTTGATCTGGCGCAGACATGCTCATCCGCCCTGATTTACAGTAAGCCCAAAAAGGCCCTAACCAGAGGTAGGACGGTATGGACAAGATGGAGTTCACTTCTGAAGAGAAGGCGCGCATGGTTCAGAAAGTGAAAATGTATTTTCGTGAGGAGTTGGATCAGGAGCTGGGCGGTTTTCAGGCCGAGTTTCTGATTGATTTTTTCGCTGAGGAAATGGGCGGCTTTTTTTACAATCGTGGTCTCTATGACGCTGAAACCATGATGACTGAGAAGCTGCGGGATATTTCGGACGAGTTGTTGATGCTGGAGAAGCCTGTCAACTGAGCGGGCCTATGATGCACTGAATAGAGCGCCGAATTATGCAGAGATTGCTCAGTAGTTCACAAACCAGTATTTGTCCCAGGCCATGAGCACTTTTTCAGGATATTTTGTTTTACCCAGGCTG
This sequence comes from Thalassolituus sp. UBA3500, assembly GCF_002377545.1. NCBI lineage: Bacteria > Pseudomonadati > Pseudomonadota > Gammaproteobacteria > Oceanospirillales > Oceanospirillaceae > Thalassolituus > Thalassolituus sp. UBA3500. The sequence continues at coordinate 35,809 of NZ_DFQB01000042.1, read as the reverse complement.
CCGTTGTAGCGGGCGAGGGCGCGAATCAGGTTACCTTTTTCACGGTCAAGATAGTGTTTGAGGATCGTACAGCCGTACCTAAGGTTAGTACGGGTATCCATCAGGTTATCTTCAGTCCGCCCGAGTTCATTTTTCCAAAAAGGCATAACCTGCATATAACCCTGAGCGCCTACGTAGCTCAGAGCAAAACGATCAAATGCACTTTCGACCTGTATCACAGACAGCACCAGTTCCGGCTGTAGGCCGGCTCGCGTTGCCTCCTGATGAATCATCCGAAGCAATTCGAGGCGAACCTTGTCGTCACGCATGCTGCGATAGCGTTTAAGTCTTCCAGACATATCCATAAGCCAGACCTGTGCATCGAACTGATCGCCGAAAGAGTCGGAAGCATTGACCGCTTCGATCAATGCAGATCTGAGCTCCGGGTCTGGATCGGCGCTGGTCATAGCGCCAGAGGGCAGGGCCAGCACCAGCATTGCCATGGTAAGGCTGGCCCGGACATGCCGGACACAGAACCACAGGAATACGAGCTGGCATCGGATCATCCGAGATTAATCCGCTCTTTCAGAACGCTGAGTACGCTGTCAGCCGGGATTTCTTCTTTTTCATCAGCACTGCGGTGTTTGTATTCCAGTGCACCGGCTTCGAGGCCGCGGTCACTGATCACAACACGATGAGGAATACCCATCAGCTCCATGTCAGCGAATTTAACGCCCGGGCTGGTTTTCTTGTCGCGGTCATCCATATAGACCTCAAAGCCGGCTTCGGTCAGCTCGCTATAGAGCTTTTCAGCGGCCTCTTTTACAGCTTCGGATTTGTGCATGTTCATGGGCACTATGCCTACATGGAACGGAGCGATGGCGTCTGGCCAGATGATGCCGTTGTCATCATTATTCTGTTCAATGGCTGCTGCAACCACACGGCTGACGCCGATACCGTAGCAACCCATCATCATCACGCGGTCTTTGCCGTTTTCGTCCAGTACCGTTGCTTTCAGGGCTTCGGAGTATTTTGTGCCCAACTGGAAGATATGACCCACCTCGATACCGCGTTTGATGTCGAGCGTACCCTGGCCACATGGGCTCGGGTCACCTGCAACCACATTGCGCAGGTCAGCGACGGTGCCTTCTTCAAAATCACGGCCCCAGTTTGCCCCAGTGAAATGAGCGTCGGCTTCGTTCGCACCGCATACGAAATCCGACATGTGTGCGGCACTGCGATCGACGTAAACACGCGCAGACAGACCACGAGGGCCAGTGAACCCGGCAACGCCACCAATTTTCTGTACTTCATCGGCGCTGGCAAACTGCAGTGGGCTCAGTACCCCAGGCAGTTTCTCGGCTTTAATTTCGTTCAGCTGGTGGTCGCCGCGCAGGAATAGCACCACAGGCTCACCGACTTCGCCTTCTTCAGCGTCTTCGGCTTCACTGGTACCGCGAACGACAATGGCTTTCAGCACGTTTGAGGCTGCAACGTTCAGCAGTGCAGCAACGTCTTCGATGCTGGTGACGTCTGGGGTAGATACCTTCTCCAGTTCTTGCGATGCCGCAGGGCGTTCACCGGCCGGTGCCAGCGCTTCTGCGAGTTCGACATTCGCTGCGTAATCTGAACTGTCAGAGAAGGCGATATCATCTTCGCCGGATTCTGCCAGTACATGGAATTCGTGCGACGATGCGCCACCAATGGAGCCGGTGTCAGCCAGTACCGGGCGGAAGTCGAGGCCCAGACGGTTAAAAATACGGCTGTAGGCTTCGTGCATACGCTCGTAGGTTTCCTGCAGGCTTTCTTCATTTGCGTGGAAGGAATAGCCATCTTTCATCATAAACTCGCGGGCGCGCATGACACCAAAGCGCGGGCGCGTTTCGTCACGGAATTTGGTCTGAACCTGGTACAGGTTCATCGGCAGTTGCTTGTAGCTGCTCAGGTTGTTACGAGCGATGTCTGTCACCACTTCTTCGGCGGTCGGGCCGTAGCAGAACTCGCGATTGTGGCGGTCCTTGAGGCGCATCAGCTCGCCACCATACTGGTACCAACGGCCAGATTCTTCCCACAGCTCGGCAGGTTGAACCGTCGGCATCAGGATTTCCTGAGCGCCTGCACGATCCATCTCTTCGCGAACGATGTTTTCGACCTTACGCAGCGTGCGAAGGCCAAGCGGCATCCAGGTATACAGGCCAGCAGCCAGTTTACGGATCATACCGGAGCGGAGCATCAGCTTGTGGCTGATCACAACCGCATCAGCTGGGGTTTCTTTTTCGGTCGCAATAAGAAATTGAGTAGCGCGCATAGAGACAATAGGCCATCGGGTCATTAGTTAATGGCTGTATTCTAAAGCATGTACCCTTTATGTATAAGCCCTTTAATGAGTCGGTAAGAACGAAGCCATTAATGATAAATCGCGGCTAACAAGCCTTTTGTCTGACTGTCATGTGTGACTTTCTGTTGTATGATTTGTGAACAGAATCAAAAAAGACTAAGTATTTCGCCTGATTCATAAGGACGGCCGTTGTGTCATTCTGCGTCTGTGAGATAATCCAGTCACACGGACGTGTATAAGAAGACGTTGGAAACCCGGAGAGATCATTGTTAAATAATGAACCAGGGATCGCAGAGCTCCCCACAGCAGATGCGTGCGTTCGAAATCAACGCCCGATTCTGGACGTACTGGGTAAGTACGCACCTGAAAACGCCTTCATCCTTGAAGTGGGTAGCGGTACAGGTCAGCATGCCGCGTATATGACAGCAAATCTCCCCGGTATCCGCTGGCAACCTACCGAATTAAGAGAACGTCTTGATGATATTCGTCAGTGGCGTAAGCATGCTGCTCAGAAAGGCTTTCTTGATCCGCTGGAACTTAACGTTGAACAGGATATCTGGCCAGCACGTGACGCCGATGTCGTTTTCAGCGCTAACGTCGTGCATTTTGTCAGCTGGCCGGAGGTCGAGAAAATGTTTCGCGGTATTAGTCGCGTGCTTAAAGCTGGCGGTCTGTTGATGCTGTACGGCCCCTATAACTACGATGGCCAATACACCAGTCAGGGCAATGTAGAGCTTGATCAATGGCTTCGTGGAAGAAACCCGGACAGCGGCATTAAAGATTTTGAGCAGATTCTGCTTCTGGCTCGTCAGTTTCATCTGTACCTGCGAGCGGATGAGGAAATGCCTGCCAACAATCGAACTCTGGTCTTTCAGAAAGCCGAAACCGGCGAGTGATTCAGCCTATTATGTCAAAACACCTTGAAACCTGCCCGTGGGCGCAGGGTGAACTCTATGTTGAGTATCATGATTCGGAGTGGGGCCAGCCCTGCTACGACGAACATCGCCTGTTTGAAAAACTCTGTCTTGAAGGCCAGCAAGCGGGACTGAGCTGGATTACAGTACTGAAAAAGCGGCCAAATTACCGGGCGCGTTTCCATGGTTTTGATCCTGCGCTGGTGGCCGCGATGACGGATGAGGACATAGAGGAGTGTCTTCTGGACGCGGGCCTTATCAGGCATCGGGGTAAACTGGAAGCCATCCGCAAAAATGCCCGCGCTTGGGTAGCTGCCGAAAAGGAAGGGCTTAACTGGAGCGAGTGGCTATGGTCGTTTGTCGGCGGGTCGCCCATTATAAATCGCTATGCACAATTAAAAGAGTGTCCAGCCCAGACCGATGAATCGAAAGCAATGAGCAAAGCACTGAAAAAGATCGGCTTTGGTTTCGTTGGCCCAACAACCTGTTATGCCTTTATGCAAAGCATGGGAATGGTCAATGACCACCTGACCAATTGTCCTTGTCACCCGGATAATTTATAGCCTTATGGAAATCAGTGCAGACGCCATCCTGGATTTCTGGTTTGACGAAATCACCCCCAAGCAATGGTGGATCAAAGATGCGATGTTCGACAGTATGCTCAAGGATCGTTTTGGGCATACACTGCACCGGGCAGTGCTCTGTGAGTTAAGTGAGTGGCGTGAAACAGCAGAAGGCCGCCTGGCTGAAATTATCGTTCTCGATCAGTTCTCAAGAAATATCTACAGGGATACCGCCCAGGCATTTTCGCAAGACGCACTGGCGCTTGCTCTTGCGCAAGAGGCTGTAACGCGAGGGTCTCTGGACCTACTGAATGATATTGATCAACGTACGTTTCTTCTGATGCCATTTATGCACAGTGAATCAAAGCAGATTCACGAAGTGGCAGTGCAACTCTTCAGGGAATATACCCCTGAAAATAATTACGAATTCGAGTTGAAGCATAAAGCCATCGTCGACCGCTTTGGGCGCTATCCTCATCGCAATGCCATACTTGGGCGTCAATCGACAGATGAAGAGTCAGAGTTCCTGAAAGAGCCGGGTTCTGGTTTTTAAACGCTGATCGTTATCCTGTCCCCATTCATGACAGTCTATTTTGGAAGTGTCATCTTTAAGTGTTAGCTTAGTGGCACATTCTCTGGCGAGTCTCTCTACTCACCTCAACCTTTCGGGGTATCTTATGTGGTTAAGCGCGGCCTGTGCGTTAGATTTTAATATTCCAGTAGCAACGCCTTTTTTGCTGATGATCCGTCCGCGCAGCGGCTACCAGCAGTGGATAGCCCGTGAAGAGTACGTACTCGCACCGAGTGTTCCCGCGGTCGAGTTCACCGACAGTTTTGGTAACTTGTGTCAGCGCCTGGTAGCGCCACCCGGTCGTTTTTCTATTCACACCTCGGTAGAGATAGAAACAGCCGATGCAGTAGACTCAGCTCCCGGTGCGCCTTTTATTGAGGTTCAGTCACTGCCCGATGACACTTTGCCATTTCTGCGGCCGAGCCGTTATTGTGAAGCGGATCGTTTCACTGATCTGGCAGCCGGCCTTGTAGCTGGTCAGTCGCCGGGCTACGACCAGTGTCAGGCGATTGTGACCTACATTCGGGATACTATTCGTTATACACCGGGCCATGGCCAACACATCATCAGTGCGACAGAAGTTAATGAGCAGGGACATGGCGTGTGTCGTGACATGGCGCACCTGGGCATTGCCTGTTGTCGAGCGTTGTCTATTCCCGCTCGTATGGTCGTGGGCTACCTTGAAGGTTTACAGCCGATGGATTTGCACGCCTGGTTTGAGGCCTACGTCGGCGATCGTTGGTATACCTTTGATCCGACACAAACCGGGTTGCAGGGAGGTCGAGTTGCGATTGCTTATGGTCGTGATGCTGCCGATGTAGCTATTTATACTCAGTTTGGCGATCCCGTTGAGCTTCTCAATATGACTGTGAACGTTGTCAGAAGCTCAGGCTGAGCGCAGTATTTATGACCCAATCGAAATAGCGGAACTGAGCAGGCAGTTATGGGCTCTTAATGACACTCCGTAATTATCCTGAACTATTAACCGGACGAGGTCGTATGTTGTTACATACCTGCAGGGTCTTAATCTTATTCATTGCTTTAACGCTCGCTTGTTACACTCAGGCTGCGGATAAATCCCCCTGGTCCTGGGGCGTTGCGGTGGTGGGATCTGAGGACGTCTACCGCGACTTTGAAAGCCGGGTTATACCAGTCCCACTGGTTATTTATCGTGGTGACCGGCTTAATCTCTATGGTCCTTACGCAACCTACGATGTTTACCGGCCGGGTAATCTGACTGCGTCACTGATACTCAGCCCGGTGTTCGCGGGCTACCGTGAATCAGACAGCCTTATCTTTGAGGGCATGGACGATCGCGGCTACTCAATGGCAGGAGGCGTAGGGCTTGCTTATCGCCCGGGGCGTTGGCACCTGAGTGTGAATGCAATCCACGATATTCTGAACGTGTACTCTGGCTATGAGGCTGCTGCGAGGGTTTCCTATGTTATTCCCTTGGGTTCAGTCTTTGTAGAGCCGGGTATCGGCGCGGAATATCAGAGCACAGATTACGTGGATTACTACTACGGCGTGACCGACGACGAAGCACGTCCATGGCGCCCGGAGTACACACCGTCAGGTACTATCAATCCGGAAGTCAGCCTGGCTTTCTTCACCCGCAGTCTTGCTGGAGGAATGACCCGGCTTCAGCTTACTCACACGACGTATGGTGATGAAATATCAGACAGCCCCCTGACTGACGCGGAGCAGTCGTTTGGAATAAATTTGTCGTTCGGGCGTATGTTCTAACGAGTTATATCGTAACAAAAGTCGATTTTTCAGGAGTTTTGTGCAAGAAACAGATTGTTTCAGACATGTGCGCGGATACTCTGTACGCTTAGACTGTCTATTGAAATCTGATGAATCCAAAGACTCTTGAAGGAGCACTGATGAAAACCGTAGGTTACGCAGCACATAACTCTGACGCCGAAATGGTGCCATACCACTTTGAACGTCGCGCACTCCGTGCAAATGATGTCGCTATTGAGATTTTGTTCAGTGGCATCTGTCACTCAGACCTGCATACCGTAAATGGTGACTGGGGGCCTCAGCCTTACCCGCTGGTGCCGGGCCATGAGATTGTTGGTCGTGTGATCGAAGTGGGGGCCGATGTTAAGAACTACAAAGTCGGCGATAACGTCGGCGTAGGCTGTATGGTTGATAGCTGTCAGGAATGCGATCAGTGTCACGGTCATGAAGAACAGTACTGCCGCGTAGGTATGACTCCTACCTATGGGGCGCCTGATCGTATTGACGGCACCATTACTCAGGGTGGTTACTCTAAACACATCGTGGTGCGTGAAGAATTTGTGCTCAGTATTCCAGACACTCTTGATATGTCGAAGGCTGCACCCATTCTCTGTGCAGGTATTACCACGTTCTCACCACTACGCACCTGGGGCGTCAAAGAGGGTAGTCGTGTTGGTGTCGTAGGCTTAGGTGGTCTTGGGCATATGGCGGTTAAGCTGGCGGTTGCTATGGGGGCAGAAGTAACCGTGCTGAGCCGCTCAAATAAAAAAGAAGCCGATGCTAAAGAACTAGGCGCGACGGGTATTCTTGCATCCACTGACAAAGATGCGATGAAAAAAGCGGCGGCTTCTTTCGATCTGATTATTGATACCGTGCCAGTGAAACACGATGTTTCCGTTTACTCGCCATTACTCGATATCGACGGCACTATTGTTCTCGTTGGTCAGGTCGGGCCTATGGAAGAGTTTATGACAGTACCTCTGGTGATGGGGCGTCGTCGCGTTGCAGGCTCCCTGATTGGTGGCATTAAAGAAACTCAAGAAGTACTCGACTTCTGCGGTAAGCATAATATTCACCCTGAATGTAAGATCATTCGCCCGGATGAAGTGAACGACGCTTTTGAGATTATGGCGAAAGGGGATATATCTCATCGCTACGTGATGGATATGTCGTCACTCGCTGTAGAAGGCTGATTTTCAGGCTTCGCCGTAAGAACAAAACACCCCGCTTGACGGGGTGTTTTTTCGGCTGTGATACCTTAAGTGAGTATGTGAAAGGGAGGTAATGTGATGAAAGAATCAAATGAAGAATATTGGGGAATGCCCGTCAGCACCTACTGCACAATGATTCACCTGAGTCAGCTGAGCAGTATTCTGATACCTGGCCTCGGGCTAATTCTGCCTATTGTTATGTGGCTGATGAATAAGGACAAAAATGACCAGATCGACCGGCATGGCAAGGTTACTGCCAACTGGTTGTTGAGCCTGGTTATATACTCTATTGTTTGTTTTATTCTCTGGATCTTTGTCATCGGTGCATTGGCGTTTTTTGTACTCGGAATTCTGAATCTGGTATTTGCTATCATTGCTGCAGTTAAAGCCAATAATGGAGAACTTTGGGTATATCCAATGAGTATTACTTTCTTTAAACCCTAAAACGAATTAGCCCTGTAGGCCGAAGCATCAATTATGGTTCGTCGCTCTGTGTTTCCTGCTCATAGCCTCAATAGCCTGGAGACTTTGATATTCATAACCAAAGAAAGTGCTTTACTTAACTTTGAGCTACTACTTTGACCCCGACAGTAGGTTAAATTCTTCAAATCCAGAGAAGACTGGTCTATGTGTCATGTTTTTTGAGTGTTCGAAATAGTTTGACTTTGGTTCAGAAGAGGCAGACTATGGGTACAGCTTGAAAGGAAGTCCAATTTCGTTACCAACGTTGCGTCGCATTCTTAGTATTACTTCGTCCTGTAGTTTCAGAATTTCTCTTTATATTTCCCGCTCCTCGTGCCCGTTTCGGTATTTCACTGAGAGAGGGCGCATAAAAACTCTTATATTTCAGGATATTTATTATGTCTAATACTACTACTGGTATTGTAAAATGGTTTAACGAAGCTAAAGGTTTTGGCTTTATTGAGCAGAAATCAGGTCCAGATGTCTTCGCTCACTTCAGTGCTATTGCAAGCGCTGGATTCAAGACATTGGCTGAAGGCCAGTCTGTTCAATTTACTGTGACTCAGGGCGCTAAAGGCCCTCAGGCAGAGAACATCGTAGCGATCTGATCGTTCTGCGTTGATAAAAGAAGGCAAGCGTTTCGCTTGCCTTTTTTGTGTCTGTTATTCATAAAAAAGCCCCAGGCCTTGCGGCATGGGGCGAGTCCTAAAGTTCGCTTTTCAGCTTTGGACCAACAGCTTACTTGGGAATCCGGCTTGCGCCGGTGTGCTTACGCCACGGCTTCACCGTGGGCCAGAACCTGGTTGCGCGCAGCGAACGCTGCGACTTCGCCAACAATTATCAGAGCCGGACCTGCGCCTGAATATCGATCAGCTAAAAAAGGCAGATCCATTAAGACACCCGTATGTACTTCCTGATTTGGTAATGTGCCATTGGCAATCAGGGCGACGGGGGTGGCGTCTGCCAGCCCCTCGCTAAGAAGGCTGGCAGTGATCATCCCGGCCTGCTTTACACCCATATAAAATACCCGGGTGGGGCTCTGGCTTTTCTGGTACTCACCGAACTGACTGTGGCCGCTGTCGAGCATAAGAGCGTTGCCATATTGACGATGAGTCAGTGGTATTTTTGCTGCGGCTGCACAGCCACCTGCTGCGGTAATCCCCGGAACAATATCGACCTCAATACCATGCTTCTGCAGATATTCCAGCTCTTCTCCTCCGCGACCAAAAATAAACGGGTCTCCGCCTTTCAGGCGCACCACACGGGCGTACTTGCGCGCGCTGGTTAGCAGTAGTTTCTGAATATCTACCTGAGTCATTTTGTGTGCACCACAACGTTTCCCGACATGAATGCGGGTACACTTCTGCGGCAACATATCGAGTATCTCATCGGAAATAAGGCTGTCGTATAAAACGATATCAGCCTGACTGATGACTCTCATTGCTTTGATCGTCAGTAATTCAGGGTCACCAGGACCGCCGCCGACGAGCCATACTTTACCGGGTTGTTTCTGTGTATTTTTCATTGTCTTACTCCACAGCCTCTGCGGGCTGGTATTTCGCAATAAGAGATTTCAGCTCTGGGATACAGGAGCCGCAGTTAGTACCGCATTTCAGTTCGGCACCTAACTCATCAGCACCGGTGCAGCCGCCCGCTATCGCTTTTTGAATGGTGTTTTCACCCACCTGGAAACAAGAGCACACGATGGCGCCTTTATCTTCTACTTTGCCAAGCGGGCGTCCGGCCAGAATGGCCCGGCGGTCGTGGATGGAAAGCTCTTCCTGTCCAAAAATATCGATTAGCCACTGTCGGCCACTGAAGTCGTAGTCTTTGTGAATAAATAAAACCGCCTTGAGTTGGTCTCTTTCAATCAGGCACAGGCGATAGTGCAGGTTGGTCGGGTCGCTGAACATGACCCAATGATCGGATTCAAATTGGTTCCTGACCGAACGGATAAATTCGACCGGATCGTTCTGCCCACTGATTTCATACATGTGACCCGTGTCAGTGACGTTATAGACCCAGTAGTCTGTATCGAGGTGACCAAGGTCTTTGCTGGTCAGGAGAAATCCTTCCCACTCGGTTGAAAATACCGCTGCGTTAACATCCGTCATTTTCAGAGCGGGTTGTCCGGATACCGGGTCATTATCTTTGTTGATCAGTGCTCCCATCCGGGCCTTACTGGCATAGCGATTTGTCCAGTGCATGGGTACAAAAATCTCTCCCTTGCGCTGAGCGAGATCGCTGCGAACCTGAGCGCGTACGATAATCTCGCCACGCTCGCTCCATAATCTGACCAGTTTTTTATCTCTTACTCCTAAGCGCATCGCATCTTCAGGATGAAAATCCGCGTAAGGTTCTGCGATGTGTCGGGCAAGTACAGGCGCTTTTGCGGTTCTGGTCATTGTATGCCAGTGATCCCTTACCCGACCTGTATTCATAGTCAGTCCGGTCGCCGATGACGTTGGTGATTTCGCAACGACAGGAATGAATTTCGCTTTGCCCGATCTGGTATAGAAATATCCATCGTCATAAAAACGCGGACGACCGGCAGGGAAGGCGTCGTTGACCGGCCATTGCACAGGAGCCAGTGCATCGTATTGTTCACGGCTCATGTTGGTCAGGCCACTGAGGTCAAAGTCGCGTGTGCCATTATTTTCAAACGCTGACAGGCGTGCGTGTTCGTCAAAAATTTCAGCCGGATGTTCATAAGGGAATGCTTCTTCGTATCCCAGGCGGCGGGCGACTTGAGTAATTATCCACCAATCCGGGCGCGCTTCACCCGGAGGGGGCAAGAAGCCTCGTTGACGAGATATACGGCGCTCGGAATTTGTGACAGTACCGTTTTTCTCTCCCCAGCTCGCTGCGGGCAAGAGCACATGAGCAGCGGCGGTGGTATCAGTATTAGCCATGCAATCAGATACCACGACAAGTTCGCAGTGCTTCATGGCTTCTTTAACATCGTCAGCATCTGGCATGCTGACCAGTGGGGTCGTGGACATAATCCAGAGGAATTTAATCTTTCCATTTTTTACTTCGTTGAACAGATCGACTGCCTTCAGTCCCGGTTTTTCTGCAATGTGTGGTGATTGCCAGAAGCGCCGCACACGATCCCGGTCGGCCGGCGAGAAATCCATATGGGCGGCCAGCTGATTTGCCAGCCCACCAACTTCTCGCCCGCCCATCGCATTGGGTTGCCCCGTAATTGAAAACGGACAGGCACCAGGCTTGCCTATCCGACCGGTTGCAAGATGCAGGTTGATAATACTGTTTGCTTTGTCAGTGCCATCAATACTCTGATTAACGCCCTGAGAGTAAAAGGTCACTGTCTTTGGTGTGTCGCGGAACCAGGCGAAGAAGGTTTCGAGGTCCTGCTGATTTACGTCGGTAATAGCCGCGAGGTCGCTAAAGTCCTGCGCCGCCTTCGATGCCGCCACAAGTGCCTCGCCAATGTTTTCTGAACACTGTTCAATAAAGTGTGTGTCCAAAGCATTTTGCTGGTGAAGGTAGGTCAGCAGAGCATTAAATAGAGTGGTGTCACTGCCTGGCTTTATCGGAAGGTGTAAGTCTGCAATATCGCAGGTCGCTGTTTTTCGTGGATCGACCACAACAACCTTCATACCCGGGCGGGCTTTCTTCGCCGCAGCCATCCGCTGGAACAGGATCGGATGAGCCCAGGCAGCATTACTGCCAGTGATGACCAGAAGGTCTGCCTGCTCGAGATCTTCGTAACACCCCGGAACGGTATCACTGCCGATAGAGCGTTTATAAGAGGCTACGGCCGACGCCATACACAGACGCGAATTGGTATCCATATTCGCACTGCCTATAAAGCCCTTCATCAACTTGTTGGCGACGTAATAATCTTCTGTGAGAAGCTGGCCTGACCCGTAGAACGCAACCGCTTCCGGACCATGGGTAGAGACTACCTGGCGGATCTTATCGGCGACCAGGTTCAGTGCGGTATCCCAATCAGCTGCCTGGCCATTCATTGTCGGGTGTAGCAAACGGTCGGTTTGATCCAGAGTATCGTGCAGCGCAGATCCCTTAACGCACAGACGCCCGAAATTTGCTGGGTGCGACTTCATTCCAGCGACAGGCGCAATATCCTTCTCGTCGACAGAAATATCCACACCACATCCTACTCCGCAGTATGGACATGTTGTCTGAACCTGTAGCTTTTTATGACTCATAGGGCTATCCACATAGTTGGCTTGCTACTCTCAAGCCTTTTCGTGAGCAAAAAAAAACGCCCGCGGAGTTACCCGCGAGCGCCAATGCTCATAAACACAACACAAAACGACGACACCAACGTTGGTGTCTGGACCGCTGAATCTGGCTCCCTGCCAATGCACAAGGTCTTAGTAATGACTAAACAAAAAGAGTGCCAACTCTGAGATGCTAGTCATTTATTCATACTCAGACCCGCCTCAACGCCCGTGGCAACTGAGCCTGGTGATATGTGAGCAGAATCGGCCGGCCCGTTTTCAGAAGTTGATTCGGTAAGTCACTGGTGACCTTGTATCTTATTTGCCTTTTTGGGGTGCAATAAGACTGTAATGAGCACTCTTCTGGTGCGAAAAGTGGAGTCTGATCACTTTTTCTCTGTGGTTCTGATACTCCCAGCCCACCGACAGGCAGGCTGAAAACCAGACGCGACGGCCTGCCATTGCATCTGGCGGTTCTGGATACCGCTTTGGCACTCATATTGCTAAAGCCTATTCGATACTGTTTGCTGCAACGGCGTAGCGGGTAAGTAGAGCAACGATGCACTTATTTAAGGAGACAAGAAGAATGTCTGAATAAGAGAGAGTCATCGCCATGAGTAAGAAGCGCATCATAGTTGTTGGTAACGGTATGGTTGGCCACAACTTCCTCGCCACTATGGCCGAATCTGAGAAAGCCTCAGAATTCGAATTAATCACCTTTTCCGAAGAACCTCGCCTTGCGTACGACCGCGTACAGCTGAGCAAATACTTTTCAGGGGCGACCGCCGCTGACCTGGCACTCACCACAGAATCTGAATACGACGATTCCGGTATTACCTATTTAAAGAATGAGAAAGTTGTCGAAATTGACGCCGACAACAAAACCATTACGACCTCAACCGGGCGTATAGAAGGATACGACAAACTGGTGCTGGCAACGGGTTCCTATCCATTTGTTCCACCGATTCCGGGTAAGGATCAGGATCACTGCCTTGTTTATCGTACGATTGAAGATCTTGAAGCAATTTCTGCGTCCGCTGAAGTATCCAAAACGGGTGTTGTTGTTGGTGGCGGTCTGCTTGGCCTCGAGGCAGCAAATGCACTTAAAGAAGCCGGCCTTGATACCCACGTTGTTGAATTCGCTCCGCGCTTAATGGCCGTGCAGCTCGATGAAGGCGGCGGTAATCTGCTGCGACATAAAATCGAATCTCTGGGTGTGTCAGTACACACTGAAAAAAACACCAAAGAAATTGTCGCTGGCGAAGAATGCCGCTATCGCATGAACTTTGCCGACGGCTCACACCTTGAAACAGATATGATTCTGTTCTCTGCAGGTATTCGCCCTCAGGATGAACTTGCGCGACAGTTCGGCATCGACGTCGGCGAACGCGGCGGTATTGTCATTAACGATTATTGTCAGACCTCAGAAGAAGACATCTATGCAATTGGCGAATGTGCGCTCTGGGACAGTAAAATTTTCGGTCTGGTCGCACCGGGCTACCAGATGGCAAAAGTCACAGCGGCTCACATCACAGACACCCTGGTAAATCTGAAAACCCCGGAACTTGCTTTTAAGGGTGCTGATATGAGCACCAAGCTTAAGCTGCTGGGCGTGGATGTCGCATCGATAGGTGATGCGCATGGCCATACGGCGGGTTCTCAGTCGTTTGTATTCAGTGACGACATCGAAGAAGTCTACAAGCGACTTATTGTTTCTGCCGACGGTAAAAAACTGCTTGGCGCCGTGCTGGTGGGTGAAACTGAATCCTACGGTACTTTGCTGCAACTCATGCTTAACGATATGGATATCCCGGGTAATCCAGCTGCACTTATTCTGCCAGCACTGGGTGACGAAGCGCCTGCAGGCCTGGGGGTAACTGCATTACCCGACACGGCTCAGATCTGTTCATGTTATGACGTGTCGAAGGGGGATATTGCTTCGGCAGTGCAGGGTGGTTGCTGCACCATGGGCGACATAAAAGGTGCGACTAAGGCGACTACCGGCTGTGGCGGTTGTGCTGCTTTGACTAAGCAGGTGATGGATTCTGAACTCGCAGCCCTTGGCGTTGAAGTAAATAATGATCTCTGTGAGCACTTCGCTTATACCCGTGCTGAACTCGCTGATATTGTTCGCGTGAAAGGATATGGCAGCTTTGCAGAAGTGCTGAAAGGGCACGGCAAAGGCCATGGCTGTGAAATCTGTAAGCCAACCATTGGTTCGATCCTGGCATCTTATAAAAACGAGTATGTTCTGAAAGATGATCTGATGCCTCTGCAGGATACTAATGACATCTTCCTTGGCAACATGCAGAAAGACGGTACTTACTCTGTCGTACCTCGTGTTCCAGGCGGCGAAATTACGCCTGATAAGCTGATTGCCATTGGTGAAGTTGCTAAAGAGTTTGATCTCTACACCAAAATTACTGGTGGGCAGCGTATCGATTTATTTGGTGCACAACTCCACGAGTTGCCGAAAATCTGGGAGAAGCTGATTGCAGCGGGCCTTGAAACAGGTCATGCCTACGGTAAAGCGCTCCGTACCGTTAAGTCCTGTGTAGGTAGCACCTGGTGTCGTTATGGTGTGCTTGATTCTGTCTCCATGGCGGTGGCGCTGGAGAATCGCTATAAGGGGCTTCGCGCACCACACAAAATCAAATTCGGCGTTTCTGGATGTACTCGTGAATGTGCCGAGGCACAGTCGAAAGACATTGGTGTGATTGCAACAGAAAGTGGTTGGAACCTTTATGTATGCGGCAATGGTGGCATGCGTCCACGTCACGCGGACCTGTTTGCGACAGACCTGGACGATGAAACGCTGATCAAATACATCGATCGGGTATTGATGTTCTATGTACGTACAGCCGATCGCCTGCAGCGTACATCTGTGTGGCTCGAAAACCTCGAAGGAGGCCTCGACTACCTGCGTGAAGTTGTTGTCGATAATAAGCTGGATATCTGTGGTGAGCTCGAAAATGATATGACCCGCGTTGTGGGCACCTATCAGTGCGAATGGAAAACCACGGTTGAATCTCCAGAAAAGCTCAAGCGCTTCAGTCACTTCATTAATGCTGCAGAAGAAGATAACAATCTTCTGTATGTGCGTGAGCGTGGACAGCGACGACCAGCGACAGACAGTGAACGTATTGAGCTGGTTGAGTTAACCACCGAGAAACACTGATTTTTTCAGACAATATTAAAATTTATCGCATACAGCACAGGCTGTATGCAGGAGAAGACTGATGACTGACTGGACAACTGTTTGTTCTCTTGAAGATCTCGTACCTGACACTGGCGTGTGCGCGTTGGTAGAAGGAAAACAAGTAGCGGTATTCCGCTTTGGTGATGGCGAGACTGTGTACGCTATAAGCAATTATGATCCGTTTGGAAAGGCGAATGTATTGTCACGCGGTATTCTTGGTTCTGTGGGAGAGCGCCCGGTAGTGGCATCTCCGTTGTATAAGCAGCACTTTGATCTGTCAAATGGCGAGTGCCTGGAAGATGACGCGGTGACGCTGGAACACTTTCCAGTGCGCATTGAAAACGGAATTGTACAGGTGAGTTCTGCCGCGTAAGCGGCACTCTCTATGCCTGATTGCTTGTAATCGTTACTAAGGCCATTTATGACCTCTGAAAAATTTAACGTTTTCTCGTTTTCCGGGAAAATGAAAGTATTGCATCTCAGCTGGATTGCATTTTTCATTACCTTTGTCGTCTGGTTTAACCATGCGCCTCTGTTGATGGCAATCGCAGACAGTCTGGGGCTGACACCGTCAGAGATTAAGACGCTGTTGATTCTGAATGTTGCGCTGACAATTCCTGCTCGTGTTGTTATCGGTATGCTTACCGACCGTTTTGGTCCGCGAATCGTATACTCGTGCTTGTTGGCGGTGTGTTCCATACCTTGCTTTATGTTTGCGTTTGCAGACAGCTTTGTTCAAGCCGCTCTAGCGCGCTTCCTGCTGGGCTTTATCGGTGCCGGTTTTGTTATTGGTATTCGCATGGTCAGCGAATGGTTCCCTGCAAACGAGCTGGGAACGGCAGAAGGTATCTACGGTGGCTGGGGTAACTTCGGTTCTGCCGCGGCAGCTTTCTCGCTGCCTGTTGTTGCTTTGTGGTTTGGTGGTGATGACGGCTGGCGTTACGCGGTTGCGACGACAGGTGCGCTGAGTCTTATATTCAGTGTCGTGTATTACATGAATGTTTCTGATACGCCAAAGGGATCGACGTATTTCAAGCCCAAAAATATCGGTGCAATGGAAGTGACCAGTAAGGGAGATTTCTTCTTTCTTCTGGTTATGAAAGTTCCCATGTACGCCGCACTGGCACTGTTAACCTGGAAGCTTTCACCAAACGGTGTGGCATTACTCAGTGAGACAACAGCAGTGCTTTGCTATGTCGGTCTGGCATTACTGTTTATCTACGAAGTATCGCATGTCTGGAAGGTCAACAAAGGTATCTTTGAAAAGCCGGTTCCGGAGATGCATCAATACAAGTTTAAACAGGTTGCTGTTCTGAATATTCTGTATTTTGCGACCTTTGGTTCAGAGCTCGCGGTGGTGTCCATGTTGCCTCTGTTCTTTGCAGAAACCTTCACTCTGGACCCTGTTATGGCAGGTATGGTCGCGTCGGCGTACGCCTTCATGAACTTGATGTCTCGTCCAGGCGGTGGCTGGTTATCTGACAAATTTGGCCGCAAGTCGACTTTGCTGATTCTTACCGCTGGCCTTGCCATCGGCTACTTTGTAATGTCGACGGTGGACAGCAGCTGGCCGCTCTGGCTCGCCGTAGTTGCTGCCATGGCATGCTCTTTCTTCGTCCAGTCAGGCGAGGGTGCTGTATTTGCTGTCGTGCCATTGATTAAGCGTCGCCTGACAGGCCAGATCGCAGGCATGACGGGTGCCTACGGTAACGTTGGTGCTGTTACTTACCTTACAGTGCTGTCGTTCGTCGATTATTCTGTTTTCTTTATGGTAATCGCAGCGACCGCCGTAGTAGGCTTTATTACTCTTCTGTTCATGGAAGAACCGAAAGGCCACATTGCTGAAGTCCGTGAAGACGGGTCAGTAGAGATGATCAGTGTAAACTGATCATCCTCGGTTCAGTAAAAAAGTGGCTCCGGCCACTTTTTTTATGGGAGAAAGAAAATGACGTCGTCAGGCAACAAACGTAATCTCGAAGTGATATTTGGAGGTTTCAGTACAGCGGGTAACAAGCCTGAAAATCAGGATGCCTTTGCAGCCTGGCAGCCGTCGACAAACAGTGCCCGTTATAAAGGAATTGCCTGTTGTATTGCAGACGGCGTGAGTTGTAGCGATAACGCCCAACAGGCAAGCACCACCAGTGTTACTCATTTTCTAAATGATTATTACAGCACGCCGGATAGTTGGGATGTAAAAACGGCAGCCGGAAAAGTGCTGAGTTCCCTCAATGCCTGGCTGTATCATCATGGACAGCAAGCGAGTGCGCGGCATAACTCTCTGGTAACAACTCTTAGCTCGGTCGTGCTTAAATCGAGCACTCTTCATGTCTTTCATGTGGGCGACTCGCGTGTATACCGCTTAAGAAACGGTTCTCTGGAATGCCTGACCCGCGATCATACTCATCAACATGGGAATGGTCAGGATTACCTCAGTCGCGCTATGGGCATGGACACTCACCTCGAAGTTGACTACCTGAACCAGCCGCTGGAAAGCGACGATGTTCTCCTTATGACGACAGATGGAGTTCACGGTTTTCTTACAGATAAGCGGATGCGCGACACTCTGATCAAGGAACTGACATCACAGAGCACACAAATTCATTTCGAGAAATGTGCTCAATCTCTGGTTGATCAGGCGTTGAATAATGGCAGTAACGATAACCTGACCGCCATGATTATCCGGGTCGAAAGTCTGCCTGAAAAGAATATTGAGGAAACTCATCGGGTATTAACTGAGCGCGTTATTCCCCCCGTGTTGAATACCGGAGATTGTATTGATCATTACGAGGTTGAGCAGGTTGTCTATGCAGGAACCCGCAGTCATTTATACCGTGTACTGAACAGACGTAATCAGAAACGTTATGTGCTCAAGGCACCCTCGCTGAACTTTGAGGAAGACCTAGTCTATCTAGAGGGGTTTGTGCGTGAACAGTGGGTGGGGGCACGTGTTGATCATGCGAATGTTATGAAAATTCTACCGCCCGAACCACACGCTCGTTTTATGTATCATATCTGTGAGCTGATTGAAGGAGAGTCCCTGCGTCAGTGGATGAACGATCACCCACAACCGGAGTTGAGCAGTGTAAGAAACATTATTGAGCAGATAGTGATGGCCTTGCGGGCGTTTCAACGCATGGGCATGGTACATCGCGATCTGAAACCCGAGAACGTCATGATCACCGCTCAGGGGCAGGTGAAACTGATTGATTTTGGTACGGTGCAAGTGAAGGGCCTGGCAGAAGTTACTAGTCCTGTGGAAGAAGACTGCCCGGTTGGCTCAGTAAATTATATTGCTCCTGAGTACGTTATGTACGGTACGGCGACAACTCAGAGTGATCTGTTCTCACTAGGAGTGATGGTGTATGAGATGCTTTGTGGAGAACAGCCTTTTCGTATGTCTCATATCCACAGAACGGGAGCACGATCTGTTTCCGAGTGGAAGTATCAACCGCTGCGGGAAGTACGCTCTGATATTCCTTTATGGCTGGATCTGGCTATCGAAAAATCTTGCCACCCTGATATTCGCGCCAGACATTCCGCACTGTCCGAATTCTGGACTGATCTGATAAAGCCGAATGAAGCTCTGGTGAGTACGTATTCTGGCAAGCCTCTGATCGAACGTCACGCGGATAAAGTATGGCCAGCAGTATCGGCCATACTTATGCTGGTGGTTATACTTCAGTCCTGGTTGCTATTGTCAGAGTAACCGGGCAGTCTTGAACAGAACCACTGACAAGGAAGGAACGGATGAAACACGAAAAGATGGATTACGTTGAGTTTGCAGCACGTGATCTTGAAGCAACCAAAACGTTTTTTAATCAGGTATTTCACTGGCAGTTCACCGATTATGGTGAGTCGTACACAGCGTTCGACTTTCAGGGGTTAATGGGCGGTTTCTATCAGGCTGAGTTAGCCTCTGACCCCGCCCGAGGTGGTGCATTGCTGGTGTTTTATAGCCGCAATATAGAAAACACCATGAGTAAGGTCAGTGCTGCTGGCGGTGAAATCGTGCGCCCGGTTTTTGAGTTTCCAGGAGGGAAGCGTTTCCATTTCCGTGAGCCCAGTGGGAATGAGTTCGCAGTCTGGTCTGATCACTGATCAGGCTGCGTCGGAACAATACGCTTGCCCGAATATGAGCATGTCGCGATAGTCACTGACGTCTGTTTTTTCTTCCATCATTTGGTAGTACCAATGGCTGTCGGTGACATCTCCTATACATAACGCACCTATGATCCGGTTGGCCTTCAGGATCACTTTCTTGTAGACACCATATTCTCGGTCTTCCAGTACCAGGGCGTCTGCGCCTTCCGGTGTTTCGTACTCACCGATACTATGGATGTCCAGGCCCGATACTTTGAGTTTGGTCAGGTGTGATCGCTCAATGTAACCACTGGCGTTATCTTTGGATGTTAGTTGTCTGACGATGACGTCGGCCTGATCCCAGATAGGTGCTACTAAACCGTAAGTGGTTCCTGAAAACTCACAGCATTCTCCCAGGGCAAAGATGTCGTCAGCAGATGTCTGCATTCTTTCATCGACACAGATACCTCGATTCACGCTGAGTCCTGAGCTATCCGCAAGTTCTTTGTTAGGAAGAATACCCGTTGCAAAGATAACCAGTTGAGTATCGCGTTTTTCGAGAGTATCGGCGGTTGCAAAGGATACTTCGCGGACCCCTGAGTCGTCTGTCAGAACTTCTTCTGGATTTACTCCAGTGATCACTTCAATTCCTCGTTCCTCCAAAGCCCCTTTTAAAAGATCAGACGCTTTAGCATCAAGCTGGCGGTTCATTAAAACAGGATTGCGATGAATCAGAGTGACGTCGATTCCTCGTAGTTTCAGCCCGACGGCAGCTTCTACGCCAAGCAAGCCAGCGCCTATTACGGTTGCATGTTTAAGGCCGTTGAGCTTTTCTTCCATAGCATCAACATCACTCATTGTGCGAAAACCGATGACATCCGGGTGATCTGCACCTTTGACCGGAGGTATAAACGAACGGCTACCCGTGGCGAATACCAACTTTTCATATGGATAGCTACGACCGCTTTGGGTGGTAACGATTTTTTGTTCTGTATCAACCAGAGTGGCACTGTCACCCAGCTGAATCGATATACGGTAGTTGGAATACCATGCGTCATCATGGGGTGTTATGTTCGCCAGAGTCGTTTCTTTGGCGAGAAGAGGTGAGAGCATAATGCGATTGTAGTGAGGGATCTTTTCATCGCCGAGCACAAGAATCCGGTCGTATGGATGATCTTCAGCAAGCCCCTCCAGTATGCGATTAGCCGCCATACCGTTACCGATAATTACCAGTTGGTTTTCTACTTTCTTGTCTTCACTCTTCACTCGCTTCTCCACACCTTTTATAACAGAATAAACGAAAACAGCGGCCACAGGCCGCTGAGTTTCGTTGCGGGGTATCAGAACTTAGCCTGAACCCATGCCCACATTTTAGTGGTATCTACGCCGGTATCACCCGCAGAGTAAAACGCCGCTTTTGCACCTACAGTGAAGGTGTCATCGAGTTTCTTAACTGCCAGAAGATCCAGTTCGTTACCGAAATCAACGTCATCTTCAACAGAGTTGAAAGTGTGGTAAAAACCGACCAGTTTCACACCAGAGACTTTAGTTACTGCCTTAACGTAGGTATCGCTAAGGCCGAGACCGCCGGTGTTAGCATTAGTATTCAGGAACTTATCCGCCCAACCATTAAACTTGTGTTTGGTTGCCAACGGAGTTTCAAATGCTGCATTACCATCATCGCTACCCAGTGTTTCATTACCCAGTGCCAATGTTACGCCAGATACCACGGCGCCACCCTCAAGGGCAAAGTAGTTAGTGTCTGCAGTTTCCGTGCTCTGAGTAGCATACTCGGCCTTATAGATGAGTTTAGTGCCATCCATATCATAGCTACCGTTGTAGCTAAGGCCGAATGTGTCACGTTGACTATTTTCGGTATCATCGTCTTCTAGCAGGTAAGCGTACGCAGTGATTTTACCGGTACCTACTTTATAACCAGCGTTTAGTAAATGGCTTGTCGTATCGGCGTCAAACCTCGGCAAGATACCATTGACCTGATCAATGAAAGAGTAGTGCAAAGAAAGCTCATCTTTAGAATAGGTCAGCGTAACAGCATCAAACGTTTGCTCGTTTGCGCGCCAGCCTACGTTACCAACAAAACGTGCGCCGTCGAGAATAATACGCTGGCGGCCGACGATTGCACCGAATTCGTCTTTTTTGTAGCTGACCTGGGCCCGGTTCCATTCGCGGGTTTCAGGATCTGCAATAGCATCATAGCCTGCCTTTTCGGGAGCGTAATCGTCAATCAGAGGCTGAACAATTTCGTATTCTACAAGAGCCGAGAACCCTTCGTAATTGAGCGTTTCAAAGCCGACTGCAGCGTCAGTAATCAGGCCTGTCGCGGCGTCATTATCAGTCGCATCGTCAGTATCATTGGTCTCGTAGCGTACTTTGACATCAGCGTAGGCATTGCCGTACTCAGTTTCATACGCAGATGCACCCAGAGTGGCAGTCCCCAATGCGATCGCCAGTAACGTCTTCTTAGCTTGCATGGCATTCTCCTTTTAATTCGAAGCCTTATTTCAATAGAGGTTAAGCAACTTCACCGGTCTTTTTATCGACCT
>NZ_DFQB01000042.1:12980-13687 GCF_002377545.1 Thalassolituus sp. UBA3500 | reverse complement strand
CTTCACCGGTCTTTTTATCGACCTTGTCAGCATTACTATCGTCGGAGTCGGCAGCCTTCTTAGCGGGCGCATCTGTGTCCGGCTTTCTCTGTTTTTCATACAGAAAACTAAGAACCTGCTGACGGTATCTGTTGTATTGCGGATCGTCGGCAAGTTGAATTCGGTTGCGTGGGCGTTCAAGTTCTACGTCCATGATTTCGCCAATGGTGGCAGCAGGGCCATTGGTCATCATCACAATACGATCAGACAGCAATACTGCCTCGTCGACATCGTGGGTAATCATGATGACGGTGTTGTTCAGGTCTTTCTGAATGTCCATCAGAGAGTCCTGCAGGTGAGCACGTGTCAGGGCATCAAGTGCGCCGAAAGGCTCGTCCATTAGCAGTACCTGAGGTTCCATTGACAGGGCACGAGCGATACCAACACGCTGCTTCATACCACCGGAAATTTCATCCGGGCGTTTGTGCATGGCGTGGCTCATGTGTACCAGTTCGAGGTTATGCTCAATCCACTCACGCATTTCCGCTTTGGACTTCTGACCTTTAAAAACGCGCTTTACAGCGAGTTCAACGTTCTGATAAGCGGTCAGCCATGGCAGAAGAGAGTGGTTCTGGAACACAACTGCACGCTCAGGGCCAGGTTCATTCACTTCTTTTCCGCTCAGCACGACACCGCCCTGAGTGGCTTGATAAAGACCAGCCACAATA
>NZ_DFQB01000042.1:0-12687 GCF_002377545.1 Thalassolituus sp. UBA3500 | reverse complement strand
ATAAAGCCCAGCCACAATATTCAGTACGGTAGACTTACCGCAGCCTGAGTGGCCGATCAACGAAATGAATTCGCCTTTTTTAATTTTCAGGTTCACATTCTGAAGCGCACAGAAAGGACCTTTCGGTGTTGGAAATTCGATACCAACATCTGATAGTTCGAGTAATGGGTTCATAATGAAACTCCTCTGTCCTTTATGTACTTATCGTGTAGCCGCTGATTTATCCCACGACACTTTGCGCTGAATCATCAGCATGACGCGGTCAAGTAAGAAGCCAATCAAACCAATGGTGATAACGGCGACCATAATCCGGCCTAAGGAGTCAGAAGAGCCGTTCTGGAACTCGTCCCAGACGAATTTTCCAAGACCCGGGTTCTGAGCCAGCATTTCGGCTGCGATCAGTACCATCCAGGCAATACCCAGAGAGAGACGCAGACCGGTAAATACCATTGGGATGGATGAAGGAAGTACGATCTTACGAACATGCTCCATATAGCTCAGGCGCAATACCTGTGACACATTCACGAGATCTTTTGGAATAGAAGCCACACCCACTGCGGTATTAATAACGGTTGGCCACAGGCAGCAGAGCATGACGGTAATCATCGAAGTCACGAACGACTTGGGTACCATTGGATCGTCTGATACATAGAGAGCAGATACCACCATAGTGACAATAGGGAGCCAGGCTAACGGTGATACTGGCTTAAAGATCTGGATAACAGGGTTGAACGCGCTGTAGAGGTTGGCGCTCAGTCCGATAACGATACCGAATGGAATAGCGATCAGAGACGCCAGAATAAAGCCACTCAATACAGTAACAAGGCTGGTTCCGATCTGGTCGATATAGGTTGGCTTACCTGTGTAGTCCCGGATTTTAGGAACGTACGTCGGGTCTTGTTTAACGCGGGCAGCGTTACGTTTTTCCTGACGCTCATAAAAAGCGTCTGCTTTTTCGCGTTCAGTAAAGTGTTCGGTTAGCAGACCTTTGGTCTGGGTAACAACGTCACCTGGTCCGGGGAATTGCCCCAGAGAGGTATTGATATTACTGGCGGCGGCTTGCCAGATCATCAGAAAAACCAATAAGCCAGCCAGTGGCAGACCAATAGTTTTAATAATCGTCTGGATATTTCCAGAAACATCTTCGCCTTTCGCGATACTTACGAAGGGTGAAATCCAGGCAATATTCGACAGCGCAGTAGTCATAAAAACTCCTTCGGTCCGGACTATTGAGTCCGTTGACCCTTTTTAATGGGTGGGTGAGGAAAACCTCACCCACTTTGTTGCATCCGACCGGGTATACAGATCAGATTTTCTCGGCGCCTTTCAGGCCGATTTCGAACTTCTTCAGGTACTCATTAGGCTTGCTACCGTCATAGACGATATTGTCGATGAAGCCTTTCTGAGCTGGTTTGAAGCCTGTCTCGGTAGCGAAATCCGGGAAGTCTTTCGCATCAAGCTTGCCTTCTTTGATCAGCTCTTTAGCGGCAGAAGCGTAGATGTCCGGGCGATAAACTTTCTTCGCTGTTTCCATGAACCAGTCATCTGATTTTTCTTCAGAAATCTGACCCCAGCGACGCATCTGAGTGAGGTACCAGATTGCATCTGAGTAGTACGGATAGGTCGCGTTATAACGGAAGAACACGTTGAAGTCCGGTACTTCGCGCTTATCGCCTTTCTCGTATTCGAAGGTGCCCGTCATTGAGTTAGCAATAACGTCGTAGTCGGCGCCAACGTACTGAGATTTAGACAGGATTTTTACTGCTTCCGGGCGGTTGGCGTTGTTGTCAGCATCCAACCATGCCGCTGCGCGAATCATCGCTTTAACCACTTTCTTGTGAGTAATTGGGTATTTGTCTGCCCACTGTTTGCTCACACCAAATACTTTCTCTGGGTTGTTTTTCCAGATTTCGTAGTCGGTAATAACAGGTACGCCGATGCCTTTAAATACAGCCTGCTGGTTCCATGGTTCGCCCACGCAGTAACCGTAAATGGTGCCGGCTTCCATCGTTGCAGGCATTTGCGGTGGTGGCGTGACAGAAAGCAGCGCATCAGCATCAATCTGGCCAGAGGTGTCACCTTTGTGCGGTGCGTAGTAACCAGGGTGAATACCGCCTGCTGCCAACCAGTAACGCAGTTCATAGTTGTGCGTTGAAACCGGGAACACCATACCCATGTTGAATGGCTTGCCGTCGGCTTTATATTTCTCAACGACTGGCTTAAGTGCATCTGCTTTGATCGGATGAACTGGCTTGCCATCTTCGTGCGGGATATGTTCTTTCATCTGGCTCCAGATATCGTTCGATACCGTGATGCCATTACCGTTGAGGTCCATGCTGAATGCAGTGATGATGTGTGCCTGAGTACCGAAGCCAATGGTTGCGCCCAGAGGTTGGCCGGCCAGCATGTGTGCACCGTCGAGCTGACCATCGATAACGCGGTCGAGCAGGACTTTCCAGTTAGCCTGAGCTTCCAGAGTGACGTACAGACCTTCTTCTTCGAAATAACCTTTTTCATAGGCGACGGCCAGAGGAGCCATGTCGGTCAGCTTGATAAAACCAAACTTCAGTTCTTCTTTTTCTGCCCATTCTTCAGCGGACACCAGTGGCGCTGACATGGTTGCCATACCCGCGGCCAATACCAGTGCGCTTTTCACAAACGTGCGGCGCAGAGTTTTGATTCCTCGCATTTCCTTCCCCTTTTTAAGCAACAAAAAAAGGCGCTACGACAGCACTGCTATTAGCAGGAGTCGAAAGCGCCTTTGCTTTGTAAATCTTGATTTGAAAATTGCGAACTTCGCCATTGAAGTTCTGAATTGCTTAATACAAGCACCGTGCCAATTCGTATTTCTAGCGTTGAATTATTTCGACGACACCAGGTTTTATAGGGGGTTCCGGGGTTTTATATCGTAAAGACAGCGGATTCTATTTGTGAAAGTGAGAATTATTATTGAGTGTTTGATTATTCATTCGGCTCGTTTTGGTGCGGAGTGCCGATGATTGGTGATACTCTGGTGCAGCTCCTATCGTAGTCACTATAACCATTTGTGAAATAAGGAATTTTTATGCTCAACCGCAAGCGTACCGGCCTGGTCATTGTTGATGTTCAGGGTAAGTTAGCCCGATTGATGCACGATTCCGAGGCAATGCATGCCTCTTTGAAAACTCTGATTTCTGGTGCTAAGGCGATTGGTTTACCGATTCTCTGGCTCGAGCAGAACCCAGAAAAGCTGGGGGCGACTTCGCCTGAGTTAGCCGAACTGATACCGGGCGAGCCAATCCCAAAGTACACCTTCAGTGCCTGTGGTGAGCCGGGTTTCGTTGATGCGATTGAAGCGAGTAGTGTTCATACTTGGCTGGTGGCCGGTATAGAATCCCACATCTGCGTTTACCAGACAGTCAGAGATCTTATTGAGCTTGGGCGTAAGGTTGAGGTGGTGACTGATTGTGTGTCGTCAAGAACATCTGCAAACCGCCAGCTAGGGATTGATCGGATGCTGGATGCCGGTGCTCGCCCAACCAGTGTCGAAATGTGTCTGTTCGAGCTTGTCGGCAGCTGCCGGGTGCCGGAGTTCAAGGATGTACTGCGTTTAATTAAATGAGTGTCATAGCGGCGGAATGTTCCGTGTTACAAGAATTCTATGTATCGATAAGCGTTAACGGATGAAAACACCCAGTTCCCTTCTTCCTCTGATCGAGGACGGTATTGTCGATGAAGTCATCTCACAGCTGATGAGCGGCAAAGAAGCCACGGTTTATACTGTACGGTGTGGGAATGAGATCCGCTGCGCCAAGGTGTACAAAGACTCAGCAAAACGGAGTTTCAAGAAAGCTGCACAGTATCGCGAGGGGCGTAGCGTGCGTAACTCCAGACGCGGACGTGCGATGGAGAAAGGCAGCAACTTTGGCCGTAAGCAACAGGAAGAAATATGGCAAAACGCTGAAGTCGATGCGCTTTACCGGCTGGTTGCTGCGGGCGTGCGAGTGCCTCAGCCTTATGGTTGTTTTAATGGCGTTCTTATCATGGACCTGGTCGCAGATGAGGATGGTAACGTGGCTCCGCGCCTCAATGACGTCAGCATGTCGGAAGAGCAGGCGCTGGAGGATCACGCGGAGATTATGGACGCCATCAAACTGATGTTGATAGAAGGCATCGTCCATGGTGATCTTTCTGAATTCAATGTGCTTGTCGATGACTATGGCCCGGTGATTATTGATCTCCCTCAGGCGGTCGACGCTGCGGGCAACAACAATGCCTTCGCCATGCTTGAGCGCGATGTGCGCAATATGACTCAATATTATGGTCAGTTCGCGCCTGACCTCCTGACAACCCGATACGCCAAAGAAATGTGGGCCTTATACGAGGACGGGGCGCTGCTTGCCGATACGGAGCTGACCGGTGTGTTCGAAGAAGACGCGGAGTCTGCGGATGTCGATTCCGTGATCCTGTCGATTAAGGCGGCGCTGGAGGAGGAGGAAGAACGCCTCGCTCGCATGCGTGAGGATGATGAATAAGACCATCGGAGTTCAGTTTTACACGATTTCGCTTTAGTCGGGGCCTCTGTTTGGGGATAATCCCCCACTAAAGCAGTCAACTTTAGCGGTTTCCATGTCTCTACCTTCGAATCAGAAAGAAAATCATCTGTTTTCTAACTATCCATACTGGGCAGAGTGTTTCGGCACAGCACCGTTTTTGCCCATGTCGCGGGAAGAAATGGACCAGCTTGGCTGGGACTCGTGTGATGTCATTCTTGTCACGGGCGATGCGTACGTAGATCATCCCAGCTTCGGCATGGCGGTGATGGGGCGGATGCTCGAGTCTCAGGGCTTCCGGGTGGGGATCATCGCTCAGCCAGACTGGAACAACCCTGACGACTTCACCAAACTAGGTAAGCCGAATTTCTACTTCGGTATTACTGCGGGCAACATGGACTCCATGATCAACCGCTATACCGCAGACCTCAAAGTTCGCTCTGACGATGCCTACACGCCTCACGGTGAGCCGGGTAAACGTCCAGACCGGGCGGTCATCGTCTATTCACAGAAGTGCCGTGAAGCCTACAAAGATGTGCCTATTGTGATCGGCGGTATTGAGGCATCCCTGCGCAGGATCGCTCAGTACGACTACTGGAGTGATCAGGTTCGTCGCTCGGTACTGATCGATTCAGGGGCAGACATCCTTCTGTACGGCAACGCCGAACGCGCAATTGTTGACCTGACCCACGCCCTGGCACAGGGGCGCAATGTAAGCGATCTCACTGACCTTCGTGGTACCACCATCGTGCGTGATGCCACACCAGAAGGGTGGTCTGAAGTCGACTCAACACGAATCGACTGGCCCGGCCGCATTGACGAGATACCGAATCCGTATGAAATGAAAGATACGGAGACGATGTCGTGCAGCACCAATGGTGATGCAGCAGAAGAAGAATCTGAAGACAGTGATGTGATGCCGGTGAAAATCGTACCCATGCCACTGCACCGCAAGGCTGACCTTGACCCTGAGACCACGGTGATTCGTTTGCCGTCGTTTGAAAAAGTGCGTAACGACAGCGCGCTCTATGCACATGCGTCGCGGGTGCTTCATCAGGAATCGAACCCGTACAACGCACGACCACTGGTGCAGAAGCACGGAACGCGTGAAATCTGGGTAAACCCACCACCGATTCCACTCGAAACTGACGAAATGGACAGTGTGTTTGGTTTTCAGTACCAACGTGTGCCGCACCCATCGTACGGAGACGCTAAGATCCCGGCCTACGAAATGATCCGTTTCTCGGTCAACATTATGCGTGGCTGTTTTGGTGGATGTACGTTCTGCTCAATTACTGAGCACGAGGGGCGTATTATTCAGAGTCGCTCTCAGGAATCAGTCATTAACGAAATTGAAGAAATCCGCGATAAAGTACCGGGTTTCACCGGCACTATTTCAGACCTTGGTGGCCCGACCGCCAACATGTATCACCTGAATTGTAAGAGCCCGGAGATTCTTAAGAATTGTCGCCGCTTGAGCTGTGTTTTTCCGGGGATCTGTAAAAACCTGAAAACCGACCACAGTGCGACGACTCAGTTGTACCGCGCTGCACGTGCTTTGCCGGGCATCAAGCGTGTCGCGATTGCCTCAGGCCTTCGTTATGACCTGGCCGTCAAAGATCCTGAGTACGTGCGTGAACTGGTGACACATCATGTCGGCGGTTATCTGAAGATTGCACCTGAGCACACTGAGATGAATGTGCTCAATAAAATGATGAAGCCAGGCATGGGCACATACGACGCCTTTAAGCGCATGTTCGATAAGTTCTCGAAAGAGGCGGGCAAAGAGCAGTACCTGATCCCGTACTTTATTGCCGCGCATCCGGGAACTGAAACCAAAGACATGATGAACCTGGCGTTGTGGCTGAAGCGCAATAAATTCCGCGTGGATCAGGTACAGACCTTTTATCCTTCGCCGATGGCTCTCGCGACGGCGATGTATCACTCAGAACGTGATCCACTGCATCGCATGAGTTACAAATCGAAGAAAATGCACATTCCGCGCAAGCTTGAGGAGCGTCGCTTGCAAAAGGCTTTCCTTCGTTATCACGACTCCCGAGGGTGGCCTGCATTACGAGAAGAGCTTAAGCGTATTGGACGCACCGATCTTATTGGTAGTGGCCCGAATGCGTTGATTCCAGCAGAAGACGAAGTGGCTTCAACACGTCATCAGCGCCCTGGGTTTAAGCCCAAGTCGGGTGCTGCCAAGCGCAAGGGCGGAGTACAGGCCAAAGCGGGGCCGCGTAAGCGTCGCTGAACTCTGACGGCTCGTTAAAGTCCAACCCGGATATGGACGATATGACACAGCAGTTTTCTTCGTACGGTGAAATGGTCGAGCAGGTCATCAAGACCTGCGGGCCGGATATCCGTCTGGCAACCATTCTCGGGTTGGGCAAACCTAACCGGTTAATTAACGCATTGTATGATGCCGTTAAAGGCCGCGATGACTTGTCTCTGACCATATTCACTGCACTTTCGTTGAATCCGCCTGAAGCCTCCTCGGATCTCGAATCCCGATTTCTCACCCCCTTTACTGAACGCCTTTACGGTAAGAACTTTCCGCGCCTGAAATACGCAGACGACATGAAAGCGGGAAGGCTCCCAGACAATATCCATGTCGAAGAGTTTTATACTCAGCCGGGAAGTTACGTTAAGTCGCCGCAAGGGCAGCAGAATTACAACAGCCTCAATTATACAGAAGTCGCTGATGCGCTCTCGACCAAAGGCATCAACGTTGTTTTTCAGAGAGTTGCCAGTAAAGACCGTGGTCGATACTCACTGTCATCAAATACCGACCTGACCCAGGACGTACTTGAACGTATACATCAGGCAGGCCAGCCCCGACCCTATTGCGTCGCCGAAGTTGATAGAAATTTACCCTGGGTGGGAGGTAAGGCAGAAATGCCGGCGGGTTTCTTTGATACGGTTCTGGATGTCGACACGACAAACGACCAGTTATTTGCACTGCCTCGCCAGCCGGTGTCCGACAGTGATTTTGCCATCGGGTTTTATGCCTCACTGCTGGTAAAAGACGGCGGTACCTTACAGGTGGGCATTGGTGCATTGGCGGATGCACTTTGCTACGCACTGGTGCTTCGTCATACGGACAATGCACTTTATCGTAAGATTATTAACGCGCTGAACCCTGACATTCTGTCGTCTGATCTGGTGCGGGAGTACGGGGGCTGCGAGCCATTCCAAACCGGAGTATACGGTTGTAGCGAAATGGTGAACGAAGGGTTCAGGGTGCTCGTCGAACACGGCATCATGAAGCGGCGCGTGGTTGATGACCTGGCCCTGATGCGCAAACTCAATTCGGGTGAATTATCCGCCGACGAGAAAGAAGTTATTGAAACCGAAGGCAAGTATCTTCGGGGCGGTTTTTATCTCGGCTCTCCTGATTTTTATCAATGGGTTGGTGAGCAGGGTGCCCAAGAAAATACGCTTGAAATGGATCGCATTGGTCGGATTAATTCGGTTACCGGCCCTGATTACGAGCTTGAAGTTCAGCAGAGACGCCACGCCCGGTTTATGAATATCTGTATGATGGCAACGCCATTGGGTGGTGCCGCCTCAGAGACATTGCCAGATGGCCGTGTAGTGTCTGGCGTCGGTGGCCAATACAACTTTGTCTCAATGGCGGCTGATTTACCCGAGGCTCGTTCTGTTCTTATGTTTCATGCCGTACGCGGCGAAAAGTCCGAAAGTAACATTCGCTGGGATCTGCCAAATCTGACGATACCGCGCCATCTTCGCGATATTTACGTCACCGAATACGGCATCGCTGATCTGCGCTTTGCCTCAGATGAAGAGTGCATCAAGCGCATGCTCCGTATATCGTCATCGGACGCTGTTACAAATCTGAAAGAGAGTGCGGTTGCAGCAGGTAAGCTAGGTTCGTCTGTTGATTCAAATGAGCTTAATCTGGATGTGATCAGGCAAAGAAATACTCTGGGGGCTCTGGAAAAGCGCTTTGCTGCTTTTCGCCGTAACGGAAGTCTGATTGATTACCCACTTGGCAGTGATTTTACCCAGGTAGAGCAGCGCTTGGTTAAGGCTTTGCAAGTCTTAAAGAAAGAGACGGCGTCTACTCGCGGTAAAATACGATTGCTATACCGCGCTTTAACGACTCAGCTACCCGATTATGAAGCGGAATTGGAGCGTATGAGGCTCACTAAATCTAAGTCGTTGCGCGAGAAGTTGACTGCGCGCATAGTAAAGTATGCTCTGTATTTAACTCAGGAATAACAATATTAATGTCATCTGCTCAATGCACAATTAATTGATTAAGCACTGGCTTTGAGGAGATATGAGTGCCTGACCAACTTGATATTACCGCAGTACTGACGACATTGCGTGATGACACTGATAACGACAAGATATCGTTGGGGGATATTGTCAGCTCTTTGGAAGGGCGGGGCTTTGGTCCTCTGCTCATGGCACCTGCCTTGATCGCTTTTCTACCCAGTGGCGCCATTCCTGGTATACCAAGCTTGTGTGGGATTTTGATTGCCCTCATTGCAATACAGAAAGTCTTTGGAAAGAGTCACCCCTGGATTCCTTCCCGCTTGCGCAAAGCAGATTTTGACCGCGAACGGTTCAGCGACGGCGTTGATAACATTACGCCAATTACCAAACGCATTGACCGACTTTTTAAACCGCGGATAACTTTTTTGTTTGGCCCTGTGATCAGTCGCTTAATCGCGGCGCTGTGCGTTATTTTTGGTTTGTTGATGATTCCTCTGGAACTCATCCCTATGGCTGCCGCTATTCCTGCGCTTGCGATTATTTTCGCCGCTATCGGCTTGAGTACGCGTGATGGTGTTATGTTGATTCTGGCGCTGATTCTGTTCTCAGTGGCCGGATACTGGGCCGGCACTGAGTTTGGATTCATTTAATCGATTTTTTCTATGCTCTGAACAGTGCGAGAGGCTTAAGCAGGCCGGGGCGGTAGCTCAATACCTGGCCAACAATAAAAGCAGCCGTAGCACTAAGCATGATCCATACGAGCACCGCCATAGATGCATGGTCAGCCTGAAGGCAGGCCAGACCAGATAGAGCTACACATATCCAGCCGAGGCTCCGTAAAAGGCGGGAGGCTGGCTTACCGCTCATAACCTGTTTCCAGTGCGTCTTAAGAGAGAGCGCAAACCAGCCCATTGCCAGTAGCATCAATACAAAGGCGATGATCAACCAGATTGCATCATTCATAAGCGGCTTCTCCTGTCGCTAGCTTTTTCTGGCTGGTTTCCTGTTTGCGTTCTGTTTCATGCGTCGCGGTCATTTTTTTCACTGCGAGCAGTGCAATCAAACTTCCCGCCAGCAGGCTTAAGTCGACACCGGCGACGGCCCAATATGGGTCGGTAAAGATTGTTTTAATTAAATGATCTCCGGTACTGATCCAGTTTGCGATAACCGCGACAACCCCCAGTAGTGCAATTAACACCGTCTGCTCTCTCCAGGCGGGGTTAGTCTTCGCCAATGCGACTGCAGCACTGCGCCATATTGCGTGCAAAAACGAAAGCGCCCATACAGACCAGAAAACGAGTTTTTCTATATCACCCTTGCCTTCGGTCGCAGACGGAATAATACGGTTAGCAATCAGCATGGCGATGGCAGCGATCACCATACCGGTGACGGTTGTAACAGCAAAAGCATCGACGATTCTGCTTCCCTGAGATCCGGATTTAGCATGCTGTTGTTTGCGTTTTTCGACAAAAAACATGAACCCTGTGGCGATACACGCACAGCCAAGTAGTCCACCGATCACATAGAGCCAGCGCAGGAACCAATGCTCGAAATGCTGAAGGTGAAGACCAGCCAGAAAATCACCAATAGATTCGGCAAGGCTATGGGGTGGATCTTCGCGAAGAACATCGCCGGTAACGCCGTTAAAATGAATACCTTCCCCAACAAGGGCAACGCGATCGCTGCCCGCACGATAAATGCTGACGTAAGCATTCTGATCGCCGACATGGTGCATCTGCAGGAAGCCGACTTCTCCAGCCATGTCTCTTGCTGCCCAACGACGTTTCGCTTCAGCCACCATCGCATCGACAGAGGCCATGGGTGCAGGGATGCCAGCGCGCTCATGAGGGAGGCCCATTTCTTCCGCTTCTATTGCTTGCTGCGCACTGTG
The DNA here is from genome assembly GCF_002377545.1 of Thalassolituus sp. UBA3500. Classification (NCBI taxonomy): domain Bacteria; kingdom Pseudomonadati; phylum Pseudomonadota; class Gammaproteobacteria; order Oceanospirillales; family Oceanospirillaceae; genus Thalassolituus; species Thalassolituus sp. UBA3500. Next base: position 2,016 of record NZ_DFQB01000042.1, on the reverse strand, counting down.
TAGCGGTTCCAGCATGGTGTTGGTTACTGGCATGTAGTAGAAGGCGACGAAGATGATCAGGCCGGTAAAGGCAAAAAAGAAATGAAAGGGAAGTGCTACTACACCCGTCATATTGTGCATATCGAGAATACTGCGCTGTTTGCTTTTGTGGCGACGAAAGGTAAACAATTCGCGGAAAATTTTACGGTGTATCCAGACGCCAGAAATAAGAGCAACCAGCATGAAGAAGCCGGCGATTCCGACGATAAAAAAGCCAATCCGATTCCAGTTCAAATTCAGGCTGTAGTGCAGCGGGTAGAACCACTCACTGCCTATTTTTAAATGGTGATCAGGGACGCTGACGCCGGTTCTGGGATCGATGGTCGTATTACCATGGATATGATTATGCCCCTCGGGGTTCGCCGGGAAGGGAACACGGAAGCCCGCCCCCATGCGTAGTACCGGATCACGATGTGTAGTGTAAGCCCAATATTCATCTGCGGGTAACTCAAGGCGGGGCGTCATCTCGCCGGCACTGGCGTCGTGGTATTCGGGCATCATACGCTTGTACTCAGCTTCATCCGGTTCAATACGCTCGAAAACACCCATCAGGAGATTGTCAAAAGACGGCATAGGTTGTGGGTCAAAGCGCGTCTCTGGGATGGCCCAGCGATCAATCTCCCGATCAAATACAGACAGAGCACCGAAGAAAAAACACACCATCAACACAAAGCCGAGAATCAGACCGAGCCAGGTATGGAGCCAGGCCATACCCTGGCGCGTACTATTAAACTGCATACTCAAGCCCCCTGCGCCAGTAACATTGATTGCAGCCACACAGAGGCTGCCGTCATCAAGACACCTCCGCCATAGGCGACTGCGTGCGTCAGCAGCGTTTTACGGCTTAAGAACAGCCAGAAAAATACAAGCAGAAAAACAGGAAAGGCCAGCAGAAAGGCCGTGTGTTCTGCGGTGTGGAAGCCCCAGCCGAGAGTCACTGTGGAGGTGACGGTCAGGGCGACAAAGCCCCATGTGAACAGGTAGCCACCAAGAAAGGCGGTTACCACAGGGCCAAGTGATTGACGTGTGAAACTTAAAAGAGTCGACATAAATACTACGCTATTGTGGATACGGCGGTTTGCTTGTGATAGTACAAGAGATAATGGTTCGCATTCAATGCTTATTATGACTGTCATCAGCCAGCAGGGGATCAAACAGGAATGGCTGTTGTGTTTTTGCAACGGCATGTGTGGCATTTGTGGCCCGACTGGATACCTTGGGCCGTTGGGCTGCTATCCTGAATGGTAAGTCGACAGGAGGCGTATTTATGCGAGTTGGCGTACCAAAAGAAATAAAAAATCACGAGTATCGCGCCGGGCTGACGCCCGACAGTGTCAGGGAGCTGGTACATCGGGGTCATGATGTCTTTGTTGAGACGGGCACCGGAGAGGCCATAGGCTTTACCGATGATCTCTACATAAACAGTGGTGCTGAAGTCGTACCTGATGCCGCTGGCTTATTTGATTCTGCTGATCTCATTATTAAGGTGAAAGAGCCGCAACCATGCGAGGTTGAGTTACTTACACCAAGGCATACGCTATTCACTTACCTCCATCTGGCGCCAGTGAAACCGCTGACCGATGATCTTCTGGCGTCTGGCGCCACCTGCATTGCATATGAAACAGTCACTGATAGCGCGGGCCGGCTGCCACTATTGGCGCCGATGTCTGAAATTGCCGGACGTATGGCTGTTCAGGCAGGTGCGCACAGCCTTGAAATGGCCGCTGGCGGCCGCGGTGTGCTGCTCTCAGGTGCCGCTGGCGTACCAGCTGCCGAGGTGATTATTCTTGGCGGCGGCGTGGTCGGCAGTAATGCACTGGCCGTTGCTGTGGGCATGGGCGCGCGCGTGACCGTGCTGGATACCTCCATGAATCGTTTGCGCGAACTCGATTCTCAATACGGCAACAGAATAAGTACGGTGTATTCAACGCGGACGGCCCTTGATGAGCACCTGGCCCGGGCTGACCTCATCGTTGG
>NZ_DFQB01000052.1:485-23204 GCF_002377545.1 Thalassolituus sp. UBA3500 | reverse complement strand
GTTCGGGTTTAGTCTGCCACTACAGTTTGTGTTTGACAGCCTGAACATTGGATCAGCGGGAGCGCTAGTAGAGGGTGAAAAAGTGGGGTTTGACTCGTTCTCAGCTACCGTAGATGTTCCCGCTGGATTAGATATTGATATAGGTACTATAGAACTACAGCCAGATTCAGCTTCTACGGCTTATGTATCTGGCTTTGTAACGGATGTTCGTTCTCGCCAGTTTATTAGTGGTGCGGTTATTACAGCTGTTAATTTATCCGATAATGAATTGACGGAAGAGGTTAGTGAAGATCAGGGTTGGTTTACTCTGCCCGATTTGTCTGAAGGTGAGTATGAAATTACGGTCAGTTACAGCGATTACAAAACTCAAATATTTAATGTGAATGTTTCTGACGGAAGCGGGATCGATCTTGGAGAGATTCGTTTGAGACAGGAGGGTTTAAACTCAATCTTAGCTGATTTAGTTATCACAGATATTAATGAAACCCAAGTGGAGTTCAATCAATCTAGCTTTTCTGTTGGTAATGAGTTATCCGGTACTATAACTAACCAGGGTAATGCATCAGTACAAACTAACTTTAAGGTTATTGCTTTTGAAGATATTGACAGAGATGGTAGGTATAGTTCGGGAGATGTCTTCTTTGGCGAAAGTTTGGTTGAAGTCGATAGTGATACTGGCTTATCAGTAGATAGTAGTATTCCATTTTCAATTTCTCTTGGAGGGATGCAGTCTTTTTATGAGGCGCCAATTCACCTTCTTATTGATGCAACGGGACTGGTTGCAGAGATAGATGAATCGAACAACTATAGTACCGCTGCCGGATCATGTTCTAACGGCACTGGCATTATTGACTTAGGGTTTTGTTTGGACTCTTCTGGCAGTATCGGAATTGGTGGCTATCGTATAGAGCTCAATGGGTTAGCTGATGCGGTGTTAAACGAAGACATAATTCCACATAGTAATAAATACCGTTTGACTGTAGCTACTGCAGGAAGAGGGCCAATATTTAGAGAAATACTGCCTCCGACACTCATATCGAAAGCAAACTTTGAAAGTATTTCTGATGAATTGCGTGTCGCTCCATATTACGGCGGTGATACCGATTATATGGGGTACTGTGTAAAAAGAGTCACGGATGCTATTAATGGCCAAATTGATGCTTCAAGTTTCAGTGCTTTAACAGTCACCGGAGATGGCCGTTGGCCGAGTGACGCAGGAGGTTATTCTGTAAAAGGTGGTGAATTAGCTGCTGAAGAGTCAAGGCAGTATGCTGTAGCCAGGGGGATTTCTATCATAGATGCTATTGGTGTACGGGTACGCTCAGCAGGCTTGCCTATCCTAGAAAAGCACGTATATCCTCAACCTGCTGGTGGAGATAGAGGTAAGGTAACAGTTATCTCAAGTATTCAGGAGTTCACTAGTGCTGTAACTACGGTTATTCAAGAGCAGAGCGACATTCCAGACCTTACTTTGGGTGGCCTCTCTTTATCTGATAATGGCTCCACCCTGAGTGCATCAATGGTTGTCGGTAATGCAGGTTCTGGAAATGTTGGAGATTCCTATATTGTCAGCCTGTATAACTCAGAAGGTATTCTGGTAGCTGAGCAAACGGTTGCCCAGCCATTAAGTTCCGGAGAGAGTATTCCGGTGACTGTGACAGGCATAGATGCGAGCAATTTAACTTCTGGAACTCTTGTTGCCGAAGTTTCCTCGAGCAATGGTTTTGCGGAATGTAATTCCGACAATAACCGTCAGCAGATCTCTGTACCCTCATTATCTGGGGATATTCAACTATCACTTAACGCAATGGTGTTCTCTTCGAATAGCGATGTTTCACTAATGACTAATGTTACCAATACCGGGGCTCTTATTGGTAACTACGTGACCTCATTAAGAGTACTGGATGATGAAGGTGTAGTGATCTCTGATGTGACTTCTTTTGACATTAACGACCTGGCAGCAGGTGACTCTACAGAAAACAATTACACTTGGAATACAGGTTTAACTCTTTCGGGTAACTATGTTGCTGAGGCCATTTTGTTTAACGCTGAAGGTGACCAGTTATCAACCGATACCGTTCCATTTATCATCAGCGAATTACAAAATGGTGATGGGAGTGGAAACGGAGTGGCAGCAGCAACAGCACGGGCTGCGACGGACCGACTGACCTATCACATTGATGATGTCGTAACATTGGACTCCTTAGCTAAGAATGTCACTTCAATTCACACGATAGATGATCCGTTACTTATTCTCGAAGTGTTTGCTCCAGATAACTCTGAAATTTATCGGGAAGAGATACAGTTAAACTCTCTTGTGGCTGGACAAATAGTCGAAAGAACACGCCCTCTGACGCTACTCCAGGCGGCAGAAGGTATCTACCAATACCGGGTAACTTTAAGTAGCAATGGCTCTGATTATGCGGTTGATTCAACTAGTTTTGAGGTTGTTAATGACCTTAAAGCGGCCATTAGAGGAAATATCGAAGCTGACTTGCCTGAGCTTTACATAGGTGAAGTTCAATCGTGTTCTTTTGATCTGAACAATACAGGACTAATGGGCATATCAGGTGTAGATTTCGAATTGCTGGTTGTTAATGTCGATTCTCAGCAAGAGCATCTCTCAGAAAGTTACCGTTTTGATTTGCCTGCCGGAGCTACAGTCAATCAAATTCAGAGTTTTTCTACTCTAGGGTATGAGGTTGGTGTTCACGCATGCGTACTGCAAACAGAGATCGATGGTGAGATCCGTATTCTGGACAGCGCTACTTTTGAAGTTGAGATACCTGCACTTGAAGTTTCTCTTGAACCAGGCTCCATGCAACGAACACTGGTATTAACCGACGCCCCTCGCCAGTGTTCGGCATTCGAAGATATCCATCTGGGTGCCGAGTTCGGTGCCGAACTATCCCTGAATAACGAAATCACGGTTCGTTTGCTCAATGATGAGGGCGTAGTTCTCGATACTGAAGTCATCACTGCTTTTGACCTCAATATTAACCAGAGCTACGGCACTCCGACAGAGCCTGACCTCGCAGTCAAAGCATCTGCTTCAGGTGAACTGGAATTCATACTCACCAAGTCGGGTGGTATGCCGCATAATCGCTATCAGGTTGAGGTCAAAGTTAAGAAAAGCTGGCTGACGACGGTAGAGAAATCATGGTCGGTTGATAGCTCGTGTGATCGCCCTTTGACCGTCGACGAGCTGTATGAAGATCTGACTCTTATCGACTGGGATATCTGGAGCAACGACAGCGACCTTCGCGAGATTGATCCCTATGGTCCAACGGCAGGACCAGATCTGAATACTCAAAATGACTTTATCAAAGATCTGCTGGATACCGCAGGTTGGGAATACACCAGTGTTCATACGCCTGAAGACTTTGCCTATGAGCTTCGGACTGGAGACTACGGTAGCTACCTGATTCTTTCAGAGCGCCCTCAGCTTCCCTGGAAAGTACAGAAAGAGATTCGGGAGGCGGTCGTCTCTGGTAAGGGCCTGTTAGTCGCAGGTGCCTATGACAAACGTAATCACTGGTTAGAACCGGCGTTGGGCATGGATGTAGTAGGGCATCACCCCTGGGCGCGTGAACTGAACACTGGCGATGACTTATTCACTGATAACATACAGGTCCCACTTACTTATCAAGATCGTGTTCAGGGCATCTGGTTGGACGGTGCGTCAGTGATTGGCGAATACACGCTGGCGGCAGATCAGAGTGATGGCTGGACCTGGCTTGACCAACACAGCTTTGTTCTGGATGACATTCTGAGCCTTAAGCGCAAAGCGATTACTCAATACGAGTATGGCCATGGTAGAAGTCTGTTCTTCGGTTTCGACCTGCTACTCGAAGCGTCTGCTGGCGGTTCACAGAGCACGTATTCTGACCTGTTACGACAATCAATTGATTGGATTCAGCCGACAATCAGTGAAGAGCCGTACCCGGGGTCAGTCCTACCTGTGGATATTACATGGACCAACAATCGTGGTGCTGTTGATGCTTATTCCGAGCTCAGCGCATCCGGCGGTGCGACTATTGTAGCCGCAGACGACTTCACGATGGATGCCACCCCCATTTCAGCGATCTTCCCTATGGCGGAAGGTGAAGTTCGGGAGCAGACCGTTTACGTAGAGCTGTCGAGTGAGCTTGATCAACAGTTGGCGATCACGACAACCTCTGTTGATGGTGATCAGCGCACAGTTCAGGCTGAGGCGCTGCTGAACTTCACTGCGACAGAACGTCCGTCGCTGGAAGCAACTCAATCAGAACTGGACAGTCTTGCATGGCAATACTGGTACCGTGTCGATTATCGTAGCGCCTGGTTGAAGTACAAGCTCGCACGGTCCGCCTACGAGGCAGGCTATTACAATGAGGCCCAGGGCTTGTTCCTGATTGCGGCAGATCTTCTCATGGATAGCGATGAGCCTGATGTCATCGCTGCGCGACAATCTCTGTACAGCCATATAGAAGCCACGGGTCGTAAGCTGGCACTGGATCAATAAGGAATTTGAAAATGACATACGGAAATAACTCAGTGTTGATGACACAAGAGCAGCCTTTTGATACCGGTGTGCGGAGCACACCGGTCATACGACATATCGCACGTCTGGTGCTCGTTGTATTTTTAAATGCAGTGATCTGGCCTTCGTGGGCGGTCGCTATAGAAACTGAAAATCAGCAGCAGCTTGAGGAAGAGCGCCGCTGGGAGCTGGAGAACAGTGAGCTGCATCAGGTTCTGGGCAACCTTAAAAAGCACATTGACGAAAAGAAACAGCGAATCAACCAACGACTGGTAGAAAACACCGGCTTTGTTGCCCAAGTCCTTGGGTTCGTCGGGCTTGGCGAGGATGCACTCGAAGATGACATCAGCACGAAGTTCCAGCAGCGTTTGCAAAGTCTGCGGGAAGGCGTTGTTGAATCTCTTGATACTGAACGTAGTTGGATAGAAGAGAAGCAGCTCCCGGCGCGCATTATGCAACGCCATGAAGAGGTGCGAGAGAAAATCTTATCGCGATACTCAGAAGTATCGGCCAACCTTGAAAGTCTTGTGTCTCCGGATCAGTCTCTTGAAGAGCAGGCAGAATACGCTGAAACCCTTAACAATATTCTCGAGAGTTTTACGACTAAAAAAGGCCGGGATCACTTCGATCCAAGCAACTTGCCGTGGGGAACCCCTGACCCTGAGACAACGCCAGAACCGGCAACAACCGCTAACGACCTCAGCAGCCGCTACGATCTACCTCTCTATGAGCAAGGCGTACAGCTGGCTTCCAATATTATTACTCCAGACATGCTCGGGAATCCCGGCGGGCCAACCCAGGCACATCTCGATGCAACGATAGATGCGCAACTCAGTGACGCCATTATTGCCAAGGCCGCAGAGCTGAATCACGACCCGGTAGAAATTTACCAATGGGTTCGTAATAACATCGAATTTATCCCCAGTTATGGTTCTATTCAGGGGGCGGAGTACACACTCGAATACCAACGCGGTAACGCCTTCGATACCTCAAGTCTTCTTATTGCGTTACTCCGCGCCTCAAATATTCCGGCGCGTTACTCCTTTGGCTCAGTAGAGATGCCTGCCGAAAAAGTGATGAACTGGGTGGGTAATGCTAAAACAACAGAAGCGGCGGGTAACCTTATAGGTCAGGGTGGCATTCCTGTGAAAGGTTTAGTCTCTGGAGGTAAGGTAAGCCACTTTTTACTGGAGCATGTATGGGTCGAAGCTTGGGTTGATTACTTCCCAAGCCGGGGCGCAATACATCGCACAGGGGATAGCTGGATACCGATGGATGCCAGCTTTAAACAATATGAATATCAGGAAGGTTACAACCTGGAGGAACAAGTCCCGTTTGATGCCGAAGAACTGGTAACCAATATCGAGCAGAATACCACCATTAATGAAGACGAAGGCTGGATACAAGGGCTACCGCAGCAGAATATTGAAGATGCGTTAACGACGTACCAGACTCAACTTGAAGACTACATCGCCAACCAGAACCCCGATGCTACCGTGGGTGAAGTATTGGGTACCTCAGATATTAAAACCGTTGTTCGGGAATCACTCGCGGCATCTCTTCCGTACAACCTGATTACCCGTAAGCTGACTTCACCGTCACTCACTGACAGCCAACGCTGGAAGTTTAAGTTTCAGCTGTCCGGTAGCTACTATGGCCAGCCAAACGGTACTTACTTCACGGTTATAAAGCCCACGGTCGAACTGGCAGGAAAGGCACTCTCACTATCTTACTCGCCTGCAACCGAAGATGACGAAGCCGTGATTACCAGTCGGCTACCAGAACCCGACGAAAACGGAGAGATCAATCCCGAAGATATTCCGGATACGTTACCGGGCTACCTGATCAACCTGATTGGCGAATTCAAAATCGGAGATGACGTCGTAGAAACAACAACCGCGATGGCCATGGGCACGGAGCTTCTCACCGAAACCGGCTACTGGGAACCTAACCGAGGCTGGAACACCAGCCGCAATGAGCCTATCGCCGGTGAGTATCAGGCTTATGCGCTTGATCTTCAGGGCGTGTCGCCAGACCAGGTAGAACAACTGAAACAAAGCCTCGAAGCCACACAGACCTATATCGAAGCTGAAAACTACGACGCCCTCACCAAACAAGGTCTGGTCGGTGACACGCTATACGCCACCATGCTCAGCTACATGGCACTGAATAACCTGCAAGATAACATTCAGTCAAAAAGCGCAGGCATGGTCAGCTACCGGGCACCCAGCTATGGCCAGTTCAAAACCAAGGTGACCCCTCTCTACTGGTACGGTATTCCACGTAATGTTGAACTGGGTGGTCTGACCATGGACGTCGACCTCATGATGAACTATCAGGTTGAAGAGTCGAACGACTACGAGAAATTCCTTGCCTATAATCAGGCACAAGGCGCACGGATGTCAGCCATGGAGCACTTAGTACCCGAACAGATGTTTAGTACTGAAGATAACCCCGCTCATGGTATCAGTGCCGTAAAAGCTCTGCAGATCGCAGGCGCAGAAGGCCAGAGGATCTGGACGATTACCTCAGAAAACGTCGATATTGCGATACCCAACCTGAACTTGCCTGACGATATCATCAGTGAGATACGCAACTCGGCCATCGCAGGGCTGGAGATCACAGCGCATGAGCAGCCGGTGAATTTTTATGGCAGTAGTCAGGTGGGGTATATTATTTTAGATCCGCAGACTGGAGCGGGTGCGTATAAGATCGGTGGCGGGGAAAATGGTGGGGATCTTCTAGTTTTCTGGGGTACAATCATTGCGTATGCCGTATTGATTTTTGTACTAATACAAGCGGCAGCATTCTTGGCACTATTTTTCACTGCTGTCGGTTTTGCTGCATGGGTTTATGGTATTACACAGTCAAATGATTCCAGAGATTTTCGAAACAATGCGATCATGGCTACACTGGGAATTATGTTGGGTTGGGCATCCCTAGTACGTGGATTGTCGGCTGATTTAGTACTTGGTATGATTTTTGTCGATCTTTGGGCGTTAGTGCTGGGATTAATTTTTTAATGATGCTTATATTTTTCTGGTTAATTATTATATTCATCTATTTCTTCAGTACGGTTGATTTTACGTCCTATGTATCTAATGTTGGAATGTCACTGATAGGTACAGGAGCCTGCTTTGGTGTTCTGATTAAAGGTAAATGGATACAGTACGCGATTAAAAGAACTACATCAGATCCTAGCTTGATTTTTGGTATGATATATTTACCCATTTTCCCCGCAGCGATATTTCCATTTTTCTATGCAGCTAGTTTTAACGAGGTCGTTTCAAGTTTTTTCTGGGTGTTGATAGGAGCGGTAGCGTTAGCTCTCGATGAGGAATACAGGTATGGTGCTTTTTTCTGGAAGTATAGGTATGCGAATTTTTCGGATATGCCAAACGATGCTGTGCTGGATGATAGCTCCGTCGAGTCGTTGAAAAATCAAAAAACAATGATAATTTTTGGATTCTCCAGTTTGATTATTGTCTACCTAGCTGTAATTTTGGTTTCTAGGTAGAAGTGCAGTCATAAAGGCGATCTCACTGTCATATTCACCCGTCGAACGAAGATGACGAAGCAGTAATAGAGAGCCGCCTTCCTGAGCCTGACGAAAACGGAGAGATCAATCCCGAAGATATTCCGGACACGTTACCGGGCTACCTGATCAACCTGATTGGCGAATTCAAAATCGGAGATGACGTCGTAGAAACAACGACCGCGATGGCCATGGGCACGGAGCTTCTTACCGAAACAGGCTACTGGGAGCCTAACCGAGGGTGGAACACCAGCCGCAACGAGCCCGTCGCGGGTGAATATCAGGCCTACGCGCTCGACCTTCAGGGTGTATCCCCAGGGCAGGTAGAACAACTGAAGCAAAGTCTCGAAGCCACACAGACCAATATTGAAACTGAAAACTACGACGCCCTCACCAAACAAGGTCTGGTCGGTGACACGCTGTACGCTACCATGCTCAGCTACATGGCACTGAATAACCTGCAAGACAGTATTCAATCCAAAAGCGCAGGCATGATCAGCTACCGGGCACCCAGCTATGGCCAGTTCAAAACGAAGGTGACGCCACAATACTGGTACGGTGTTCCTCGTATGCTGATATCTACCGTGGTCAGCTTGCTCGCAAGCCCCATGACGACCTCATTGGAAAATTACGAGTCGGGAATATCAGTTAGGTAGAGTAAGTACCAATGGCAGCCGATAGAGGTTCGTTTGTCATCTCAGACCTGTTCAACAGCGACAATGAATCCTTCAGGCCTCCATACAAGAGAAATGGCGGGAACGCCTTGGAATTCCTGCGCAATAGCTCCTAACGTTGCCTGGTCAATATCCGAATGCCCTCCTCCCATAGGGTGACTGTGCCATGTACCGACATAGTGCAGATGCCCAAGTGAGGTCTCGTTTGCTTCTTGCAATGCCGCAACCAGCCCTTGAACGCCAAGCGTAAAAGTAGCAGGAGTTCTAACGCTATCCGGTGGAGCATCAACAAGTCCGGCCACAATAATAGTTCTTGTGCTGGTGGATATATGTCCGAGCAGTGCTCCTCCCGTTTCTGAAGGCCCCCAGGATCTGGAAGCCTCATCAATCGATTCCGCAACAGACGAAAGCACGCGAACTTTCCAGTTTTGACCACCCTCATTGGCCGGGACTAACTCAAGCGTTGGTCCAAGTTGTTCCCTGAGCCAGGTCATACCTACTCCGGTATCATCCTCAACGCCAACGCATAATTGACCAGCACCCGGAAGTCCACCAGCTAGCCAAGACTCTATCTGGCCACTAATGAGAGCTGCTGCCCGTGACACTTTACTGTCAGCCATCGGCATTGTGAGAGATCTACAATTGTCACCCACAAAAATGTTGGTTAAATCTGATCCCTCGCCCTGCAGGTTCTTTCTCAATGACGAAGAGTGTCGACACATTTCAAATAAACGAGCCTGAAGGTCGCAAACCATAACGTTTCTAGCAGCGCCCTCTGAAAAAAGGTATGCAACTTTCCCTTGAGCATACATCCCAGCCTGAAGTAAGCGTCTTGGTGACTTTTCGTAAGATAGAGCAGGAGAAACTATGCTAGCAGCCGCCACAGCAAGTGACGCTGTCGTATCAATAATGACTGCCTCGTCAGTTCCAAAGACGTCATCGGCACTACCACGATCAAGAAGAGGCTCTTTTGCATCAAGCAGATGATCAACACAATCAGTGTGACCGAGCTCATTGAGTGCCCGCTCCATCATTGACGCTTTGCCAGGATAGGCAAATGTTGTCCTCGGAGGGATCAATGCGTGACGCGCTCCGTTATGAGGCGACATGGTTTCATTATCTACAAACGCGATATTCCCAATACCACTCCTACCAAGGTGGAGGGCTATCTTCGAACCAAGACTTCCGCAACCCAACATCACAATCTTCATTTTTGATGAGGTTTTCAGTCTTCCAGACGTCATGGAAAGCAAGTCTGGTGACACGCTGTGAGAGTGATATGCCGGGTACACCTCATCAGAAAGGTTAGCGAAGGTACCCCGAAACCGAACAGCATACGGCAACACTTCAATGTTCCGCCCAGGTGCTCCAATCAGGTCTGCAGGGCGGTGTATCAGAAGAACAACAATAATGGAGATACCTTCATCCAATTCATTCTCTAGAAAGAATCCCTTCGCGTAGCCTGTCAAAAATCTCTCCAGTGCATCTGACCTGGCACCCAAATCCCGAGCTTTCTCAAGCAGTGAACTAAAATCGTGAACTTCTTCTGGGGAATATGAGGAAACCACTTGTGGATTCCCTACTTCGTCTACACACCGAGCGAAAACGATCGGTAAGTTCCCAGCGTAATACTTTGATTCCTCTGTCTCCGGATACTCAAGCGTGAAGCGAGGTGCTAACTCGGGTAGTCCCTCTACTGCAACCGCTAGTAGCTCGTTAGAGTTTGAAAAATAAACTCCTTGAGTGACCAAAAGAGACCCATCGATAGGAGTACGAACGACGGCCTCTTCCGCGCTGAAAATAACGCCCGATGTCAAAGAGTCCCGCCTTGTAGGCTCCCAGCCCTGCTCCAAATCGATGAGTTGACCTGAAGCTGCCTTAGTAAGCCAATCGCTTAATTGATCTATGATGCCGTCCAGCCCCAGACTCTGGACCAATTCATCCGGTGGCCCTTCAAACAGACAGGGGTGTACCCGCTCACCAGGGCGATGAGGATTGATATGTGGAAGGTTAAGTGGAAAGTCCTCACGCAACCATACCGTTGGCGCAGCAAGAGGCCAGTCTTCAGGGAATACAAACCAACAGGGCTCCACCTGTCGAATACCATTGGACGTAACTCCAGCTGCTCTGACGCGGCAGGGAAGCGATACGTCGATCATAGCCGAAATTTCTACCCGGCCACTTCCCTGTGCCGGCGCACTAACGTTTGTTAGTGCCGGGTGTCTTTGAAGCACAACATAAGCATCATGAATGGCCGGATTCATTGCGTATTACCCGTGTGGTAAAGGAGTTTTCGCTGTGCCGGCAATTGCTGCCGATTTAGGGCCACCAGACTTTTTAGAGGGCGGAGTCACTCCTCCTGAGCCGATAGCGAAGACCAAAGGCTCTACAGCCTTATCACTGGGATATTCACCGGTACAATAAAATTCCCCTCCAACTTCGGACAATATGTCCTCATACTCTTCTTTAGCACGGATACATGGCGGATCGTTGTCGTCATCCAGTATAGGTTTGGAACTAGATACAATGATGGCACCTTCTAGTGCCTGGGAAAGAGCCTTCCGAGCATTATCGTCCACTGTTGCATTGCGGCCTTTATCCGACCAGCTATCTTTCGAAAGCGTTCGCCAAGAACAATGGTGAGGAGCTTGCAGCAAATCATACTTGAATACATCCGGCTCATGACTGTGCCGAGCCCATTGTTCACTCCAGATGTAAACTCCGGCGTCGCCTCCTGTCAGAAAGTTGGCACCATCAGGATTTAAGATATCAGCAGCCAGTTTAAAATTGATAATGACGCTGGATTGATTCTTAGCCAGGAGCTCTTCTTCATCTTTTTTGTCTTGTGGATCAAATGGACCGAGAAGATGAGCAGTGAAGAACCATGACTCAACTCCTGTGATGGAACTGAAAGAGGATCCTACTTTGTGACAAATGGGCGTCAGATCATCAGTTTTGTTCTTTTCATCCTCTCCGAGTACTTTGATACGGTCACCGTGAGTGACAGCAAAGTTCTTCTCCCGATTGACTTGCACACGCCGTCGAGCTTCTTTACTGAACTTTTTTGCGTCCTTACAGAGGGTATGATTTTTTGATGCTCGTCGGAAGACAATCGGGGATGACCAGATCTCCCTTATAACGATTTTCTTCTCTGAATAATCTTTATCGTCATCAGGATAGTCTGCTAACGCGCCCAGGTGAAAATGGCGATCGATTCCCCGACAATGATCCTCGTCTGGATGACTAAGCAAAAAGGCATCAACATAGGGGCGTCCGTCAGAGTCTTTCTTGAGCTGATTACGCAAGTCCTTCGCGACATCACGGTACTCTGCACTATCGGGATCGTCCGCATCCTTCCGAATATTAACGTCTATCAGCAGAGTGGTACCTGCTGCATCTCCAAACTTCAGCAGGGTCATGTCGCCGTTATCTACGGGAAAAAATGTGATGGTTGTTGGCATGTGTTACCTCATAAGTGTTGCGCATTGAAAGTAGCTGCAGCAGTCGTGACCAGCCGCTTCCCGCGCTCATTTGCGCGAAAGGCCACGAATAAGAGGAACAACATCAATCCTAGATACCCCATAGGCGAGCTTAACGTTAAATCCATCGCTACCCACACGACAAAGTCGATGAGTAGGATGAATACTGTGAACATGAAGATGCCCGTCGCAGCATCTCGCATGAGTAGATAACTTTTGTGTACCGAACTTACAGACGGGTCCATTTTCACTTTCCCATACAAGTTGTACCACTTAGCCTGCCTTGCTTTCTGAGTGAGGTCTTCATTCAGTAATGCGACGATCTCTGGAGAGCAATTATTTACGTCCATTCGCGAATCGGCAGGAATCAGCTGGTGGGCTCGTCCCCCTGGAAGCGGGTCATTCCAGCGAAAATGGGCAATCCGAAACTTATTTTCAGACTCCATAGAGTTTGTTAACAGGTACGTCGCCAATCCCACCAGCATGGGGTAACCAAGTCCAATAAGAGTACCGAAACCCGCTAGGGCCTTGAGAGATGGGGAATCCAGAAACCCAACTATCTGCGTAGCATTCTCATGAGCGATAGACCCATACGCGATCAGGACAGTCACCAGCATAAAGGCTTTCAGATTGGGTTCATTTTGGGTCTTTAAGTCAGTCATTCGGATTCTTGGTAAAGGTGCATAGTTTCTTTACTGGGGGGAGTTCAGGTTATTTCAATAGGCCATGTGAAATTATTTTCCACTTGGGATACTGTTGATTGACCTTATCAGGTGGCGTGGATTTTGGTTGTATGTGAGCTCTTGTCGCCTGAAGAGTATAGATCGGGGCCGGGTTTCTACACTTGGCTTTTTCGCAAAAGCTTGAGAGTATGAATGCTAGAAGGCTAGCATTCATGGTTCCTAAAGGCCGTAAACAGTCACATAGAAGTCGTCACCGTCATTAGCCAACTCCACGGTATATGTTATTGGTGCGGTACTATTTTGCTTTCTGAGATGGCTATCCTGTTTGATTCTAAGGTCAGCTGCACAGCTATGGTTTCCCGTTCTTTTGTTCGTATCTGTTGTTCTAACAGCCTCAAGCGATAGCTCGGTGATATTAGCCAATTCAGGACCAAACCTATCAATCAACTCATCGTATGTTATCTCTAGGACAAGATCTTTTGTCTCGCTATCGTTGCAATCTGGCACTTCAGATGAGCATCCGACGAACAAAAGACTCGCTGATATCGTTAACACTGCAAAGAATTTCACGTTTCCCTCTCTACGCTAGATCTATTTTTATCCAAAAGAAGAGCAGCCCCAGAGGGCTGCTTATTTCATGCTTGCTGTTCGCTAATCGCTTTTTTCGCCTTCAGGAAGGCCGTGATTGAGAAGCCAATGCCGTACATGATGGCAATAGAGCTGAAGCCGATAGCAGCTTCTACGTCAGATTCGATGAAGGCTGACATACAGAAAAAGCAGATAGTGAAGAGGATGATGCCGATAAGGCCCATAGTTTTGATGACGTTCATGTCGTCTCCTTGTAGGTCCAATTGAATTCTATAAAGGCCAGAATGTTATATATTTATCCTTAAAGACCTCTATAGAGGTCTAAATGTAACCTATGTGGCGTGGTTAGGCCAGAGCTGGAAGTAGATGATTCAGGCATATCCTTGAGGGTGGTATGTCATGGAGTCTTCGGAAGAGCAGAGCCTGCTTAAGGCCATCGGTACAGCAATCAAAATGAAGCGAGTTGAGGCCGGGCTGACTCAGGAGGCTCTGGCAAATGGTTCTGGCGTTGCTAGGTCATTTTTATCCGGTGTCGAGCGAGGGGCAAAAAGGGCAACTGTCACGTCGCTTTGGAAGCTTGCTTTAGCAATGAATTGCCTGCCCTCGGAGATATTGAGCTCTGCCGAAGGTCTTCTAAGTAAGAAAGGCTAGGATTAGCTGCCTATGTAGTCGGCCCAGTCCTGCATCATGTGTGCGCGTTTCTCAAGTAAATCCCCCCGGCGATATGCCGCTTCAACCTTGTTTTCAATGGCGTGAGCCAATGCCATCTCAGCGATGTCTCTAGGGTAGCTAGAGACTTCACCAGCCCAGTCCCTGAATGTAGAACGGAAGCCGTGGGGGACGTAGTCGCCTTTCTGGCTGCCTTTGCCGAACCCCATGCTTCTCATGAGCTTCAATAGCGTCATATTGGACAGAGGCTTATCAGCACGTGAACCTGGAAAGACATACGCAGACTCAGAGACCTTAGGTAATGCCTTTAGCAACTCGATAGCTTGCGCGCAGAGTGGCACTCTGTGTTCCTTGTTCATTTTCATGCGTTCAGCTGGGATCGTCCAGATAGCCAGGTCAAGGTCAATTTCGTTCCACTGAGTCTCAAGCACTTCAGATGTCCGGGTCGCAGTAAGGATAAGAAACCTCAGGGCCGTAGCGGAAATGCGCTTCTGACTATCGAGCTCTTTCCAGAACTGTCCGATTTCAGAATACGGCATAGCAGGGTGATGCTTTACCTTTTGTATGCTAGATGGCTTGGGAAGAAGGGCATCTAGCTTACCTTGCCAACGTGCGGGATTGTCATTGTCACAATGACCCAATGCTGCAGCATAGTCGAGAATCTTAGCGATTCGTGTTTGTAATCGTTTGGCAGTCTCATTCTTTGTAGTCCATATCGGGTCAAGTACCTTACGAACGTCGTTCACCGTAATTGCATTTACCGGCAACGCTCCTAAGACTGGATGAGCGTATGTGGATAGGGTATTCCTCCATTGACTGGCGTGTTTAGCGTTCTTCCAGCCCGCCTGATGTGCTTCAATAAACTGTGTTGAGCAATCCTCAAAGGTTGGAATGACGACCTGGGTTCGTTTTCGCTCGGTGATAGGGTCCAAACCCTCAAAGACCATTCGCCGAGCTGACATGGCTTCTTCCCTGGCTTTTGCGAGGGTTACTGTAGGGTACGGGCCCAGGCCCATTTCCCTGCGCTTTCTGTTCAATGTGTAGCGGAGTACCCAGCGTTTAGAGCCTTTTGCTGAGACAACCAGGCGCAAGCCGCCACCGTCTTCGTGCTTGCCTTCTTTTGCTGTTGCTACTGCTCTGGCTGAAAGCTTTTCGATGGCCATTCGGAATCCCCCAAATCATCCCCCACTAATGATAGATCCTTATGGATGGTCATGGAAGACCGTAGATTGTAAGTTATTGATTTAATTGGATTGTATGTCTTTGGGTGGAAGTGTGCGGACCCTATGAAGGCGGACTATCCCTCCGCCACTATTTACACAAAAAAGCCCAGCTTCTTGCTGGGCTTTTTTGTTTCTGCTTGTGCATGGCACCGTTCTAAAACAAAGATCGGGCTGCGGCGATCAGAACAGATGTGCTCACACACGCCGTTAATGCGATAAGCGCCATCTCTGCCTTCGTTACGCGCGACAGTGATTCTGGTGTTGCAACAATTGCGTAAATAACTCCAGTCTCTTGCTCTGATCTCATAGCAGTGCCCTGTTTTTGTGAACTGCTGAAATCATGCCATCTGCAATCGGGGAAATCGTGCGTACCTCTGTGGCTTTCTGTGACAGACGGTAAGTTTTGCACTCAGAGTGTGACAGGGTCGGGTAAATAAAGCGCGCTAGTTTGTTTGCAGGCCTGTCAGGTATGCAGCGACTGAACGCCCCAGAGCGTTGAGGTCGTATCCACCTTCCAGAATACTCAGTACGGGAGTGTTTCTTGCTGCTGCAATGCCATCAATCATGCGGCCGAGCCAATCATAGTCTGAATCCAACAAATTCAATTCCGCCATGGGGTCGTCTTTATGCCCGTCAAACCCAGCAGACACAATAATCAGCTCAGGCGCGTAGGACTTCAGAGCAGGTAGCCAGTGCTCTTCTATTGCTGCTCGAAATGTCGCGCTGCCAGTGCCAGATGAGAGTGGAACATTAATAAGATTATTGAATCTGGACTGCTCATAGTGCGTATATGGATAAAACGGATGCTGAAAACTCGAGCAAATCAGAAACCTCTGGTCATTCCCAAGGATATCTATGGTGCCATTGCCTTGATGTGCGTCAAAATCAAGAAGGGCGATTCGCTGAAAATGGTGGATGTCAGCGGCTCTCAACGCAGTGATGGCAACATTGTTAAAAAAGCAGAAGCCCATCGCTTTACGGTGCTCGGCATGATGGCCCGGCGGGCGAGTGGCTACGAAGGCGCGGTTCTGCTCGCCTTTTACCAGATCATCGAGTGCGAGAGTGCAGGACCCGGCCGACCAGAGCGCAGCATTCAATGAGCCAGGCGCCATCGCTGTATCTTCATCAACGTATATATGGCCATGCTTGGGTTGAATCAGATGCAGTTGCTCGACGTAACCCTTGCTGTGAGCGCGCAGAATATCTGGCATGTCTGCAGACTGTCCATTGACATGAATCAGTTGCTCCCAGATGCCCTGGGATTTAAGCTCCTGCTCTATGGCCATGATTCGCATGGCATGTTCGGGATGGTCTTCATCCGTAAAGTGAGAGAAGTGCTCTTCCGACGTGTAATACGCTAATGGCATCTGTTCCTGACCGTCTTGTTTTTGCTCAGTGTACTCTCCGCTGCCATAAACACAAAAACCAATGGAGGTTTGATGGGTACCCGATCTCTTGAGCGCTTTGTACAGCCTGAATCAGTCGCCGTGATCGGTGCATCTGACCGACAGGGCAGTCTTGGCGGTGCAATAGTCAGAAACCTGCTGAAAGCCGGGTTTGAAGGAACAATTCTCCCGGTCAACAGCAAGGGCTACAAAGAGATATGCGGCTTGCCAGCGGTAACCAGGATAAGTCAGCTGAAAAGCGCCCCGGATCTCGCCATCATCTGCACGCCTGCCGACTCGGTTGCACGTGTGATTAAGCAGCTGCATTCCATTGGCGTTGAAGCGGCAATGGTGCTTACTGGCGGTATGGCCCGGGCGCGCTCATGGCAATTTCGTCCCAACTCAGAAAAAATCGACAGGATCGTCAAGCAAACGCGAATGCGAATTCTTGGACCCGACTGCTTGGGAATTGTCATTCCGCACCGAAAACTTAACGCTAGTTTTCTGCATGTTCCTGTCAGACCAGGAAACATCGCATACATCGGCCAGTCTGGCACCCTGGCATCCGGCGTCATGGACTGGGCATACAGCAGGGGGATAGGTTTTTCCCATGTCGCGACTCTGGGTCGCAGTGAGGACGTCACGCTTTCGGATCTGATTGACTACATATCGCAGGAGCCGAAGGCTCGAACGCTGCTGATTCAGCTTGATGAGATTCGCTCGGGCAGGGCGCTAGTGCGCTCACTGAGGGCAGCGTCGCGACACCGCCTTGTACTCGCGGTAAAGAATAATCGGTTCTCCGATAGCCCACTCAACCCGGTATCGTCTCCCAAAGGGCTGGCACGCAGAGATGATCTTATTGACGAAGTACTGGCTCGGGCCGGTGTTTTGAGAGTAAATGCCACCGACGAACTATTTGACTGTGTAGATGCTTTAAGCAATCGGCGCGAGCGCTTCGGACCGCGCCTCGCCGTCATTGCTAACGGGCGCGGGCCTGCCATTATCGCGATGGATCGCCTCCTGCACGACGGCGGCGAGCTTGCATCCTTTACCAAAGATGGTGTGCAGGCGCTGAAAAATCAGCTGCCAGACTATGTGAAGGCTGAGAACCCTCTGCTCCTCAATCCTGAACTGAAACCGGAGCAACTGAGCAATGTCGCCAAGACGGTCCTTACAGATCGCAACGTCGATGCCTTACTTGTTGTTTTTACTCCTGGCCTGGGCACTGACGCTCAATCAAACGCCGATGCGCTGATTGAGGTCGCGGCGCATACCCAAAAAATGGTTTTGACGAGCTGGATCGGCGAATATTCGGTCGAGAGCGCAAGAGCAAGCTTCGACCGGGCAAAGATCCCTACGTTTGACACGCCAGACAACGCCATTAAATCCTACATGTACATGGTTCAGCACCAGAGAACACAGGATCTCTTGCGCGAAACCCCTGAGAGTATTGAAATTCCTGTGTCAGCTCAGCATTCAGGTCTCGACGAAGAGATCCGGCGAGCCTACAAGACAGGAGATTATCTGTCGCCGCCAGATGCCTACAAATTGCTAAAAGCCTACGGATACTCCTGCGCCGACAGCATCTTCCGAAAAACAACGAGTGATCTGATAAAAGACGCCCAGGCCATTCCGAAACCCTGGGTGTTGCGCGTCCATCATAAGGACTACCTGTATCCTTTTGCCTACGGTACAAACCCGCGTGAGCGTGTTCGCAGTGTTGTGCGCGACCTGCACAATGAGAAAGAATTGCTGCCAGCGATCGATTCTCTCTCTGAAGTCATTACCGAGCGGTTTCCCGACAGCCCAATTCTGGGCTACACAGTGCAGACTATGCATCGGGCATTGGATAATCTGCAGTTTTCGTTTGGTATTGGAAGAGACAATGAGGTTGGGCCATTTATCTTCTTTGGTGGAGGAGGCAGTACAGCCGACATTCTTGTTGACCGGCAGGTTGCATTGCCGCCACTCAACGCCAACCTGGCTGAAAAGCTGATTCGCAAGTCCCATTTCTACGAAGTTCTTCAGGAACGTTCAGAGTACCCAGAGAAAGATCTGCTCACACTTGAAAGGTGGCTGGTTGCACTATCACATCTGGCATTGAATCATCCCTGGCTTTCTGGCCTTGAGGTGAACGCTATTCGTCAGCAAATCGGTCGCTACCGAGTAATAGGTGTTGCTGCCGAAGTTGGCGAGCCAGTTAAATGCGCTATTCTGCCTTATCCAACGGAGCTCTCAGGAAGTTACACGTCACCGAAGAATACTGAATACCAGATTCGTCCAATACGGGGCGAAGATGAGCCACAGCTGGACGCATTTTATCATCGCCTCAGCGCTGAAAGTCTGCGCTTGCGCTTCTTCTCAGCGCGCCGACGTTTCGATCACACCGAACTGGCACGCCTGACGCAGATAGATTATGACCGTGAAATGGCTTTTGTTGCATGGCGAGATAAAGATATCTACGGCGTGGTGCGCGTCTGGATAGATCCTGATGACGTGACTGCTGAGTTCTCAGTCATCGTTGACGACAACTCGCGTGGAGAAAGGTTGGGGTTTCATCTGATGAGCCGGATTATTGAGTACCTCAAAGATCGTGGGGTATTACAGATCTATGGCTCAGTACTTCCCGAAAACGGACCGATGCTGAAGCTCGCCCAGCGACTTGGCTTTTCCAGTCGATTAAATACGGCAGACGGTGTTGTTGAAGTCGCGATGATGCTGAACAATGAAAAATACGCATGGCAATCAAAGCGAATGTACCCAGTGTGACAGCTTTGATATATTCCACAACTTGTTGTACTCGGCCAATTCTGGAGATGTTTTTTTGATTCGTGTCTTAGTAGTTGATGATCAGGATCTGGTCCGGTCCGGAATTTGCCGCTTGCTTGCCGATGCAGAGCAAGTGGAAGTTGTTGGTGATGCAGCGAGCGGGGAAGAGGCCGTCCAGAAATCTCGTGACCTTGAGCCGGATGTTGTTCTTATGGATATCAACATGCCAGGTATAGGTGGGCTGGAGGCCACGCAAAAAATACTTCAGCGCCAACCTGAAGTGCAGATCATTGCACTCACAGTATATGACGGCGACCCGTACACCTCACGACTCCTCAAAATCGGCGCGTCTGGCTATCTGACCAAAGGGGCGCATTTTGATGAAATGTTGCGCGCCATCGTAAAGGTAAACTCCGGCCAGAAGTATATAAGCCCCGAAATTGCCCAGAAATTAGCCTTGCGCCCCTTTCAGGACGATGCAGGCTCGCCATTTGAAACCTTGTCTGAGCGAGAGTTGCAGATATCGATCATGATTGCCAAGGGGCAGCGTGTGCCTTTGATCGGAGAGGCGTTGTTTCTCAGCCCAAAGACGGTAAACAGCTACCGCTATCGAATCTTCGAGAAGCTGGGCATTGAGAAAAGCGATGTCCAGCTAACGCATCTTGCCTTGAGGCACGGATTAATTGACGCTAACGAAGTAAATTAATGCCTGAATTTGATATTAAGGCTTTCCTGAAGTCGCTGACCCAGAGGGCTGGCGTCTACAGAATGTACGATAAAGATCAGTCATTACTATACGTAGGCAAGGCAAAAAACCTGAAAAATCGAGTGTCGAGTTACTTTCGCGCTCGTGGCCTGAACGCCAAAACGGTCGCACTGGTAAGTCGGATTGATCACATTGATGTCACTGTTACAGGCAGTGAGGTGGAAGCCCTGATTCTTGAACAGACTCTGATCAAGAAACACCGACCGCCTTATAACATCCTGCTCAAAGATGATAAGTCTTATCCTTATCTTCATATTTCAGACCACCCTTATCCACTTCTTTCTTACGCCCGTGGCAGGCGCCGTAAAAAGGGAATGTATTTCGGCCCTTATCCAAACCCGGGCGCAGCGCGTGAGGCTCAGAACTATCTGCAGCGACTCTTTCTTCTGCGCAATTGCGAAGATAGCTATTTCAATCATCGCAGCCGTCCTTGCCTGCAGTACGAAATTCATCGCTGCTCAGCTCCCTGTGTCGGTCATATTTCAAAAGATGAATATGAGCACGATATTCAGCGGGCCAGAATGTTTCTTGAGGGGAAGTCCCGTGAGCTGATTTCCGACCTTCAGACAAGTATGGAGCAAGCGGCAGAGGAGCTTCAGTTTGAGAAGGCTGCAGAATTTCGCGACAGAGTGGAGCTACTCAGGCGTATTCAGGAGCGCCAGATGGCGGAGTCTGGCGAGAAGAATGCGGACGTCTGGGCTGCAATTGAATGGCAAGCAATGATATGCGTTCAGCGCCTAACCTTCCGCAAAGGGCGCCTAACGAACTCTCAGAGCTTTTTTCCGGAAGATAAGACTGGGGTGCCGCTCGATGAATTGTTCACTTCCTACATTGAGCAGTTTTATTTGGGTGGGCATGCGAGTGATACGCTTCCGGAGGTGCTAATTGCAGACATTGAGTCGGATGTTCTTGCTCCTATGGTGTCGGTATTGAAAGAGCGTGGGCTCATACTTCAGCATCAGAGAGGGCTGAGAGGGGATGGCAGGCAGTGGTTGGCAATGGCGGATGAAAACGCCCGTACTGGCATTCAGTCAGTGATGTCGGGTCGTCAGGCAGCACAGAGCAAGCTTGATGCCGTTGCGGACCTGCTCAGCCTGAATTTTGTACCTTCACGAATAGAATGCTTCGACATCAGCCACGCGCAGGGCGAAGCAGCGTATGCGTCATGTGTCGTTTATGGCAAAGAAGGGTTGGACAAGTCTCGTTATCGCCGTTTTTCTGTGAAGAATGTTACTGCCGGAGATGACTATGCTGCTCTCGAAGATTCCGTTCGCAGGCATCTGACCCGCATGCTTGAGCAGAATGACTTGCCTGACATCCTGCTTATTGACGGCGGGAAAGGGCAGGTTTCAAGAGTTGACCAGGTTCTTGATGAGCTGCAGATTACCGACGTGTATCTGCTCGGCATATCAAAAGGTACAACCCGAAAGTCCGGGTGGGAGTATCTATGGCGACCTCAGACGTCGAAACCTATCTTGCCTGATGCCCACGACTCGGGTTTTCGCCTGCTTCAGTATGTCAGAGACGAAGCTCACCGGTTCGCGATCACTGGTCATAGAAAGGAACGGGCGAAGAGGCGAGGGCAGTCTGATCTTGAGAAGCTACCGGGCGTCGGACCAAAAAGGCGAAGAGAGCTTTTGCTTCACTTCGGTAGTCTGCGTAATATGCGCGGTGCGCCGCGGGGTGAGTTTGAAAAAGTCCCGGGTATCAGTAAAGCATTGGCAGGGCAGATTTTTGCTGCGCTCCATGGAGAAGAACAGGAGTAGTACCAGCAATGAACATACCTAATATACTGACTATGGGGCGGATATTGATGATTCCGCTGATGGTGGTATGTTTTTACTGGCTAGGCGAAAGCGGCCGGGTTTGGGCCTCTTTGTTGTTTGCTGCGGCTGCAGCAACAGACTGGCTGGATGGCTACCTGGCACGCAAGCTTGATCAAACTTCGGCGCTTGGGGCCTTTCTTGATCCCGTTGCCGATAAGCTCATCGTGTCAGTTGCACTGGTACTGCTTGTGGAGCACTTTGCACACCCATGGCTCACCATTCCTGCGATGGTCATTGTTGGTCGAGAAATCGTCATATCTGCACTCCGTGAGTGGATGGCGGAGCTTGGTAAGCGTGCCAATGTCGCCGTCAGTCAACTGGGAAAGATAAAGACAGCACTGCAAATGATTTCTATCACGGTATTGTTAGGAGCAGCCGAAGGCAGCCTGATTGAAGTACTCGGTATTTATGCACTCTATGGTGCAGCGATCCTGACTCTCTGGTCCATGCTGATCTACCTTAAGGCGGCATGGCCCGAGCTAAGACGCTGATTAATTTCAGAAAATAGCTCTCTAAGTTGTTAAAAAGTAAGAAAAAAGCTTGACTGGTTACGCGTATTATTTAAAATGCGCAGCACTTAAGCGGGAATAGCTCAGTTGG
>NZ_DFQB01000052.1:0-378 GCF_002377545.1 Thalassolituus sp. UBA3500 | reverse complement strand
TCGTCTAGAGGCCTAGGACACCGCCCTTTCACGGCGGTAACAGGGGTTCGAATCCCCTTGGGGATGCCATTGCGGGAATAGCTCAGTTGGTAGAGCACAACCTTGCCAAGGTTGGGGTCGGGAGTTCGAGCCTCCTTTCCCGCTCCATTCTTTCTTACCCTAAGAAATGAATACCAAAGCGCGTCAATAGAGCGCTGTTTAGGCAAATGCATCAATACTGGTGCAGATGCAATGATTAGGCGCGATAGCAAAGCGGTTATGCACTGGATTGCAAATCCACGTAGGCCGGTTCGACTCCGGCTCGCGCCTCCACTTACTCCTGACGTATTTAGTCAGAAGCCCGTTCGCCCGGGTGGTGGAATTGGTAGACACAGGAGA
>NZ_DFQB01000017.1:0-5907 GCF_002377545.1 Thalassolituus sp. UBA3500 | reverse complement strand
CGAAGATGCTTCGCTCCTACAATTAAAAAGCCCGCTCCGTGCGGGCTTTTTTGTGCCTGAAATTCAGGTGTTTGTGCTTTCCTGAGGCCAGTTTTTTCATGAGCCCTGGGCTACAATGCTGTTTTTTCCAGTAATGAAGCGTCATGCCGTTGAGAAAGAAGTACGACTATCGGATAGCAGATATACGCGTCGGTCGCATAGTGATCGGTGCGCTGGTTGCGGTAATCCAGCTGGTTGCTTATCAGGTTTTGCAGCAGTACAACATGGCTCGAATGGATTCTGTGGACTCCTGGGATGTTGCTCTATCCCTTGATGCTGCGCTGCCTTTAGTTCCTGAATTCGCTTTTATCTATTTTCTCTACATTCCGGGGCTGATTGTTCCGGCGCTGCTGGATATGCCATTCACGTTGTACCTCCGCTACGCCCTGTCGCTCGTGCTATCTGTCCTCATAGCTTGTGTCTGTTTTGCATTCGTGCCGCTTAAAATTATCCATGACACTTTTGTGTGCGCCGATTGGTCCTGCAGCGCGCTGGTCATGCTGCGGAGTCTGGATGCTGGCGTGAATATTCTGCCCAGCCTTCATGCGTCTCAAACCCTGTTGGCGGCGATTGTGATGGTTACCGCGAGCCGGGTCCATGGAGTACGGACGTTCTGGTGGGCCTGGGGATTGTTTTTATATCTGCCGATTATCGCTTCAACGCTATTAACTAAACAGCACTACGTGATTGATATTGTGGCGGGCTTTTTAGTGGGAGTGATTACCTGGAAGCTTGCTCTTCTGTTCGTGGGTGACGAGCACGTTGTAGACGAAGAGCCTGAGGTCGATGCAGCTTAACTTTTTCAGAGCGCTGGCCAATGTGTTGGGGTTAACCTGGGCGCGGGTGCGTTCTGATTTTCTGTTTCACTCATGGGTGACAATTACGCTCGGGATAACAGTAACGGCACTGATGTTCGTTCCTGATGCGGATAATTACCTCAGGTTTGATAGCGTTGCTATTCTTGAAAACGGGGAGTGGTGGCGCATCTTTACGGCTGTGTTTGTCCATAGCTCATGGGATCACTATACATGGAATGTGATCGTCCTTGTCGCAAGCAGCCTTGTGTGTGAGCAGATTAACCGGCGGGTATTTGTTATTTATCTGTTTGCTATGCTGGTTGCAAACGCGACGTTTAAGCTACTGATTTATGGCGGAGAACACAGTTCTTTGGGCTTCAGTGGTGTGGCGTCAGGCACCTTCGTATTGCTGTTGATACTTATCATCGCAGAGGGTATGACTACCCGGGATTTCTGGATGGTGGTCGTCAGCGCGGCGATTCTTGTCGTTTTTTCAGCTCATGAATTGGGTTTTCTTGGGAGTCAGACTGGCTGGGAAATGCTCACCGGGCACTCGATAGACTCGACGCCCGGTAAGAAGACAAAGCCGGCCCATGTCTTGGGTATGTTTACCGGCTTCGTTGTTGCTTCAGGCTACCTGTTTACGGCGGCGGTAATACGCAAACGTCAGTAATGCGAGCACTGCGGCAACTATACCAAGGGATTCCTCTTCCTCATCTTCATAGAATGCGCTGAATTCGCTGTATTCGACGGCCGGCCCCTCGCTCTCATCGTAACTTGAAAGTGTGAGAAGGTTAGCTTCGATGTACCCGCCGTAATTAGCATCAGCCACGAAGATATCAACGCGAAGCAAACCGTCCGAAAAGTCGCTCTGGTTGGTTACTGTCATCCCGGTTGGGAAAGCGATATGCAAGTGCTTCTTGGTGCATGTGGTGGTGAAACTTTGGCCTCTCAGTGATACAGACGTAGATCGCACGCCAGGCAATTCACCTCCATCGCAAGTAAACTGTGGATTGTCTTCTCCGACTTCTTCCGGATCGCTGGGTAGTATCAACAGATCGACAGTCAGATTGGTTGCTTCTGGTATGTCTTCTGGGAGTTCCATTCGCAACCTGATGTTGGGACTTTGGACGTTGTCTCTCAGAGAAACTAATTCGACGCCGGCCTCAACGGCTGAGCTGGTCGAGTCTTCCATGCTGAGGCTGTTGCCGTCACTGAATGTGATGCTGCCGCCAGCGACGAGGGTATTTGATTCTTCAGCGATAAAGTTGAGGGGCCAGGTAAGCGGCGTTGTCGCTGACACTTTGGCATCGGTATGAGTGGCAGTGATGACGCCGTCTGCGCACTCTGCGATGGCATTGCCATCACCATCCAGTAATCCCTCAGTGAGCAGGGTATCACTTTCACCACAGGTCAGTGGGGATGGATCAGAGGATAGGTTGGCTTCCAGGCGAACAAAGTCCTCTTCCTGATCATTTGGTGGCCAGGCCGTAACCACGGCGCCATTGCTGTTGCGCGCGATTTCGTAATAATACTTAGCGGCTCGGGCCGGTGGAATTTCGACTGTGGTGGTGGTAGCTTCAAGGCCTGTGCTGTCGAGTCGTTCAATAAGCAGTGCTGTGGTTTCGTCACTCTCTGAGGAGCTCGCCTTAAAGACAATGTGGACCGCTGGCGTTGAGGTGGTATCGCCGCTTCGTGGGCTTATTCGAAGAGTACGATCCTCTTCCCGGTAGAAGCTGCCGAGCACCTGAGTCCTGAAAGGCATTGTGCTGCTCGCATCTGCTGGTAGGTCCGCGGAGAGGGTCTCTATGTACGTGAGGTGGTCGGGAATATCACGAATGACGAGTGCTTCGCCTGCAGCGAGCCGTTGCGTGTCCATCCATACGGTGACGAACTCGCCATCGTTAAGCTCACCGTTGCGAGACAAAGTGTCGTGAGGCATCACTCCAGCGTTCAGGCTGACTTCGTTTCCGGGGGCCTGGTCGACAGGTTCTTCTGTCTGGGGTTCTTCTTCAGCCACCCCGGTGACTGTCACAGTGATGGTTGAATAAGTGACATCGGTACCGGTTGTGTTGACTTCGAAAGTAACTTCTTCAGTGACACCTTCTTCCAGATTGCTGAAGTCGCCGTTGGTATCAAAGGTTACTGATGCGCCCTGGTTATTCGTGGCCGTACCTTTCTGAGGGTAAACTTCAACGTAGATGTCACCATCTGCTGTTATATCCGTACTGAGAATCGTCACTGAGCTGTCGGAATCCACGCTGACCGCGTAATTTGGGGCTTCTCCCTGTCCATCCCCGGGACCATCAATCGGGCCTTCGCAGCTCTGTGGGTCCTGACAGTCATCGATGGGTGGGCATTCTTGTTCGTCGCAGGCGGGTGCTTCATCTTCTGGTGGAAGGTCGCAGCCCTGATCGAAACATTCTTCCGGCGGAAGTGTGTCAGATGGGCAATCGATACCGTCGCATTCAACAGCATTTGTATTGAGAGCTTGTAAGCCAAGCAGGAGAATCGCAGTGGAGAGGCCTTGTCTGTAATTCATTATTTTACTTCCTCTGTGAGAATGGCCAAATAATAAGCAATCTGTCGTAATCTGTCTTCCCCCTGAGGGGTGAATCTTCAACCAATAAAAAACCCCGCGCGGCTAACCGGGCGGGGTCTTAATCGTTAAGACAACTTACTTGTTGGCTTTACGCTCTTTCGCTTCTTCCATTACCTTGTCAGCGATCTGCTGAGGGCAAGGCATGTAGTGGCTGAACTCCATAGAGAACTGACCACGACCAGAAGTGATGGTACGCAGGTGGCCGATGTAGCCAAACATCTCAGACAGTGGAACGTCTGCTTTGATGCGAACACCGCTGGTACCCGGCTCCTGATCTTTGATCATGCCGCGACGACGGTTAAGGTCACCAATTACGTCACCTACGTTGTCTTCTGGAGAGAAAACGTCAACCTTCATGATCGGCTCGAGCAGCTGAGCGCCGGCTTTAGGCATAGACTGACGGAATGCACCTTTTGCAGCGATTTCGAACGCAACTGCAGAGGAGTCAACCGCGTGGTAGCCACCGTCGTATACGTCGATTTCAACGTCCAGTACCGGGAAGCCAGCCAGAGGGCCTTCTTCCATCATGCTCTTGAAGCCTTTTTCAATCGCAGGGAAGAATTCTTTAGGTACGTTACCGCCAACAACAGACGTATTGAATACGAAACCGGTACCTGGCTCACCTGGCTTCATGCGGTAATCAATCTTACCGTACTGACCAGAACCACCAGACTGCTTCTTGTGGGTGTAGCTATCTTCGATCGGCTGAGTAATGGTCTCACGGTAAGATACCTGTGGAGCACCTACTTCCAGCTCAACGCCATAAGTACGCTTCAGGATGTCGACTTTAATGTCGAGGTGAAGCTCACCCATACCTTTGAGGATGGTCTCGCCAGAATCTTCGTCAGTTTCAACCTGGAATGACGGATCTTCTGCAACCAGTTTACCGATCGCGATACCCATCTTATCAACAGCGCCTTTATCTTTTGGCTTAACCGCGATAGAGATAACCGGATCCGGGAATACCATGGCTTCCAGAGTACATTCATGCTTAGGATCACACAGAGTGTGACCAGTCTGAACGTTCTTCATACCGACAACCGCGATGATGTCACCGGCTTGTGCAGAGGTCAGTTCGCTCTTGTCGTCCGCCTGCATCTCAACCATACGACCGATACGTTCAGTCTTACCAGTTGCAGAGTTCAGCACGGTGTCACCTTTATTGATCTTACCGGAGTAGATACGGATAAAGGTGAGGGCACCGAAACGGTCGTCCATGATTTTGAACGCCAGAGCACGGAAAGGCTCATCAGCAGATACAATCGCTTTATCGCCAGTCGGGTTACCTTCTTCGTCGGTCAGATCCTGTGGATCAACTTCCGTTGGGCTAGGCAGGTAGTCAACAACGGCGTTCAGAACCAGCTGAACACCTTTGTTCTTAAATGCAGAACCACAGTAGGTAGGGAAGAACGCCAAAGTGCGGGTACCTTCGCGGATGCAGCGCTTGATGTCCTCCATAGATGGCTCAGTGCCTTCTTCGAGGTATTCCATCAGCAGATCTTCGTCCATTTCCAGGGCGGTTTCGATCAGCTCCTGACGGTACATCTCAACGTCGTCTGCCATGTCAGCAGGGATGTCCTGTACTTCGTAGTTTTCTGGCAGACCAGTGTCGTCCCATACGTAAGCTTTGTTGCTAAGCAGGTCAACAACACCGACAAATTCGTCTTCGGTGCCAATTGGCAGAACCATAACCAGTGGACGAGCACCCAGAGTTTTCTTCACCTGCTCAACAACGCGGTAGAAGTCTGCACCGAGACGGTCCAGCTTGTTCACGAAGATGATACGGGATACTTCTGAGTCGTTCGCGTAACGCCAGTTGGTTTCAGACTGAGGCTCAACGCCGCCTGAACCACAGAATACGCCGATACCGCCATCCAGTACTTTCAGTGAACGATAAACTTCAACGGTGAAGTCAACGTGTCCAGGGGTGTCAATAACGTTCAGGCGGTGGCCTGCCCATTCACAGGTAACAGCAGCAGACTGAATGGTAATACCACGCTCAGCTTCCTGTTCCATGAAGTCAGTGGTGGATTCGCCGTCGTGTACTTCACCGGTTTTATGGATTTTACCGGTCAGCTTCAGGATACGTTCCGTGGTGGTAGTCTTACCCGCATCAACGTGGGCAAAGATACCTATGTTTCTGTATTTAGAGAGGTCTGTCATAACGTTACTCGGTTAGCAGAGTGAAATTTCGCGCGATAATGTACACGTTTTCGGCGGCGATTTCCTCACACTTTTGTTCGTAAGTCCAATTAAAGCGAAAAAACCTTCGCTGAATGTCATTTCGAAGTCTTGCCAGTCCCAAGGTGGCAGCCTTTGTTGACAGGATGCCGCGCGCGCGTATGATGTCGGCTTTCATAATTAGTCGGCTCGCCGGCGAAGCTTTAGCATAAACATTACAACCTGAGGGCCAAGACGGTGGCAAAGGAAACGTTTGAACGCTCAAAACCCCACGTAAACGTGGGTACT
>NZ_DFQB01000059.1:0-216037 GCF_002377545.1 Thalassolituus sp. UBA3500 | reverse complement strand
TCTCACGCTGTACAGTAATCCCGGTTACGACCCTAACTCGTTTGTTACGGGTATTTCGTTTGATGACTACGAAGCGCTTACAGCTAGCCTGGATAAACCCCTGTTCGATCGTGCGACACGCGGTATCTATCCGCCTGCATCCACATTGAAGCCCTTTGTCGGTCTTGCCGCACTCGAAGCCGGCAGCACCAGCTGGAATTACAAAGTCCGCGACCCGGGTTGGTTCCAGCTCGACAATGACGAGCGCTTTTATCGAGACTGGAAGCGCGAAGGCCATGGTGTTGTGGATCTTGAAATGGCTGTTGTTGAATCCTGCGATACCTATTTTTACGACGTCGCTGTTAAAACAGGGATTGATGACCTGACGCCCTTCCTTGGCCAGTTTGGCTTTGGTCGGGATATGTCGATTGATGTTATCTCAGCGGTATCGGGCATTCTCCCCGACCGGGAATGGAAACGCTCCACCGGGCGTGGCCCCTGGTATCCGGGTGATACCGTCAACCTTGGCATCGGTCAGGGCTTCATGGCAGTCACACCGCTGCAGTTAGCCACTGCAACCGCGGTACTGGCCAATAAGGGTAAATGGGAAGTCCCGAGGCTGCTTGCCGCCGAAGACAATATCCCGACCGAGTTCCCTCATGGCGATATCCCTGACATCAAGCTCAAAGACCCTTCCGACTGGGACCGTATGTTCACCGCCATGGATCATGTGATTACTGGTCGTCATGGTACTGCACGCGCGCTGCGCGCCAACCTGGATTTCCCGATCGCAGGAAAAACCGGCACTGCACAGGTGGTTGGTATTGAACAGGATGCCGAATACGATTCTGAAGCACTTCAGGAGCGCCTGCGCGATCATGCCTGGTTCATGGCCTTCTCCCCGATAGAGAAACCACAGATTGCGATTGCGGTTATCGTTGAAAACGGCGAGTCATCCGGTCGTACAGCAGCACCCATCGCTCAAGCAATCATTAATGAATACCTGGGAGGCGCAGAAGGCTGATGGCCAGTACAGATTTCAGTCGCACGGTCTCCACGCCGTCACAGCATCATACGTTCGACCGCAGCGGCGCCTTTTTCGCACGACTGCACATCGACCTGATTCTGCTTCTACTCCTGATCGCGTTAGGCGCTACAGGGCTTGCTGTACTCTATAGCGGCAGCGGTCAGGAAATCGGCATGGTGAAACGTCAGGCCGTTCACTTTGGTATTGGCATGATTCTGTTGTTTTTTACTGCGCAGATTCCGCCACGACTCTATCAGCTGATAGCCCCCTGGGCATTGGCGGCGGGGACACTGCTCCTCGTCGGCGTGCTAGTCGCGGGCGTTGGCGCCAAAGGGGCTCAGCGTTGGCTTGATTTACCGGGGCCACTGCCCCGCTTCCAGCCGTCTGAATTAGTGAAACTGGCCTTACCACTGGCAGTCGCCTGGTTCATGGCCAAACGGCCAGTGCCACCGCGCTTTCGTGATCTGCTTCAGGCGCTGGTCATTATTTTCATTCCTACGATTCTGATCCTTAAGCAACCCGACCTGGGTACGTCGATACTCATCAGCACCTCGGGATTGTTAGTCCTGTTTTTTGCGGGCATGTCATGGCTGCTGATTTTTTCCATGATCGGCATAGTGGCGGCCATGGCGCCGATGATGTGGTTTTTCGTGATGCACGCGTATCAGAAGCAGCGCGTTCTTACGTTTCTGAATCCAGAATCAGACCCCCTCGGCTCAGGTTGGAATATCATTCAATCGAAAACAGCCATCGGCTCAGGCGGCATTCACGGCAAGGGCTATCTGCAAGGAACGCAATCGCAACTCGAGTTTCTCCCCGAAAGCCATACAGACTTCATTATTGCCGTTCTCGCGGAAGAGCATGGCTTAATTGGCGTCTGCCTCTTACTGACTCTGTACGCTCTGATTATTCTTCGCTGCCTTTACATTTCCAGCCGTTGCGAAACTCTTTTTGGTCGTCTGCTGTCTGGTAGCATGTCAGTTACGTTTTTTATCTATGTCTTCGTGAATATAGGCATGGTCAGCGGCATTCTCCCGGTCGTAGGTGTCCCCCTGCCCCTGGTGAGTTACGGCGGCACGTCCGTTGTCAGTCTGCTTCTGGGTTTTGGGCTTATTATGTCGATGTACACTCATCGGCAAAGGAAATAACAGGGTTCTTACTATGTTGAAACATGTGTTAGCAGCAATCACCTTGGCAGTTTCTGCACCTTTTGCAGCCGCAGCCTACGACCAACACGAGCGCACGGACGAATTCGTCGCCGAAGTTGAAAAAGAGTACGGCATTCCTGCCGAGGAAGTGCGCAACTGGCTTAAACAAGCAGAGAAAATGGACTCAGTACTCGAAGCTATCCAGCGCCCCGCCGAGCGCACCATGAACTGGGCTCGCTATCAGGATATTTTTCTGACGAAAAAGCGCATCAGCGCCGGTAAGAATTTTCTCGAAAGCCAGGCAGATATTCTGGCTGAGGCCGAAAAAAAATACGGTGTCCCCCCTGAAATCATCGCAGCCATCATTGGTGTCGAAACCTTTTACGGCACCCGTCAGGGTGGCTACCGGGTTCTCGACTCACTCTCGACACTCGCCTTTGACTACCCGAAGCGCCCCCTGTTCTGGCGCGAGCTGAAAGCCATGTTCGCTCTCGCGCGTGAAGAAGGTGTCGACCCGGGCACAATCAAAGGGTCTTATGCTGGCGCGATGGGTTACGGCCAATTCATCCCCTCCAGCTACCTGCACTATGCGGTTGACGGCGACGGTGATGGCAAGCGCGATCTGTGGGGCAACCCTGTCGACGCCATCCACAGTGTCGCTAACTACTTCTCAGAACACGGCTGGAAAACCGGAGAACCCGTGACTCACCGGGTGACCGTCAGTGGCGACCAATACGAACCACTAGTTAACGTCAGCCGCAAGCCACAACATACCGTTGCTGATCTGACAGCGGCGGGCGTAAAACTGCCAGTAGAGATCAAAGGCGACAAGCCTGCCAACCTGATGCGCCTTGAAGGCAAGCAGGGCGATGAATACTGGCTCGGTGAATATAACTTCTACGTTATCACTCAATACAACCACAGTAAGCTGTACGCGATGGCCGTATATCAGCTCAGCCAGGCGTTGAGTGAGGACAAACAATGATGCGCGGACTGGCCGTACTGGTCAGTCTTGCTCTGCTTCACGGTTGCGCAACATCCCGTTATCAACACGAGAGTGATTTCACGCCAGCGCCGATCGCTGATATCAAAGCGATCGCCGAGCCCGTG
The DNA here is from genome assembly GCF_002377545.1 of Thalassolituus sp. UBA3500. NCBI lineage: Bacteria > Pseudomonadati > Pseudomonadota > Gammaproteobacteria > Oceanospirillales > Oceanospirillaceae > Thalassolituus > Thalassolituus sp. UBA3500. Next base: position 212,773 of record NZ_DFQB01000059.1, on the reverse strand, counting down.
CCTGTCTCCGAGCCGCGCAGCAGCTTAGGTAACCCTGCCCGCTACCGTGTTCTGGGCAAGGACTATGAAGTCATGACAGACGCCGAAGGCTTTACTCAGGAAGGGATTGCGTCTTGGTATGGCATGAAATTTCACGGCCACGACACCTCAAACGGGGAAACCTTCGACGTCTACAAAATGACCGCAGCCCACAAAACGCTTCCGCTGCCGTCTTACGTTCGAGTCACACGCAAGGATACCAATCAATCAGTCATCGTCAGAGTCAATGACCGCGGCCCTTTCCATGAAGACAGAATCATAGACCTGTCATACGCGGCCGCAGTTAAGCTGGATATTCATAACGATGGCACCGCCCCCGTAACGATAGAAGTACTAAAAGCGCCACTCTCTGAGGCCGTCCTGTGGATACAGGCGGGCGCACTCAGCAACTCTGATTCGGCAGAACGCTTGCGTCAGAGATTGGCTGATATCAGTGCTAAGGTGGGTGCAGGAGACTGGACTGTAGGTATCTACCCGAAAGATAAAGGCGACATCACCTTACACCGGGTTCGGATAGGCCCCGTGCCAGAGTCCGAAGTCCCGCTTTTGATTGAAGCGCTGAACAATGAAGGCATCACCCAGCTGGTTCTGCTCTCTCAGCATCAATTGCAACGCTGAGAGACCAGACTATTACTCGCCGGTGCCGTGCTTTTTAATGTCTTTCTTTACCGCGATATAAACGCCAACAAAGAACGCACAAGTGAGCCCGACAATCGCAAGACCAGAGAATACAACCTCATCCATAAACATAATAAATACCTCGCATTGAGAAGAGACATCAGTCGTTGTTTCAATCTCAATATAGCGAGGTTGGCATAACTGGAATTGACTTGAATCAAATATGCTTACAGAGGAATAGAGCACTCACCCACAGTTTGACTCAGGTCAGTATTCTCGAAAGAAAACGGCCGTGCGACCGTTAGACAATTGACGAAAAACCGGCAGCAATTGCACTTTTTTATGTCACAAAGGCTGCCATTGCACCATCACAGATCGAAACTAAGCCTCAACGAGACGACCACGATACATTTTCTGTTTCGCTTGCCGAACCCGCGAGGAGTCGTCCATCAGAATTTCACTGCCACGATATACCTTTCGGCTTTCCTGCATCTGCGGTTCAACCGGTGGCGCCTGGCTCGGCAGGAAATCCTCAACCAGCCCGAGAAGTTCAGCGCTGACGCCGCTTCGCACCAGCACTCGTAAATCGTTTTCGAGAGTATTTGAATCGAAATGGATCTCGCAACCCACTTCGTCTTTAGCGATTTTTTTTATTTTTCGGAGTAACGCAATACTACGGCGGTTGAATTCCACCATAACTTCTTCCCCCCTACAGATATACTTATCAAGAAGTCGTCTGCAAGGGGTGTACCATTCCGCGTGATTCGCAATGACTTGCTAACAAAGCTTCAACCCGGCGTTCAAACTGACGCGCAACCATGTCCCATGAAAGCTGTTCAGCCTGACTACGGGCATCCAATCCCATCAGGGTGGCGTCAAAGCGCAATGCCACTCGCAGAGCATCAATAAAGGCCTCCTCACTGTCATCGGATGCCAGAGAACCATCAACGCCAGTACGGACAAACTCTCTGGCCGCAGCCATGTCATAAGCGACGACAGGAAGACCACTGGCCATCGCTTCAAGCGTCACAAGACCAAAGGTCTCCGTCTGGCTTGGCATCAAAAAGAGATCCGCTGATGCAAAACACTCAGACAGCGCCTGGCCGGTTTTTACGCCCGTAAATACAGCCTCAGGAAACTCTTCAGACAAGGCTTCACGCATTGGGCCATCACCAACGATCACAGGTCGTATCTGGCGACCTTCGATGCGCATTTGCCGCACAGCCTTGAGAGCGACCACCAGATTCTTTTCCGCGGCGACACGGCCTACGCACAGGGCGACCTGCTCACCCGACTCAATGCCCCACTCTTCTCTTAAGGTCGCTGAACGGTGCGCAGGATTAAAACGGCGGCAATCCACACCATGAGGTAACCACTCGACGCGTTCCATGCGCTCATCCGTTAATTCACTCACCATAGATCGAGAAGGCACCAGAGTGACGTGAGTCCGATTATGAAAACGACGCATCCAGGCCATAATCATGCGACGCATAACCCCCAGGCCGTAATAACCACTGTAGCGATGAAAATTGGTATGAAATGCACTGATCATTGGCAGGTTATATTCCCGGGCCAAGGAAACAGCAGACGCACCAAGCAACCCTTCTGTGGCCACATAAACCAGATCCGGTGGAGTGGCTTTCCAGTGCGACCTGAGAGCCGTCTTTGATGGTAAACCTAATTGCAGATCCGGGTATTGCGGAATGCTGATACCTTTTACCCAGACTTCATTGTCAGGGACGTCCATATCGACCCTGGGTGCAGGCCGCACAATAGAGACCTGATAAAGATCAGAGTTAAGATGAGTGAACAGGTGCTGCAAGGAGTTCGCAACACCATTCACTTCAGGAAGATACGTTTCTGTAACGACACATATGTGACGAATGCTCATGTCATACCCAGCAATAACTACTCATACAAGCTAGTTTGCCGGGCAATCAATGACAGTTTAATTACGCCTCAGCAGCTTCTTCGCTGAGTTTTGACAGGCGATAGCGCAGCTGGCGCGGTGTCAGCCCAAGAACCTTGGCTGCCATCGTTTTATTGCCGTTACACTTATCAATCGCAGCGTGAATATCATCCAGCTCGTTTTCCTGAACTCGCTGATATGGACGCGCATAAAGAGTCTTAAAGTTCGGTACAACCTGAGTCGCCAGAATAGTCGCGATCTGCGCACCAATGAAGCGGATTTCCGCAAGGTCAAGAGTGCCTGCATCATGACCACGCAGGTCAACCACCATCACGGCCATCACCGATTGACGGATAGTCAGTGGCACCAACAGACAACGCATTGAACCCGACAGCGATTCCAGCTGTGGATCAAAGTGCTCCGGGCGCTCGCTGTTGTCACCAATCGTCAGCCATTCGCGGCTTTCGAACTGACGACACAGTGCATGTTGTACTGCAAAGCTATATACGCCGTTACTGATCCCTGTTGAACAGAACTGGGCTTTAAAACGGCTCGGTGAGTCGGGGACGGCAATTGAAATATTGCTCAGGCCAGTCACCTGCGTGGCAAGCATCAGCAACTGCTGAATAGCTTCGTCATCGTGGTAGCGACTTTCCAATACATTGGCGACTTCATTTACCCATGCGGATGGGGATGATTTGATGCCATTGTCTTTACGGTATTCCTGGATATCTGCGATTTTGTACATAGGCTGCTCCTCCTGAATGCTTATGCTGTCGCAAAACCCGTACCAGCTTAATCGGGCCGAATAAAATTTGGTAAAAGGCGCGAAAATACACCCTCATAACCACGAGCTGCAGCATTGCGATAGCCGGTGCTGCAGCCTAACTTGTTGATGATGAAAGAATTTTTTCAGTAATGTGACAATAAGAAAAAAAACACGACAACCACCTATTCCATCAAGCGCTTGTGGCACCCGGACGATTACTGCTTCATCCAGATGCAGAGCAAGCGCTTAACGCCCTTTTTTAATGCAGAAAATTTTTTTATTCAGCCGGACACCTGTCAGGCGCACCCCGGGTCATCGGTAGGTAAATAAGTTTTCTTTAACCAGGCCGAAAAGCCTTTCGCAGCATCTTCCAGACTGAATATCCCTGCAAGACGGTCACCCTTCATGATAAGTACCGCATCAAAATCATCAGCGACCATCTGATCAAGAACGACATCGAGGCGAGTATGGAGATCGATGGCTGGGATTTCCCGGCGGCACATATCCACGGCCGTCAGTTCGCTGATATCACTGGCAGGGTGCCCAGGGCTTCGTGCGAGTTCAATATCAGCCCACGTAAGAAGCCCCGTGACTTCATGGTGATTCATGACAGGGACGTGATGACAATGATGAACTTCCATCACGCGGGCCGCTTCCGCAAGACTCGTGTTTTCATCAACATGGGCAGGAAACGCCGTCATGAGTTCGGTAATGGTCGGCATATGACGCATCAGGAGTGCTCCTCAGACGCCAATGCGTCCCAGAGTGTCGGTAAGTTGCCGAAGTATAGCCGAGATCGCAGGATGTTCATGCTCAAAGCGGATGACCTGCTCCTGCACCGCATCGCTCAATTCAGGTGAGCCTGCTTCATTGCCCTCCAGCTTTGCGATGTCATCAGCGATTTTGAGCAGCAGATCGTGGGTTTCAGAGTCAAGTTCGGGGCTTTCCTTGAGGGTACGATGAAGGGATTCGAGTTGCTCGTTGAGAACCTGTTTAACCATAACCTTCTCCTTTAACTGGAAGTGACAATGCTTTGATAATTTCCGCATGTCTCAGTTCCAGTCTACTCCGTGAAAATAGTTTTCACACTATGTAAGAAGTAAGGTATGGCTTGGTGGACGGACGCAGATCAATAAAACGCCTGAAAGCAGAACTTCATTCCGCACTTCTCAGCCAGCTGCTGCAGCACTTCCCTCAGTCCTGCATCGCCGACATAGAGAAGAGTCATGTCCCTGAGTCGGCTGTCAGACTTCGACGGTAACACCTGTTTCAGAGCACTGATCAATAAACTGGCATTCGCGGCAACAGGCATCCAGATCAGGCGTTCACCCTCGTGCTGCTGCAGAAAATGAGTCAGTTGTGCATCATCATTGGCTTTTTTATCAGCAAAATCACAATGCAGCATGAACAGAGGGCTGGATTCATATTCGGGGTAGCGACTCAGTGCGTGCAGTGCCAGAGGAAGTAAATCTGACACCTGTTCTTCTACGCACTGCACTGTTTTGGCGCCTGGGTACTGCAACACCGAGACCGGCCGACCTTTTAGTGTGCGTTCAGAAATCGCTCCGGGGGTCGCGGTTTCTGTGAGTCCGTTGTCTGCTCCCGGCAGAGTCGCGCTGTATGCGGTCATTCTCGTGGCTCCTGCAGGGAAAGTAGTTCCCTTGCATATGTAGTGATACATAAGCGTTACAAGGACTGTGCCACTTCAGGCAAGGCTGGATAATTTCAGCCACAGACGAATCAAGCCGGCGCGTCAGATCTCAAGTACGTACTGCAGAATCACCTTAATGAGGTACCCCGCCATGCCAACACCCAGCCCCAGAAGGAGGATCATGGTGCCGAACTTACCTGCCCCTGAACGCTTACCCAGGTCAAAAATGATAAAAAACATAAACGCAATCAGCCCGCCCACACCCAGGGTCATACCAATCTGTTCAAGTAACGCTGTGTCCATCCGGCAATCCCGACAAAAATGAAATTGGGCCCAATGGTACTTAAACTACGCCAGTAATGCAGCTCAGGCGCACAGGGTTGGCGGCATCAGGCCTTTTTTTTGCCCCGCAGATATGCGTATCATTGGCCGCATCAATCACACAGCTCTGCCCGGCTCACTGAACATCCGTGAAAACCGGCAGTTCGATATAACAATAAAATCATTGGGGATACTAAAATGCGCTTGATCGCAGTCGCACTGACGTTGTTCAGTTTTGCCTTCGCTGCGGAGGGAAAGGAGCTTCCACAGAAAACGTTTTGTATTTTTGATCCGGTAGGTGCCAACGGCCCTATATTTACCCGGATGCAGGACTTTCGCACTGCGGCGCTGGAATGGGGCGTCGAAGCTGAACTGAAAGCCTATACCAACGAAGCGGTCGCATTGGCAGATTTTCAGTCGGGTGTCTGCGACGGCTCACTGATTACCGGCACGCGTATCCGTCCGTTCAATGTGTTCACAGGCAGCCTTGAAGCCGTTGGTGGCCTGACCAGTTACCAGCAGCTGCGTGAGCTGATCAACATGCTGGCCCGCCCTCAGGCCGCCAAATACATGGTCGATGGCCGCTACGAAGTTTCGGGCATTATTCCGGGGGGCTCGGTTTACGTTTTCGTTCGTGACCGTGCAATCGACTCAGTTGAAGCCGCCGCTGGCCGCAAAGTCGCGACACTGGATTACGATCTCGCCTCGAAAAAAGTCGTTGAGCACATTGGAGCAACGATGGTACCGGCCACGGTAGCCACCTTCGCACCACGCTTTAATAATGGTGACGTAGATATCGCTTATGCACCGGCAGTCGCCTACGAGCCGTTCGAAATGTACAAGGGGCTCGGAGAGGCTGGCGGCATCTATCGATTCTCTTTTGCACAAATGAACTTCCAGCTGATCACTTACAAAGATCGCCTGCCTGAAGGCTTCGGTCAGTCATCACGCGAATTTTTCGCCGATAACTTCGATCTGGGCATGGAACATATCCTGACAGCAGAGCGTGGAATTCCTGAGAATTACTGGATCGACCTCCCGGACGAGCAGGAACTCGGATACCTCGATATGCTTGCCGGTATCCGCGATGAGCTGGCGGCACAGGGCGTATACGACACGCAAATGATGAAACTGATGAAGAAACTCCGCTGCCGTGCGAATCCAATGCACCACGAGTGCGCTACTGATCTTCTTTTCTGAGCCATGCCCGCCGACTTTGACGTAACCATCATTGGCGGCGGGGTGATCGGCCTGGCGTGCGCACGCGCGCTGTCTGGCACCCGTTCAGTATTACTCGTCGAACAGCATGACCTGTTTGGTAGCGAAACCAGCAGTCGAAACAGCGAAGTCATTCACGCAGGTCTCTACTACCCTCCCGGGTCTCTGAAAGAATCACTTTGTATTGAAGGGCGGGAACGCCTTTATGATTTCTGCGAACACCACGACGTACCCTATCGGAAAATCGGCAAACTGATTGTCGCCCCTTCAAGCGACCACCCTGAGCTTGATCGGCTGGAACAGAAAGCGAGGATGCTTAACATCCCGATAGAGCGTCTGACACGCCACGAGATTCAGGAGCGTGAGCCCGATGTCCGCGCTGAGGCGGCACTGTTCTCGCCCGAAACCGGTATTATTGATAGCCACATTTACATGCAGCGCCTCGCACAAGAGGCAGAGCGTCAGGGCGCCCTGCTTATGAAGCAGACCCGCTACCTGAAAGGCGAAGCTGACAACGGCCTCTGGCACATCACCTTGCAGACCAGTGACGGTGACTACAGAGTCACCACTGAGCACTTAATAAACGCTGCCGGACTTCACTCACATGACGTTGCAGCCCGCTCAGGGACGGACACATCAACTCTACCAACACTCCATTATTGCCGGGGCCATTACTTCTCATACCAGGGTAAGTCGCCGTTCCGTCACCTTATCTACCCTCTCCCCGAAAAAGACCTTGCAGGCCTCGGCATACACGCCACTCTCGATCTGGGAGGTCAGGTGCGGTTTGGTCCTGACACCGAGTATCTTGTTGGTCATAACAGGCACTACGCAGTCTCAGAGGAGCTGAAAACCAAGTTCTACCACGCTATTTCGTCCTATTTTCCAAATGTTGACGTTTCTCAGTTACATCCCGATTACGCGGGCATTCGCCCAAAACTCAGCGGCCCGGGCGAATCTGCGCAGGATTTTGTCATATTTCGTGACAATCGAATGGAAACCGCGCCATTACTGCATTTACTTGGGATAGAGAGTCCGGGTTTAACCAGTTCTCTGGCGCTGGCCGATAAAATCACCGCCAGAGTTTCAACGTCGACCTGACTTTTGTGTAACATTGTGTGGCGAGTTCTTACATTGCTACTACACTCTATTTAATCGCAGCGAAATGCCGACGGTATGGGGTTTACAATTGTTCACCATAAATGACATGGCGGACACCGGAAGCCAGGGAGTAGCTGCTAATCTGAAAGTACGTTCAGAAAACGAAATCAATAAAGGGCGAACCATGACTCAAGCGATGCGAGTGACTGCAGACAACAATAACGATATCAGCACTATCCTTTCGGAACGTGTGCTGATTCCTGTTGGTTGTGATCACTGCGACAAAGAAACGGAAGTCAGTCTGGAGACTCTGAAGAGCACCAGCACTGTGATGTGTGAACACTGCTCCCACGTACGACCATTCAGCAACGTTGAAATGAACATGCTTATGGCAGTACTCGGTCGCGCGGGGTACCGGGTACCTTAACGACTTAGGGCTCTGAAAGATCAGAGCTCCGGCTGCACCAACATTGGCAGCAGCATACTCAGATAGCGCCGGAGAATTCTCTCTGGTGCATCACTGTCCCCCTCATCGAGTAATAACTGGTACTCGACAGAATGCAGGATAGCCATCACGATGGCGGTGTCCTCTTCCACCATCTGCGACCCCATTAACATGGTAATTTCGCGGACGGCATCCGTCAGGGCCTTGCGATGCATCAGTGCAAGGCGACGCACACGATCCTCAACAAATACCTCGTAACGGAACGCCTGCTCGCTGATCAGCATGCGCGTATCTTCTGCCAGCTTGCCTCTCGAAAAACCACTCAGGCTGGTTACCAGTCGCTCAATCGCTTCCAGCTGCTGGCGTGGGTCGGTCATATCGTATCCACGAATATCGCGCGCAGTATCACGGAACTCCGATGCAAACTTCTGCACGTAAGCGAGCGCCCACTCGGTGTACAGAGTAAAGGCATCCGCGATTAACTCATGAATATCTTTGAAGTAGTAGGTGGTTGCTGCCAGTGGCACTTCAGCTTCAGCGGCCACGGCTCTGTGCCTGACCCCCCTGACACCATCGCGGACAATGATGCGCATCGTCGCTTCAAGAATCTGCCGACGTCGCTGTTCACTTTTCTCGCGACTGGTTCGTCGCCCCCGGTATTTAAGCTCGGCCTTCCCTTCTTGGTCAGGGCGGCGGTCATTATTATTATTCATTATTGTCCCTCTCTGGGGTCTATTATGGGGAAATCCCCGAAGCGAATGAAGCGCCAGAGCGGCAAGACATGCGCTAAATTTCCGTCATTAGCGGCAATCTTCGACAAACAGCTCCGACCACAGCCCCCTAAAGAAAGAAAAAACACCTTATTATCAAACACTTACATTATTGGCATAGCCCATGCTACCTCCTGATAGAAAAGGAGAATTATCATGCTGCTTAACGCGCTAACGAACTACCTTCAAAACCAGCCCACCAGCTCTGACCTGCAAAGCCAGCAGACTCAGGCGCCTTCGGCTGTCTCTGAACGCGCAGAAACAAAAACTGATGACTCCTCTCCCGCGTTATACACCGTCTCTGACCGTGCGGTGATGATGAGTGCTGTTGCCATGGAGTTTGACATCCATGCGCTGGCTCCAGAACAACTCGGACAGTTCCAGAACCGCCTGCAGGAATACGGTCTGATTGATAATCAGGGCATTCAGGCGCTGAGCCTGATTCACACTGCTCGACTGAACAGCGATGATGCTGGCGTTGTGGATGCCAAAGCCATCATAGACAAGGCCTATCAGCAAACACAGGAACCCGGCGCAACCTACAGCCAGCGTAAGCAGGTTCATCAACTGCACACCCTGTTCAGCAACCTGGATTCTGCCACACCTCAGCAAAAAGCTTCATAATTCAACAGGGATGATACACTGGCTCTCCAATTTTTAACGGAGACCCGTAACGTATGTTTCGTCCGCTTCTCGTGCTGACCCTGATCCCGCTCCAGACTTTTGCAATCACCAATATTGAAGAGAAACGCCGCGCCGCTGATGCTGATGGCTGGCAAAGCAGTGCCACTGTCGGGCTGGATGCGCAATCAGGAAACACCAAAGAACGGGAATGGAATCTCGGGCTGAACACCAGCTGGCAAAATGCAGAGCATCGTGCATTTGGCTGGTACACCAGGACGTATGAATCTGTGAACGACGAACGTACCAGTGACAACACCTTTGCTCACCTGCGTTACGTGCATAACTTCCGTGCGACGGTTGGTCAGGAGACCTTCCTACAGTATGAACGCGATCCTTTTGCTGAGCTTCAATATCGTTTTCTCGCCGGTGCTGGCGTGCGTTTTCAGAAATTCTGGAAAGAAGACCAGCTGATTCGCCAGGGCGTCGGCGCTTTTCATGAATCAATCAAAGAAGACAACGGCACTGGCAACGAAGAAGCTCAACTCACACGCCTTAATCTATACACACACGGTGAGACACCGCTTGGGTACAGCCACATACTGGGCACCGTGTACTTACAGCCATCCATTGATGACACAGATGACGTCCGCGCCCTGGCACGCTTTAAAATGCGTCTGCCGCTGGCCAGCAATACAGACCTCAGCTGGCAGTGGCAAACGCGCTGGGACAGCCGCCCTCCTGAAGGTGCCGAAGAGCTGAACCACCAGACTCAACTCTCGGTCGCGATTCGCTTCTGAGGCTAATACGCTCGTAACGCTATGGCGTTGCGAGCGCGCTCATCAGAGTGCTTTTTCCATCCACTCTTTCAGCCAGAACAGAGCATCATCGTCTGGTGTCTGAGTTTCGGTTGCATCTATTGTCACACGCGGCACAGGGGCCTGCCCCTGAAGCTCACTCAGGCGCGCTTCCATCAAAGCGCCGGCCTGACAGAAGGTCATATCGTAGGAGCTGTCGCCCAGACTGATCACACCAAACGTCCGACTATTCAGCGCCGGACGCTGCTCTTCCAGCGCCGTGTAAAAGTGCATCAGGTTACTCGGGACATCGCCCCGCCCGGTGGTTGCCGTCACTACCAGAACAGCATCCCAGTCGCCGCTGTTTAAAGCATCAACACTCGCTTCAGCATCAACGCAAGGCTCATGCCCTTCTACCCGCAACGCCACCGCGCATGCGTCTGCAACGGCTTTTGCCGTGCCGCTGACCGTGCCCACAGGAATATATACTTTTGCCATAACGTCTCCTGAAAAACGCGCAGTATACCAGCTCATGCAGACCTCACTTTCGTCTGCTTTACTTATATAAGTGGCATGCATTGAGTGAAACACTATGCAGGATACATTAATCAATCGCATCGAATCGGCAGTTAACTCTCTGCTGGTGCGCTTTGCGCCTGTCTGGTATGCAACCCAGACAGTCCAGAATATGACCTTGCCCGACTACGTGCCGCTCAACCCACTCAGCACCGATGCAAACACCTGGTTCGACCTGTCCGCTGCACTGATGCAAACCAGTATCCTGTTGGTCGATGAGGCACACGGTTGGCAAGGTTTGGGAAAAGAGCTGGAACACCTGGCGGTGCAGAAGCAGGTGCATCGACCACTTTCTATTACCCGGCTGACCGGTGCGAAAGAACTTCCAGCGGGCGACACTATGGCTCAGGCCCAGACTCTGCGCGACGCGGCTCTGAACGATCAGGAGCTTGAAGCCCCCGAAAGCGAAGAAGTCTTTGATCAGCAGATGCGCGACATACCACGCACACTCACAGCCACACACAGAGAATGGGACGGCCGTTTGCTGCTGACCTCCCACGAGCTATTACCTCAACTACTGCCTCTGATCCGCTACGCCGGAGCACGCCAGCGCGACGCTATGTTACCAGCGACCGTCGTTATTGAAGGCATTCGCCAGGAAGCTCTGGAACGTATAAGGAGCAAATACTGGTGGTTTCTGATGCACCCGCAAAGCGCCGAAGCATTGGTTGTTCTGTTCAGGCAATGTGGCTTCTCTGCCATTTCTTCTGGGCCACTCGGAAAAGAAGGCAAGCACGCATTTTTCTTCTGCAACAAGTCCTCACAGGGCCTGAACAAGGTTATCTTGCACTTAATGTCGTCGAAACGCAGCGCTCAGCTGTCTGAGTTCGGCCGCTTTCTGAGCAAGCACCGCCACCGCTTCCGCACCCCCTGATACATTTGGTTACATTGCCGTATGGCGTTAAATGCCCTCTTTATAGTAAGGTATGGCGTCATCGAACACGTTAAAATTCGGCCAGTGATTAAAAACCACCGAATCGTGTAACCTAACGCCTTGAGCGACAGGCATAACAATAAAACGGATACCCCATGATCAGAGGCACCTGGAGTCTGACAGATCCACTGGTACCGGTGAACATTCCGGCCACCATGCTGAAAGTCGGCGAAGATAAAGGCGTCAGCCGTGACGACCTTCTGAAAAACACAGGCATCAGCGCTGAAGTGCTGGATGACCCATCTGCACGTCTGACCTATCAACAGCTGTTATTTCTGGCTGAGAACCTGATCCGTAACTACCCGGACGACAGTGTCGGCCTGGACCTCGGCGCAGCCATCAATATTAACCAGTTCGGTATGCTGGGCTATGCCATTCTCAGCTGTGCCGACCTGCGCAGTGCACTGCAACTGGGGATTAAATACCACACACTGGTCGACCCAGCGTTCACCTTTGAAGTGATGAACCTGGGTGAAACCTCGGCGGTACGCCTGACCAGCCATATCCCGTTCGAACACATCTACCGCATGATCTGTGATGTGTTTGTGGCGTCTTTTTCTACGCTGGCCCGCTTCCTGACCGGACGCTACGATGCCCAGCCGATTGAAGTACACCTTAATCACCCAGAACCCGAATACGCCGCCCGCTATAAAGAATTCTTCGACTGCACTGTTAAATTTGATCAGCCTCGTACCGAGTTCATCATTGATAACACCGTACTGGACTTCAAACTGGTCATGGCCGACAAAGCGACGGCAGCTATGGCCGAGAGCCAGTGTGAAGAAATCCTCGCACGCATGGGCCCCAAAGAAGGCATCATTGCCAAGGTACGCCGCATACTGCTGAGCAATCCTGGGCACTTCCCGCCGGTCGACGACGTCGCCAGCCAGCTGGCAACCTCAACCCGGACACTCAGCCGCAGTCTGCAGGATGTGGGTACGTCGTATCAGCGTATTCTCGATGAAGTGCGCAAAGAAATGGCCATTGAATACCTGCGCAGCTCGAACCTGCCGATTGAAGAGATTGCCGCGCTGGTCGGTTACAGTGACCCATCTAACTTCCGCAAGGCATTCCGTCGTTGGACTCAAAACGCACCTTCTTACTACCGCGAAGGTAAACCCTGAGCCTTAAATGTGTGCCCTTTTAACAGGGCACACACCGCATTTTACTTAATTTAAACAACCTCTCTTTTCGTCATCATAGCTTCACCGAGCTGAAACCTTTCTGTCATATCGCAATTGCAAAGTAGTGTATATGCACGAAGAACAGGCAAATGCGATGACACCAGAGCTCTCAAGAATCACCATTGTGACCGAAACCTACGCCCCCGAAGTCAACGGCGTAGCGCACACACTGGCGACTCTGGTATCCGGCATGCGAGCACGCGGTATCGAAGTTCAGATTATTCGACCGCGCCAGAATAAGCATGATCACGGCGACGAGTATTCTCTTACTCTTCCGGGCTTACCGATTCCTGGCTACCCAGAACTTAAGTTCGGCCTGCCCTACTACCGCCGTGTTCTTTCCGCTCTGAAGAATTTCAACCCTCAAGCCATTTATGTAGCTACCGAAGGTCCGTTGGGCTGGGCTGCCTGTAAAGCGGCAGAAAAACTCGGCACCGGCGTTGTCAGCGGCTTCCATACGAATTTCCACCAGTATGGCAAACACTACCGACTCGGCCTTATCGAGAACCTGGGCTACCGCTACATGCGTTGGTTCCACAACAATACAGCCGCCACTTTGGTGCCAACACAGGCGCAGGCCGACGAATTAAACAGTCACGGTTTCGAACGCGTCAGCGTCATGGCACGCGGCGTAAACAGCGAACAATTCTCGCCTGAACATCGTAACCAGGAATTGCGGGCCAGCTGGGGTGTTAATGATGACACGCCAGTCCTTCTCTACGTGGGACGCATTGCAGCAGAAAAGAATCTGCAGCTGGTAGTGCGCACCTACGAAGAACTGAAAAATCAGGACAACAGCATTCGCCTGGTACTGGTAGGCGACGGACCTGAACTGGAAAGCATTCGTCAGCGTCATCCTGAGATTATCTGCGCGGGTATCCGCCGTGGAGAAGAACTCTCCCGCTATTACGCCAGCGGCGATATTTTTCTGTTTCCAAGCCTGACCGACACCTTTGGCAACGTCGTCACCGAAGCACTCGCCAGCCAACTGGGCGTTGTCAGTTTCGATTACGCCGCCGCCCACGAACACACTCAGGACGAAGACAGCGCGATGCTGCCACCGTTTGGCGATGAACAGGCCTTCATACGTGCCGCTCTGTCGCTCAGCGAGCGCCCGAACCTGCTCAAACATATTCGTAAAAACGCCCGCGACATTGCTCAAGGCATTTCATGGGACAGCATTATCAGTGAGTTTCTGCAGCATCTGGCTGCAGCTCAGACAGAGGTAACAAGCAATGGACATTCTGAAGCAGCGCGAAGCAAGAGCCGAGTTTCTATTCCGCAAAGCGGATCACTTTGAACTAAGCCTCTGCCAACGCCTCAACCGTATGGGGCACATGCGGGCTATCCGCCTGTTTTTTAAAGGTATCAGCCGTCTGGGCGATGGTGTTTTCTGGTATTCACTGGCGCTTGCTCTGCCTCTGCTGGCGGGCATGGAAGGTCTGGCAAAACTTGGCCATATCACAGTCGCTGGGTTGGTCTGCATTCTGATCTACAGCCAGCTGAAAAATCGCCTGGTACGTAAGCGCCCGTTTATTTCATTTCCGGACATTCACGCACACACAGCCCCGTTGGATAAATACAGCTTTCCGTCGGGTCATACCATGAATGCCGTGAATTTTGCTGTCCTCTTCACTTGGGCATACCCGCCGCTGGCGTACATCGTTGTGCCTTTCGCGTTTCTGGTTGCTCTGTCACGCGTCATCCTTGGCATGCACTACCCAACCGACGTTGCCGTCGGAGCTGCGTTAGGGATTATCCTCAGCTGGACATCACTGCTGCTGTTTCCGCTGGGAATGTTTGCAGACCTGATGGGCTAAGCTGCTCTAAGGCATGCCGCTTAATGACGGACATGCCGCTTAATGACCGGCATGCCCTGACAATAGACTCCCCTGCCACACCACCCCCACCGCAAAGCGGTCCTGCTCTTCAGGCAACGTCTGATCTGAAATATATTCAGCCCTGAACTCGATCTGAGGGCGCCACTGATACAGCCACGACAGTGAAAAACGTTCAGGGGTGTGGCCATCTTCACTGAGCAGGCCAGCGCCTTCGCCTAAGGTGGCAGCGGCGGCACCCGTCAGGGTGTTATCCGCGACCAGTCGCTCCGCACGCAACGACACCGTATGGTTGTGCAAAGTAAGATAGGGCTGCAACCAAACCGCATACTGGTCTGCGACAATATCGGCTTCGCGACTTCCTGAATCGTGCAGCACACCCTCCATGTTTAACTGAGCCCACGCCCCTTTAATTCCAAGCGTAGATTCAGCGCCAATGCGAACGCTGCTGCCCGCATGAACACCGGTGAGATCAACATCACCCGTGTAACGCACGTCAGGAAATATCGTAGCCACCTCACCCAGCGCGGCGACGGGTGTATGTTGATGCCCGCCGCCGTATCTGTGGTCCGCACGCGACGTGGCCTGAGCCCGGTAATGCCAGGCGCCGATATTGGCATCGACAGAACCAACAGAAAATGAGTAGCGCGCAAAGGCATCCCAGGCACCGCCATCACTACCATCAGTTGCAGGGAACGCTTTTCCCTGCCAGATCTCTGCTCCAGCAGACCAGCCAGCCGTTTCGTGCAGCCACACACGTAAGCCCTGATCATGAAAATGACGACCAAAAAACACATCGGCAATTAACGACGGCTCGGTAAACTCTGAAGCAGATCTGTGCGCCAACAACTCTGGCGAAAATGCGGCAGTCATACGACCAGCCTCGACCACCCATGGGCCTTTTGAATCACAACAGACAAACCCCAGGCTTGCGTGCTCAATACCTACACTCTGATGTCCATCACTGCCATCGTGCGTGCTCACTCCCAACTTAACGAAAGTATTCTGATCAAGCCGCTTAGCCGCCATCACAGATACCTCATCGAGGCTCACGCCCTGCGACACAGGCCAGGCATCGCCCCCCATAGAGGTGCCAGGAATCTGCCAGAACTCGTACTCGTCAACAGGCGACGCAGAGCGCCAGGTGGTCATCACCGTGCCGTGAACCTGCACAGGCTCACCCTCTGCGGGAATATAATGCGCAGACGCCTGAGACGGCAGAATTAACACGACAGACATCCCCGCCGCACAGGCCAGACGCTTAGAAGGAGTCAGGGTTATCTTCATATTATGGTTTTCCAGCGAATCAAAAATAGTGTCTGGCGCCTGATCAGCGCCACGGATCAGAAAACCGGGGATCAGTGAGGAAAGCGTCGTCCGTCAGAGATTCAAGAAATGCCACCAGATCATCGACCTCGGCGTCGGTAATCTGGAACGACACCAACACGCCATCCTTTAAAGGGTTCATTCGCCCGTCGCCGGCATGTTCACCTGACGCAATAACACGACCGCCTGCGGCATAATTACGAATCACGCCCTCAAGCGTCGGCACCGAACCATCGTGATTGTACGGCGCGGTTACGGCGACATTGCGCAATGATGGAGTGCGGAACTGCCCCATGTGATCGGGGTTGCCCGTCACCTCATGGCGGCCGGTATTCGGGTCTGGGTAGGCCCCCATACCGTCAATATTGTAGAGACCGGTATTGTGAAACAACGGCTCAAGAAAAGTGACACCGCGATCAATGGTCGCATCACTGAAGTTATACCCGTCGTGGCAATGGAAGCACTCCAGACGCTCGCTGTTAAATAAAGCTTCGCCACGTTTCGCAGCGTCGCTCATTTCGCCACGGTCAAAGGCGCTGTCGAACGACGTCATCCCACGCACAAACGAGGCAATGGCTTTTACCGAGTTATCCCAGGCCAGCTCGCCTAACAACGGCTCGTCCTGCTCAGGAAACGCCTCGGCGTATAAACGCAGATACGTTTCGTCTGCCTGAATCGACATCAGAATCTGTTCGAAATTATCCTCATTGATACCATGCTCGATCGGCGACTCACCAAAGAGTGGCAACATAACCTGCTGCTCGATTGTGGCCAGAGCTGGGTTGCCCCAGGTGAGGTTATTAAAATACGCGGCATTGGTCAGTGACTGACTATTGCGCGGATGGACTTCACCCGTCGCACCGCTTGGGTGCTGTTGACCATCGCTGAAAGCGCGGGCCTGTTCATGGCAGCTGGCACAACTGATTTCACCATTTACCGAGAGCCGTGCGTCATAAAATAAATGACGCCCCAACTGGAATTTTTCTTCCGTCATTGGGTTATCGTCCGGCTCATACGGCAAAGGAACCGATGCAGGAACACGCCAGTCGAACGCCGACTCACGCGCACCGGCATCGTCGACGAGCGTCTGGCTCTCTGTCTGGCAACCACTCAGAAACAGAGTGGCTGCAACAAGAGCGAATAATCCGGTAACGTTAATTCTGAACACAGCAAACACAGATCTGATCACTCAGCGGCTGCTTTCTCACGTACGGAAAATACCGATTGTTCAGACTCTGCATTTTCGCCCCAGGCTAAACCCAGATTAGCAAATACAACCCCACACTCTGGGTCGGTCGTGCCAGACATACATCCCGGAGCACCACCCTCGTCCTGTGCCACGCTGACGCCACTGACCAGCGCCGCGTAATCGATCACGATCTCAGCCTGCTCGACATCAATAGCGCCAAGCTCAATCGTGATTTCAGGGCGGTTAGGATTTTCACAGGTTTCTGGCTCGGTGCCCGACTCCAGATCGGATACCGACACTGGGCAACCCGTGCTACCCAGGTGCATATTCCAACGATTGCCGGTACGCTCGCCGTCTTGCGGGTCAGTCCAGCCACCGACTGGAGCCACATCAATGCCCGTGAACTTATAGCCGCCCTGCCAGTTCCAGCCCGCGCCCGACGCCCGGCCCGGGTTGCGCAAAGGCTCCTCGGCCGCTGCCTGATCCTTGTGGTTCAGATCAAACGGTACTCCCAAGGTAAAGCGAATGGCCGTGACCGTTACGCCTTCTTCAACCGTCGCGTTGACTTGCACACCATCGTTGAAGTTCGGGTTTGCATCGGCGTCTGCTTCGCACCCCAAAGTGTCACGAAAATCGAGCTGAGCGACGCGGCTGTTCTGGGACGGGCTGCTCTCATCTGAACCGTCGGTCAATACATCATCAAGGCTGACGTTAATTTCAGTACCAGCATCCGTGACCAGCTTAAAATCGTGAACATAGAAACGAAAATCGACAAAACTAACGGTCGTGGCATCGCTACCCACGTTCAGGTAATCCTCACCACATTCAACACTGGCATCACCAACGACGGCAGCAAACGGAATCGTGGCTGAAATTTCACGAGGCCCAACAATTTCTGTCGATGAACTGCTGTCACCACCGCACGCCGTCAGCAAAACCGCTGAAGAGAGAACAGCAGCAAGTGAAAAAGAAGGCCGAAAGAAAGAAGCCTGAAGAAAAGAAGCCTGAAGTAAAGAAGGAAGAGCAGAAGTAAATGGTCGGCGCACGATGTCATCCTGTCAGTAGGTTTCAAGTGCGACGAATTATAGTGACGTACAGCAAAGAGGAAATGCGACAGGTTGTCGCACATGCGCAGCTTCTAAAGGATATAGCGCGATACAAGCTTCAGAACAGATTCAGCTGCTTCTCACTGACCTGAGGAAAACGCCCACCGATACCTAACAGGCGTACAGGCTTATCCTCACGTTTAAGAGCCTGCAACAACAACCGCTGAAACCCTTCAGGCGTTGCCGATTCCTGAATATCCGCCATGGTGGTCTGGGTAAAATCAGCAAACTTCACTTTTACGAAAGGCGCCAGAGCCTCCGGTTTCCAGGGGGTTCGGCTCACCCTCTCCTGCCATTTTTCGTAGAGAGCCGCGACCTCAGCCACACATTCTTCGTGGCGGGTTTTATCCTGAGCATAGGTACGTTCGACACTGACTGATTTTCGCTCACGATCCATGCTCAATGGCCGGTTATCCTGCCCCCGACAACGCTGGTATAAATGCACACCCGAGCGACCAAAACGGCGAACCAACTCATTAAGATCCCAGGCTCGGGCATCGTCGCAGGTTTCTATGCCCAACACCTTCAAACGTGCCTGAAGCGCAGGGCCGATACCCGGTATGCGCCCAACGGGCAATGCCTTCACAAACTCATCCACCTCCTGCGGAGGGATCATCTTCTGACCGTCGGGCTTATTCCAGTCACTCGCGACCTTAGCCAGAAACTTATTGGGCGCACCACCCACCGACACACTGATACCCAACTCATGCCTGACGCGCTCACGAATTTCAGACGCAATCATACTCGCCTGATGATCCGGATCTAACTCAAGATAGGCCTCATCAACCGACACTTGCTCAAGCAACGGAGAATACTGCCTCAGAATATCCATCACCTGAGCAGAAACCTCACGGTACAGCTCCATACGACCACGCAGCAACACAAGATCCGGGCAAAGACGCCGTGCCGTCGCCGTCGCCATCGCTGAGCGAACCCCAAATGCCCGAGCCGGATAATTACAGGTCGCGATAACACCGCGCCGGTCAGACTCACCACCAATCGCAATCGGCACATCACGCAGATGCGGCTGCTCACGCATCTCAACCGCCGCGAAAAAGCAGTCACAGTCGATATGCAATACCTTACGGCCAGGCTCACTCATGGGTACGTCACTCCTGCCCAGACACACGGGCAAATGCTCATAAGAAAACACTGTATACATAAACAGTATAGTTCGCAACACCGTTAAATTCATTGCTCATTTGCAGGATCAGGGCAAAACGAGCATGCACACTATGAAACTTATCAATAATAAATAACCCATTGGAATCAGTGAGTTACAAAACCTGATGGGGTGATAGTGTGCCGGATGTAAAGGCGGCGAAGGGGTGTAAACGCGCATGCACACTTTCACACTGGCAAAAGGCGTCGCCTCAGGCGCTTTTCATAGTGGTGACGGGGGGTTATGCTCGGATTATCAAAAAGGAGTCAGGTGTGCAAATGAGCACGCTCACGAATAAACTGTTGTACGTACATTCAACTGTAGGAGCTAGTCATATGTCTGATTTCACGAAACGAGGTGCAGATATTCGAGTGCTGGCCAAATCGTTAGTACTTGAATTTATGAAGTCAGATCCTGACTGTGGTGTAGGTTCAGATGGTTTAAAACAGTCGGTGATATTCAGAAAATGCGGACTCGACTGGGGAGACTATCCGGTTGCAACCTCATCTAACCAGCAATATTGGTTAGTGGCTATCCTTCAAGAGTTAGCAAAAGAAAAATTAATTGAGCGGGTCTCGGAGTCTGGTCCGTGGCGAATCAAAAGCTAGATTCGTACAACAAGCGGCCGTTTAGGCCACTGAAAAGCGTGGCGGGACGCGCAAAAAGCGCGCGCCCAAAGGCCGGGCGTTATATGTCAGGTAAAGGATGAGCAAACCACCACAAGAAATTGACGGTGCTAAAGTCCTCGAATGGGCTTGGTCCGGCGAAAAGCCATTTGGAGTGATTCGCTATGAGACAGGGGAAGTCGCCACAAAAATATTTGGTTTAGCAATCTGCCAGTACGAAGACTCAGAAGCGTTTTATAGATTCAGCTGTGATTTTAATTGGGAAAAAGAGCAAGATTCCGTTTGTGGCTCTATAGCCGAGGCAAAAGATAATCTTCCCAATCAATATAAAGATATCAAAGCCCAGTGGAAAAAGTATGAGTGAGCACATAACAAACAAAGGCCTTGGACTCGCTGCGCTCGTTCGGTGCTTTGGGAGTTATACGTAACCTATTATGAGTCAGTCTGAAAATTCGGTATTTGTCATATATAGAGAAGGGAGCTTCGGCTTCGAGGAAATTTCTAAAATTCTCGAAATGATGCCAGATAATGCGTCGGTAGGTACTAAACAGGGAGAAAATACAGCATGGAAATTGTTCACTCCAGACAAAGACCTCCATATTGAGGAGCAGTTGAGAAGATGGGTTGATCTTCTCGGCGGTAAGACTGAAAAGCTAAAAGAGCTCGAAGAAGGTGGCTGGACAATAGATCTAGACTGCCTGGTTCAGCCAGAAGATGGAGCTGCCATAGCTTGCTTTGATTCGGAGTTACTTCGTCAGTTATCGAATTTACATGTAAATCTTATCATCAGGTTTTGGGGGTAAAGCAACGTATAACAGAACCTCCTGGCCGGCGTTACGTGCACGAGTAGATCATAATGCTTCAAATTGACAGCTCATACGAGCAACTTAAACGAACTGATATCAAAGAAGCTGAAAGAGAGCTTTCTGTAGAGTTTCCTCCAGAGTATATTGAATTTTTAATGAGACGTAACGGTGGACGCCCATTTCCGGACGGGGTTAGAGTCAATGGAGAGCACTTTGATTTTGTTGGCTTCCTATATGCTATACGAGAAGATTCGAATCACGATGATTTAGAAAAAAATGTTAAAGCATATAGAGGCCTGATTCTTGACTACTACCTACCCTTCGGAGAGAGCCCTGGTGGCGACGTGTACTGTTTAGCCCTCAGGTCAGAGGAATTTGGTGCAGTTTACCATTGGAATCATTACGAATATGATGACGAAGTTGAGCCTTCAGAGTTTAACATGACCAAACTGGCGGGTTCGTTTAATGAATTTATTGAAGGTCTTTATGACTGTGGAACCACGTAACAATCGGCCGCTGTTACCCCTGAAAAGCACGCCCCAAAAGGCTGGGAATTAAATGTCATGATTGAGTGCCTGCGTAAATGGAAGTTACGAAAAGCCTTCAAGAGCTATATTCATGAGCTTGGGCCAGCTTTGATAAAGCGATATGGACAGCAGGATCAATTTACTGTAATGCAGGTGCAGGCTACTGTAGAGCATCTGAAGTTAGACGCTAGATTTATCGCCTATGCTGTTGCCCTTTATCGCTATGAGGAGTCAGAAAACACAATAAATATATTGGGTGTAAATCAAAAGTTCCTTGATAAGCTTCGCGCAGAAATAGCCAACTCGATATTTGACGGCAATGTAAAGTTTAGTTCTAAGCAGGTTTTAGGCTTAAGCAAACGAATTGGCTGGCAAGGTGGTGCGCCGCCTAGCTGGATGGCAAACAAACACGGACATACAAGCCTATAAGCACTTAAAAACTAAAGGCAGAAAACGTTTAGCATATAACACAACCGGACTATAATAGAGCTAACTAATGATATTTACTAAAGACGAAAAGTTACTTATAGATGCGTACAGCAAGCTCCCAGTAAAATTATCTCAGCGTATTAATATCTGGGCGGTCGAGATAATCCCACCTTCTATATTCATTTCTCTTGGATTATATAATGATAAGAAAATCTATCTGATTGCCGCAATTTTTATGTTAGTTCTTTTCAACATCATCCGATTGATCAAACAAGAAAAGACTGTAAGGCTTCTCAGGTCAATATCTAACAAATTAAAGATGGATACTGATAAATATTAACAAGGCCAGCCAATCTGGATGATATTCACTACTGGACGAAGAGTATCAAACCAATGAAAACCCTTAAAATACATAAGCAGTTTCAGGATTTTTCTGTCATTGGTAGGTTGATAGGGTTAACTATGTTCTTCGCTGCTTCAAATCAGCTGGACATAGAATGGGGCTTGATCAACTCTGCATGGATACTTACTACTGGTATGTTGATATCTGCCATCACAGGAGACGTTCTAGGTCTTCTTTTTGGCGGACTTTACCTTTGCCGAACAGGAAAGGCGGGGGAAGTAGACAGGTGGTCAAGATTTAAAGTATACAGAATGCCGTGGCGCATCTGGGCTCAATCCTACTTACGCAGTTACTCCAGCCGACGGAGATAGTGCTTAACACTGGTGCCAAAGTAATCCAATATTCATTCAAGACGAAAATTATTAGCTGCCCCTTCTTATGAACATCGAATTATGAACATCGAAGAATTATCAGAAAATCTATATGACGATCTGAACGGACGTATTCTGACTGTAGATTACACAGATGATTTAGTCATTGATTTCCTGTGTGATGATTGGAATGATCCTGAAGTCTCCCGCCATTTCAGAATCATTTGCCACGGAGTGAAGGAAACCGAGATTCTTCCTTGTGTTTCAGGGGAGGTCGAATTCACAAGCTCTCACCAGCTACTGTGGAGCTACAATGAACAACAGGGTTACCTTTACTACACATCAAAACCAGAAAGTAGGTACGAACTACTGGGCAGAATCTGGGAGGCGCATGAGAAAGTACTTGGTGACTGGCGCTCACTTGCCGACTTCGCCAATACATACGATGTAGGGCACGCTATAGCGTTCTGCGAGGGCTCTAATGGATTACTGGCACGTGGGCCCAAACCTCTGATGGATATATATAAGGTTGCAGTGGATAACTATATTCACACCAACTTTGTTCCCTCACATACCCCAGAGGGTGGATACAAGGCTTTGGTATTTGATACATGCTATGTCATATGTAAATCAGTGGCAGTGGAAGAAGTGTATCCTAGTTAATAATGACTGACGTACGGCTAGAACGAACATGTTCGAGTATTATGAAATCGATTCTTAGAATTTCTGGTTTAGTTGGGGCTATTTCGTTTGTTTTATTCTTCGCAGTCCAATTCTATGCGGGTTGTTGTGGCGAAGTGCCCACTTCAGCTCAATGGTATGCAACCAGCTTTGAAAGCCTGCTCATGTCATTCCTGGGTTCATACTGGTTCCTAGGTTTGTTTCTGTGTGCCTGGTTCGGAATCTTAGCAAAATTAAGTTCAAACAGCGGCTGGAAGACCCTTTCTGAGAAGTACGGCATCAAAAGGCTTACAGGGGATCGCTTACAATTCCGCGCGGTTAGTGGATATGTTGGGGAGGTCCGCTGCGATGGGTCATTGAAAATCGCAGTCACTACTCAAGGCCTTTACCTTAAAGTTCTCTTCCTATTCAAATTCGGTCACAAGGATCTTTTTATACCGTGGAGTGACATTACTATAAGTGTCGAAAAGAGAGGGCTGCCACCTGCAAAAGCACCTTTATTTCTGAGTCGTTTGGTGGGGAGGCTATTACGCAGCAATTATCTGAGAGTTCACCTTCGACAGTTTCCTGACCAGAAACTCATACTAGAAGTACCAGATAGTCTCTTAACCCATATCCCTTCAGAGATCATGGAATCGACCGCAAAGCAGCTTTCGTAAGCCCACCACTGCAACACTGAGTGCCATCTTAAGCCAGTGTTTGACCTGAGGTGTAATTCAGGCATTCTTTAGGCTGAGTTTTACAGCAACGTTTTTATGCGAGGCCATCATGAGCGAACCCGTAGCAGAGCCAAAGAAAGCCGAAGAATCCACCGACTGGGATGAGCTGTCCTTCCTGGATGATATGGAGTTAGGTGAGATCGATCCTGAGTCGTACCAGGAGCAGGAAGACGATGGCTGCGAAGGCGGTGCCTGTAAGATCTGACGTAGCTTTGCACTTCTCCGTCTGCCCTGCGGTACAGGCGGTCTGCTATAGTCGGCGTTCTGTTCCGGGACGCCACTATGCTTGATACCACCCATGTTTGATAAAGCCATACAGGATGCCCTGATTCTTTGGGCAACCATTGATCCTATTGGCACGCTTGCCATATTTTCTGCCTTAACTGCGGGCATGTCAGTTACCCAGCGTCGTAAAACCGCGACCCGCGCTGTGCTGTATGCCGGCGGCGTTCTGATTGGTTCGTTGGTGATTGGTCAGGTGCTGCTGACAGCCATGGGCATCAGTTTGCTGTCGTTCCAGTTGGGGGGTGGCATTATCCTCTTCCTGTTCGGTTTGCAGATGATCTTTACTGAAAACGACCAGAGCTCGGGCAAAGAGCCTGACCACAATGTGGCCATTTTCCCGATTGCGATCCCAGCCACGGCAACCCCCGGCGCTATTCTTGCGGTGATTCTGCTAACCGATAACCAGATCTACCCGATTGCTCAGCAATTGATGACGGGGCTTATTGTCGTAGCAACGCTGGCCATTACCTGGGTGATGATGTTTTTCTCAGACCGTATTCTTGCGGTGATTGGCAGTGGTGGTGCATCTCTGCTGACGAAGATCATGGGGATGATTCTGGCGGCCTTATCCGTTCAGCTGGTGATGAACGCCATAGGTGTCGAGCAATGGGCAAATATCGGCCCCTGACGAGAATCCATACGCCTGACCGAATAGACTCATAGCGCCATTCGTTGGCGTGCAGGTCCCATCCTTTAATCGAGAGTTAATGAATGGTTATTAGGATGTCCCGACACCGTCTCGCCTCTTTTCGCAAGAAGTCTATGAAAAATTATTGAAAGACTGATAGTTTAAGAGTCCGCTTTTCAGTATTTAAACAGGAGACTTTTATGCGCCGCACCGCAACCCTTCTGGGTACCACTCTGGCACTTATGTCAGGTAGTGCTCTGGCTGACGATTTTGCTGTTTCAAGTGACACCTTTGCCGACGGCAGCACCCTGGCGAATACTCAGGTGTTTAAAGGCTTTGGTTGCGAAGGGGAAAATATCTCACCCGATCTGAGTTGGACAGCAGGCCCTGAGGGCACCAAGAGTTATGTGGTCAGAGTCTACGACCCGGATGCACCTACAGGTTCGGGTTGGTGGCACTGGATTGTTTATAACATCCCGGCGGATGTCACGACTCTGCCAACTAATGCAGGCATGACCGGGGGCGAAAATCTGCCTGATGGCGCGGTGCATGGCCGCTCAGATTTTGGCACTTACGGTTTTGGTGGCGCATGTCCGCCAGTGGGTGATGACCCTCACCGCTATATATTCACAGTGCACGCCCTGTCTGTTGAGCAGCTGGACCTACCAAAAGACGCCAGCGCTGCTCTGATCGGCTATATGGTGAATGCGAATACCATAGAGAAAACCTCAATCACTGGCATGTACGGTCGTTGATTGATGCCCGTTAAGGTCTGGAGCAGTCTGTTGTTTTTTACAGTACTGCTCTCTGGTTGCTCTGGCTTTCAGGCGCTTCCCGGTCCCGATAGCCAGAGTTCAATCCAGTTTGAAAACCCGGATGTCCGCTCCCGCCTCTACAATGAATACCAGCAATGGCAGGGCACGCCCCATCGCCTTGGTGGTTTATCAGAGCGTGGGATTGATTGCTCAGGGCTGGTATACGTGACGTTTCGTGATGAATTTAATACCCAACTGCCGCGCAGCACCCGCCAACAATCCAGTCAGGGTGTTCCGGTCTCTCGACACTCGTTGCGCTCCGGGGATCTGGTATTTTTTGATACAGGAGTGAACTCCCGGCATGTCGGCATTTACATAGAGCAGGATAAGTTTCTGCATGTGTCGAGCAGTCGCGGGGTTATGGTCTCGTATCTGACCTCCGATTACTGGAAGAAGCGCTTCACTCACGCCCGGCGAGTACCCATACACTAGCCTGTTCAGACATAGCAGCCCCGCGGCATTTCTGCTAATTTGTCGCCTCTCATAAATTCGTATTTATTCTTACTTTTATTAAGCCCATATTTTGAGGACGCTCATGACCGATTTCGCCAAAGCCAAGTCTGAATTTCTGGATTCTCTGACCACCGATGAGCATATGTTTGCATCGACACTGGCGTTTATCGAAGGCTGGTACGATTTCACGCCAACCGCGTTCAATAACGGCGGCGTGATGAATAGCGCAGACCAGAATCAGGGCAGCGCTAAGGTGTTTGCTCTGAGTCAGCTACTGGAGCTGGACAAAGAAACGACGCTGCGTCTGTTCGGCGAACATTATCGTGATGTGCTGGCGACGCCAGACGTTGATAACCACCACAACCTGCGCCGCGTTCTGCGCGAAGGCACCGATAACATCACTTTCGATCAATTTCCGCTGAAGGCGAAAGCATGAACCGTCTGGTCAACAGCCTGCAACAGTCTACCTGGGCACAGCGCCTCGGCCTGTTACTGGCCATTGCCAGCTACGTGGTACTCTGGCCCGGGGTGACTGAGCCGATCATGACGATTAAGGCCAGCGTGAATATGTTTGGCCTGAAGGCAGAACTGTTCAACGAGACCCGTTCCATCTGGGAGACGGTGACATCTCTGAATGATCAGGGTTATGCCCTGGTGGCATTTCTGATCGTGACTTTCAGTGTGGTTATCCCAGTACTTAAAGGTCTGACGATTCTCTTCACCTGGTTGTGGCCAAGCGATCTGCGCTGGCGCATTGTCGCCGCGATCAGCAAGTGGTCGATGGTCGATGTGTTTGTGGTCGGTATTCTGGTGGCATTTTTAACCGCCAAAGCGACCGCTGAAATGCAGGCGACGCTGCTCGATGGTTTCTGGTGGTTTCTGAGCTTCTGCATTCTGTCGATCATCTCAGGTCAGTTGCTCGCTCAGCACCGCCTGCCCAAATAATTCCCCCGGAAGTACCCCTGCCCTTTCTCTATTGAGATAGCGTCTATACTGGAAGCCGACGATCCAATCCTCCGGAGGCTTCCAGTGACCATCATCCCGCTGAACCATATTCTTCTGAAAAGCCCGTTGCTGGCTGACGATATTCTCAAAGAGCTGACGTTAGGCGCCCGCTTTGAAGATCTGGCGGCCGAACACTCAGCCTGCCCGTCGGGTTCAAACAAAGGATTTGCGGGAGATCACGACGTCGATGATCTGCCCGAAGAGATGATTCAGGCCATGCAGGAATACGACGGCAGCAGCCCTTGGATTGGCCCGGTAGAAACCCGTTACGGTTTTCATATTATTCGCCCGGCCGGACAAATAGGAGAGCTGCGAGAGCGGATTGATGATATTCACACCACCGATCCGGTTCCAGAATCAGAATCGGTTCCAATTTCAAATTCAGACGCAGACTCAGCCTCTAACGACGATTAATCCGGCGTCAGAGCACGCACCAACGCCTCAGAGGCCGATGCGGCGCCGTAACAGGTCTGAATAAATTCAAGTTCACCCCAGCACTCAAACCTCAGTCTGGGCAGACTGATACGCCAGTGCTGATCCGCCGCACTGATGCATTGCAGACCTTCGGTGAACTCATCCCCTAACCAGTCAAAATCGTATTCTGACCATAAGCGAAATACTGCAAAGGTACGCGGTGCAGACAAAAAATCCCGATGCACTTCATAGACCAGCCAATGCGGTGATACGTCGTCACCGCGAGCGATCAGCAAGCAGTTGTCGGCCTGATCATTAAGATCAGGCGTGGGTAGTTTACTCATAGTTTCTCACAGGCACTCTGTATCACTCTTCCGGCTGAATACCAGCAAGATCACACAGCACATCAATAAACGCTTCACAGGCTACCACAGATGCACTCTCATCCATGGTGTGATATCCCGTGGTCGGTATCTGCAGTGTCGTCCCGTCCACCAGCCCGCCTGACGCTGAAATAATCCGCCCCATCTCGGTCGAACCCAGTGACTTTGGCGATTCACCCTGCGCTTCCAGTGCTGCGTTCTGCGCCTTAATGTAGCTGTCTTTAAACTGGTAGGTGATACCCATGCGTTCACAGGTATCAGCCAGTTGTTGAGTCAGCTCTTCATTAAACTCGGCATTGGCATCACTGTGGCGCAGCGTCAGCGTATGCTCACGTGCAGTGGGCACATCCGGGAACGGGCTGGTATCCACCACTACCAGTTGGTTGGTTGATCCACCAAAACGGCGGAACCATTCCAGCAGGTAACGCCAGCTCCGGCCCGCTTCCTCCTGTGCGGTAAAGAAAGCGGTGCCTTCAAAGCCCAGTTCAAACAGGTACACCAGAATGGCCGCCGTAAGAACGTTATCCATCTGGCCGGTTACGCTGTCGTCGGTAATGCGCAGATCATCCTGAAAGGCTACTGGCGTACCCGCGACCACGTGCTCAAGACCTTCGAGTTCGAAGATCAGGTTATTGCGATGCGGACACACATACGTCTGACGAATACTGCCACGGCCACGGTACATGCCCGACCATGGCTCATAAGCGAAAACCTTCTCGTCACCCATGCGGTCAACAATCAGCTGCATCAGTTCTTCAGAAACAGAATTACCCAGCAGGTCAGAGCGACCGCCTGACACAAACGCGGCATACTGAAACTCGTTCGGGCCAGTACAGATCAGACCATGACGGTCGATGTGGGCCGACAGCATTAAAGAGTGCGGGCGGCGCCCCTGTGCCACCAGCACACCTTCGTACCACTTTACGTCGGCTCCGCGTTCTTCCAGCGCGCGCTGCAATACCCGGAAAAACGAATGTTCTGCACCGACCACAGACGGCGCACGCGCAAGGATGGTCAGAAGATCACGAAACGATTGAGATAACACGGCAGTCCGCCTCTGTAGGTACTGGTTGGTATGGTTAAGATGCGCAGATAGTTGCACCGGTGTCGCTTGAGGTAAAACGAGATTTATTTATCGTACAGATAAGAAAATGTTACTATGAGCGCTCTCTTGGGGGAGTAATCTGCCGTCACAGCCAATCAGGCTGCTGATTCTGGTGTCTGTATCAACATAATTGAGCCTCAAGCTCATGGTGCAGACGTCCCGTCATCGGGATTGATGAGACCTGAGATAACGACACAGTCGCTGGGCGATGCTGTGACGTTATCTTGTGCTCATCATCGCCCGGAATAGTTTTTATGTTTGATATTACCACCTTCAGTGCCTCACCTTTTCTGGCCTCTACCGTCGCTGTCGCTATTGCCGAAGTTGGCGACAAGACACAATTGCTATCACTCCTGCTAGTTGCACGCTTCCGTAATAAGTGGGCAATCATTGGCGGTATTCTCGTTGCCACTCTACTGAATCATGGTCTCTCGAGTTGGGGAGGTATCTGGATCGGTGAAAACATGGAAAGCTGGTTATCTGGTCGAGTCGTCGACTATGTACTGGCGGGATCATTTGCCCTGATGGCTCTTTGGGTACTGATTCCGGATAAAGAAGATGATGACGACGATAATTTCGCTAAATATGGCGCCTTTATCGCCACCACTCTGCTGTTTTTTATCGCCGAAGTCGGAGATAAAACACAGATAGCCACGGTGATTCTCGCCGCGGAATTTCAGAGTTTTTTCTGGGTTACTGCGGGCACCACGCTGGGCATGTTAATCGCCAATGCGCCTGTAGTGATCTGGGGGCAGTGGTTAATGGACCGGTTGCCTTTAGACCTTGCTCGCCGCCTCACGGCCGTCGTCTTCCTCGGTCTTGCAGCCTACACGCTTTTAAGCAGCTGAATCCCTGATCGTCACGACAAAGTTTTCTCGTTGTACGCCGTGATTTGCGGCGGGTATAACCGCGCCTCGCCTACTTGGATACCCGCCCGTGAACGCCATCAATAACAGTGCAGTGCCCGCTCGCTGCCTTCCTTTGCTGAATACCATCATGGATGCGCTTCGCAGCGATGGTTATGTAGTTGTAGACGATGCACTGCCTGCGGCACTCTCACGTGCACTGCAGCAGAGGATATTGGCAATAAAAAACACGGGCGACCTCAAAGTAGCCGGTATCGGACGTCGCGACGATCACACGATTGCGCGTAGTATCCGCCAGGACTCCATCCAGTGGATGAATCGCTCAGACGCCTCAGAATCCGGTTGGCTAACGGCCATGGAGCACCTGCGCGGTTACGCCAACCGGGAGCTGCTGTTAGGGCTGTTTGAATACGAAAGTCATTTCGCGCATTACCCACCCGGTGCGGGATACAAAAAGCACTACGATGCTTTTAAAGGACAATCCAATCGCGTACTCAGCACAGTCTATTACCTGAACGACAACTGGCAGCCCGGCGATGGCGGAGAGCTTGCCATTTATGATGCTGAAGAAGATCAGCTGATTACGCAGGTTCAGCCCGTGTTGAATCGTCTGGTGATTTTTCTGTCTGAAGAATTTCCTCACGAAGTGCTGCCCGCAAAGAATCATCGTTACAGCATTGCCGGTTGGTTCCGGGTTAATAACAGTCGCGATCTCCTCAGCTTACAGGCCTGATAACGCTCTCTCTTCTAGCACCCAGTAGCGGCCTTCAGGCCGCATATCCGGTTACACAATTCTCTGGCGACTGGCCCAACATGAACTATGCTCTATGGATAGTCCCTGTTCTGTGGAGAAACGTATGAACTGGCGCGATCTGAGCCTCACTCTGAAGCTTCGTATACCTTTGGCTGTCATTGGGGTGCTTCTCGTCATCCTCAGCATACTTCAGCTGAATACTCTGAGTGGTGTCACGACAACATCAGAGCTGATTAATGGCACCTACACCCCGGCCCTGAATAAGGTGCTTAATGCTGACCGCGACCTGTATCAAGCTCAGATCGCCGAGCGCACTCTGGCTTTTGGCGGAAGCTACGAAGGCCTCAAGGCATCTCATAAAGAGAACCTGGATCAAGTGTACGATCGCCTGAATGCCGTCATTAATATGCAAGTAAATGACAAAACACGGGTTCAGGCCGAAGCGTTTCTGGCGGCCTTCGCGAAGTGGCGCCCTAAGTCAGAAAAACTCGTTGCAGATGTGACCTCGGGGCGCATTTCTTATGAGCAAGCAGAAGCTCTCAGCACAGGGACGCTCGAAAAAGAATTTGAATCAGCGCGTGAGATTCTGGATACCGTTGGTGAGAACCTATCTGAATCAGCCGCCGCTCTGCATTCAGACGGTGTCATGCTGAATAAATCCGCGAGGAACAACCTGCTCATCCTCACAGGCTTATCGGTTGCCATCATCATCGCAGTGATTGTCCTGCTTCCACCGCTGTTAACCCGACCTATCAAACGAACCACCTGGGCGCTGGATAAACTGGCTCGTGGTGAAGGCGACCTGACCCGCCGCCTCACGGTTGAAAGTAACGACGAAATTGGTGAAATGGCGAAGACCTTCAATCAATTCCTTGAAGGCATGCAAAGCCTGGTCACCAATGTTCAGACGGTTTCGAATCAGGTACGTGGCACGACTGAGCAACTCGAACAGGGCGCCCAGAAGAGTCAGGAAACCACAGCTCAGTTCGTTGCCGAGCTTGAGCACGTGACTCATGCGAACCGTGAAATGGAACAGGCGATTGGCGAAGTCAGCCAGTCATCCACACGCGTCGCCGAAGAAGCGACCAACGCTGAAAAGCACGTCCGTGAAATTGCTGAACAATTCCGCAGTGCCGTCACCGACATTGCAGCGCTTGCCAACAGCGTCAGTGAATCAGCCGGTGTCATCCGCGAGCTGGAACAGGAAACCACAGGCATCGCCTCTTTGCTGGATGTTATTAAGGGCATCGCTGAGCAAACGAACCTGCTGGCGCTTAATGCGGCTATTGAGGCAGCGCGCGCAGGCGAACAAGGCCGGGGCTTTGCGGTTGTTGCTGATGAAGTCCGCAGCCTGGCCAGCAAAACCCAGCAGGCAACGGAAGACATTAACAGCATGATCGACAAACTACAGAGTGGCGTAAACCGCGCGGTGAACAGTATGCAGGGTGGTGAAGAAACCGCTGAGCGCTCGGTCGAAACCGCAAGAGCCTCAGAGTCGAACATAGGTGAGGTATCGGGCGCGCTGGTGCGGATCAAAGATCAGGTGCTGCAAGTCGCTTCAGCGATTGAAGAGCAGACATCTGTGATAAACAACATTAATCAGAACCTGACCGAGGCTCGCCATATGAGTCAGGAAAACCAGGCCAGTACCCGCCAGTTGGTCGACTCTGTGAATGTGCTTGAGCAGAATATTTCCGATATGCGCAAAAGCGTTTCTAACTTCACTGTCTGATGGCGTTTTTAATCAGCAAGTAGAAAAATGTGCACAAAAAAGGCAGCTAAGGCTGCCTTTTTTGATGCAAAGCTACGTGAAGATTAAGCGATCAGCATACCTACCCAAGATAACGCACTGTGCGCTTTAGCCACGCCAAACAGATATACAAATACGACGATCGCCAGAACAAAGGCCTTTACATTGACCTTCTTAATCGCAATTACACCCAGCACAACGTATGCAATCAGGCCCAACAGTTTTGCTGTTACCCACGCCGCTTCAAACGGATACTGACTCAGAGTCACACACAGAGCACCCGCAGTCGCGAGAAGCAGTGCGTTAATGCCGTGCGTTGCGATATTCAGTGCTTTATTACCGTTAAGCGCAGGCTTGTAATTTGCCAGTCCAAAGCGGACCAGAAACAGAATAAACGACAGGTAAACAAAGCCAATGTGTGAATGTTTAAGTGCCATGTACATGACGGGATTCCTTCATTATTCGGATTTTAAATGTTTACGCCGGGCTGGGTACCCTCGGACGATCGGTCAGCCGCGAAGCATATCAGAAGCGCCGGACAATGAAACTTGACCGGTATCAATAAAGCGCTCCTGAACCTGGGTCAAACCTCCAACCAGAAAGTCACCGGACCATCGTTTACCAGAGATACCCGCATATCTGCACCGAAACATCCGGTACCCGTAGTCACTTTTCCACTGGCCCGCGCACAAAAGTATTCATACAAGGCGTTGGCATCGTCCGGTGCTGCTGCGCCTGAAAAGCCCGGGCGTGTGCCCTTTCGGGTGTCTGCCGCCAGGGTAAACTGAGAAACAACCAGAAGATCGCCGTCGATATCGCTGATGCTCCGGTTCATTCGCCCTTCATCATCCGGGAAGACCCGGTAGCGCAGAATTTTATCTAACAGGCGGTCAGCCTTTTCCTGATCATCGCCTTTCTGCACGCCAAGCAACACCAGCAGACCGCGCCCGGCGCTACCAATGACCTCACCGTCGACACAAACACTTGCCTCAGACACCCTTTGTATCAAGCCAATCATTGAAAAACTCCCACTGAAATACCGCTGCGGTT
This sequence comes from Thalassolituus sp. UBA3500, assembly GCF_002377545.1. Lineage (NCBI taxonomy): Bacteria > Pseudomonadati > Pseudomonadota > Gammaproteobacteria > Oceanospirillales > Oceanospirillaceae > Thalassolituus > Thalassolituus sp. UBA3500. The sequence goes on along the minus strand of NZ_DFQB01000059.1, from coordinate 179,189 downwards.
TGCGGGCGCAGGATAGCGCGTTCTATACTCAGTTCAAATACGTGCCTTAGCACCCCGGAGATATGGATATGCGACACTCAACGACCACCTTTATAACGCTTCTGGCCACTGCGGCTATTTTGGTCACCAGTGCGCTCCCCGCTATTGCCCAGACCAAGGTGTATATCACACGGGATGCCGACGGTAACCCGATATTCAGCGATCGTAAAAGCGCGGGCTCAGAAACTCATGTGGTTCAAGAGCTGCCGTCCATGCCTGCGTTTAATGTTCCTGAGCCCGAACGCCCTTCTGGTGAATCGAGCGATGAGCCGGTTACGCCAACGTATACCAGCCTAAGTATTATCTCTCCGGCCGATGGTACTACACTGCCCATCGGCGTGAATGGCGATGTGCGGATTTCAGGTGTGCTTACCCCAGCACTTCAGAAAAAAGACAGCATTGTACTGTTGGACGCCGGTACTGAAATAGCTCGCGGCAGCCAGACCAGTTTTCAGCTAGACAACCTGGACCGAGGTGAACATCGCCTGCAGATGGAAGTGAGGGGGCCTGACGGCGAAGTCCGGATCACCAGCCAGCCCATCATTCTGCATGTGAAGCGTGCATCGTCTCTGGCCCGATAACAACTGCGGTGCCTCAAAGAGGGTCAAGGCACCGAAAAAGAGCACCAAAACACATCATCAGCCCCACCTAATGCACATAATTAGTGCATATTGAGGTATATTTTTCTCCACTTGAACAGTCAGGCAGCACGCTGGAAGCGACCTCGCGCCATTTATGTGCAGATTTCACTTCTGGCTCAATTATTGCTGAACTGAGTGCAAACGGAGATAGCTATGCTCGCCAGCCCACACCTCAATCAACGCCTGATGGAACACCTGAATACCGGGGTTGTTCTGCTGGATGCGGATCTGAGTATTATTTTCATGAACCCCGCGGCTGAAGCCCTGCTTGAAGTCAGTGGCCAACGTGGAAAAGGGGTAGAGTTCACCATGCTCGCCCGAGAGTCTGACGAAGCCACACAGGCCTTTCGCGATGCTCTCATCAACGGGCACTCTTACACCAAACGCGAAGCGACCATTGAGCTACACAATCAGCAGCAGGCCACGCTGGACTATAGCGTAAGCCCACTCTCACATCCTGAAACACGCCTGCCCTGCCTGCTGGTTGAACTGCAAGGGCGTGACCGCCTGATGCGCATCAGCCGCGAAGAGCAGCTGATCGCTAAGCAGGAAACGACCCGCAATCTGGTGCGCGGCCTGGCCCACGAGATCAAGAATCCACTCGGTGGCATTCGCGGTGCGGCTCAGTTGCTGGAGCGTGAGTTACCCACGGCCGACCTTGCGGAATACACCAATATTATTATTGAGGAAGCGGACCGCCTGCGCGATCTCGTTGACCGCATGCTTGGCCCTCGTACTCTGCCTCAGACGGAAGAAATTAACATTCACGAAGTGCTTGAGCGTGTGTGTCAGCTGGTCGACGTAGAATCAGAACATAAGATTGAAATCATCCGCGACTACGATCCTTCTATTCCTGAAATGGAAGCCGATCGCGGACAGATGGTACAAGCCTTATTGAATGTCTGCCGCAACGCGATGCAAGCCATGATGGAAAATCCAAATCCTGAGCGGCCCCCATCACTGACGATGAAAACCCGATCGATTCGTCAGTTCACGATTGGTCACCACCGTCATCGTCTGGTTGTTCGTGTCGACATTACCGACAACGGCCCGGGCATTCCTGAAGAGATTCAAGAGAGCCTCTTCTATCCTATGGTGACAGGCCGCCCTGAGGGTACTGGTCTTGGTCTTTCGATATCACAATCCATTATTAATCAGTGCGACGGCATCATTGAATTTGAATCCGAGCCCGGACGCACCACATTCTCTATTTATCTGCCTTTGGAATCACTATGAGCACTGTCTGGATCATTGATGACGATAAATCCATCCGCTGGGTTTTAGAAAAAGCACTGCAACAGGCAGGGATTGAAACCAAAGTGTTTGAGCAGGCCGAGCCTGCGCTGAATCAACTGAAAAAAGAGCACCCGAGCGCCATTATTACGGATATCCGTATGCCAGGCATGGATGGTCTTACTTTGCTGAAGCATGCTAACGAAGCCCATCCTGACCTGCCCGTCATCATCATGACAGCGCACTCGGATCTCGAAAGCGCGGTCAGCTCCTATCAGAGCGGTGCCTTTGAATACCTTCCCAAGCCATTCGATGTCGACGAAGCCGTTAGCCTGATTCAGCGAGCCATTGATCATTTCTCTGAAATTTCAGCACAGACACCGACCATCGAACCTGAAATGCCAACTCAGGAAATTATCGGCGAAGCCCCTGCAATGCAGGAAGTTTTCCGGGCGATTGGTCGTCTGTCGCAGTCGAATATTACGGTGTTAATCAATGGTGAATCCGGTACCGGTAAAGAACTGGTTGCCCACGCCTTACACAAGCACAGCCCACGAGCGCCAGAACCTTTCATCGCACTGAACATGGCTGCGATCCCGAAAGATCTGATTGAGTCTGAGCTTTTTGGCCATGAGAAAGGCTCATTTACAGGTGCTGGCGGCCAACGTCGCGGGCGCTTTGAGCAAGCGAATGGTGGCACTTTATTTCTCGATGAAATCGGCGATATGCCAGCAGATACCCAAACGCGACTGTTGCGGGTACTGGCAGATGGCGAATTTTATCGCGTAGGTGGTACAACACCGGTAAAAGTAAACGTGCGCATTATTGCGGCAACCCACCAGGATCTGGAGGGGCTGGTAAAAGACGGAAAATTCCGCGAGGATTTATTCCATCGCCTGAATGTCATTCGTATTCACTTGCCACGCCTGGCCGATCGTCGAGAAGATATTCCTAAACTGCTGACGCACTTCCTACAGCGTGCAGCCGAAGAGCTGGAAGTAGAAACCAAAACACTGCGCCCGGAAACTGAAGAGTTTTTATCAACGCTGGACTGGCCAGGTAACGTCCGCCAGCTTGAGAATACCTGCCGCTGGATCACAGTAATGGCATCCGGTCGTGAAGTACTGGTGAAAGACCTGCCGCCAGAGCTTCTGGAACAGAAAAGCGATATTCAGACGTCCGGTAACTGGGAACAGAACCTGCGTTTCTGGGCTGATCAGCAGCTTGCCTCAGGCATGACCGATCTGCTGGATACAGCCGTCCCGATCTTTGAACGCATTATGATTGAGACCGCGCTTAAGCACACCGCCGGTCGCCGTCGCGATGCTGCGAATCTTCTTGGTTGGGGCCGTAATACCCTCACCAGAAAAATCAAAGAACTGCAGATGGACACCGATGATCATCATGATGACGATCATGGCGATGACTGACTAATCTAGCTGATCGTTACAAAACAACCGGGAGTTTATTACTCCCGGACTTCTCTGCGGTATAAAATGCGTTCATGCCCGCGAAAGACACCGAAGCTGACGGTTGATGAGGGCGATTCAAAACTACCGTCACCATCATAATCTCCTTGTAACCAAAGCGGCGCAGTGTAGCTCAGAGTCGCATCACCTGTATCCGGTGTACCGGGTACCAGTGTTGGCGCGAGCAAGGTAATTCCCGCATTACCACTGCTCCCCCCGGTTAACTGACCTGAGGTGGCCGTAATCTGACTGATACCATCGACAGAAGCATTGGCACTGTCCCAGACGGTACAGTCATCGTCAGTATTCTGTACATACCTGCCGCCCTGGAAATATTCTGTGATCAGCCTTGCGGTCAGATCGTGGGTTTCGGCACCAAAGGTATCCTGTAAACGCATACGGCCAAAGCGCACACTCACCCCACTACCATCAGGTGTAAAGTCGACACTGGCAGACTGGGTTACCTCGCCGTCGGTAACACCGGTAAGCGTAAATTGCAGCTCCGGAGAAAAAGGATTTATTTCAGCATTTAAATCACGCACATAGGCGATGTTATCTAGTGGTGAAAAGACATACTCCATCACCCCCGGCGTACTTACCGTTAATGAGCCAGCCTGATATTCAATCGTAGGAGAACCAGCCAAAGGGAGCGCCAGGCCATCCTTGCCCATAACACCCTGGTCGACTAACGGGAATGAAACTCCATTAAATACGTCACCGGCCGATAAACGCATAAAAGCAGTATCAGTATAATTCTGAGTAATCTGAGCATCGGCCGCTGCGTTGTAAGCAGAAATAGTTAATGCTGGCGCTAACAGCCATGAAAAAGATTGCCCGGTGTAGCTGTTACCAGTAGTGCAGGCGCCAGAAAATATGCCAGAGTCTGCCACACTCACCTCAAAATATGCGGGAACAAACCGCCCCAACGGAGCACTTGAGAAGGCAGCTAAATTGGTATCTGACAAGGTGCCGAGCGCTGCGCCAAAATACAAAGGCGGCGTTGCACTTAGAGTAAATACACCGGCTTCTCCTTGCGCAAGATTAATACTCGAAACACCGCTGACGCTCGCAGTGTGAATATATTCAGCAGGTTCCAGTGTGCCATTTTGTCCGGCGGCTGGTGCGACAACGGTTGAAGACAAAGTAATTGGCGATACTGAGCTGTAATTTTGTGTCGTGATATTATCCAAACAGAAATCACTGTCGCTATCTGCTTCCCACGCGACCGCACGAATATTAACCGGGAATGCCGCACCTGCGAGCGCAAACACAGGGCAGTCTTCATAAGGCTCATTACAGACATTAGCTGGATCAATACACAGACCCGCCGGGCGCGCTACAAAGCTGGTTTGTCCGTTCAGGATCAGTCCAGCATCAGCACCACTTCCGGTATAACTGGCAAACAGTGTTTTCTGCCCTGCGTCGTCATAGTTAAAGGGCGTCAGTGAGGCGGTGCCGGAAGCATCAAAACTGAGAGATACGCTTGTTGGATTTGCAGGCGATGTAGAAATATCAACGCCTGATATTCTCACGGGTTTACTGCCAGAAGCAGGCGCGTCGTAACGGGTATATAAATCCACATCCCTCAATACGTTTGCGAAAGCCGGCACACACTCGGGCGAGTCATCGCTTTTTCTGACTGCCTGCAGAGTCGCCGAGGCAGGCCCTTTCGCTGATAGGAAGTCAGGTACACTGACTAAAAAACCGGAGTCAGCAAACGTGAGACTACAACTCACTGAAGCACTGCCTCCATCCACTGAACAAAGATTGCTTCCGCCGACTTTGGAAGGGGAAGATGATGAGATTCCGACAACCGCTGTACCTGTGACAGTCTGGCGCAGCTCAAAACTACCACTTCCGCCCGACAGAGTTCGTGTATTGCCGCCGACCCACCCCGCTGGCAACAAGGTTATATTCACATCGTCGGTGTACAGACTGGAGCAAGTGCTGTCTGCGCATGCCAGAATATCAACCGTCTGGGGCTTGCAGGTTAAAGCGTCAGACTCATAGGATAACCGGAAATGATCCGGGCCAGCCGGTGGCAGATCCGCAGTGATCTCAATATCACTGACATACCAGTTATCACCGAGAAGATCGAAGAAACTGATCCCTCCGCCGGTCATGACATAACGTAACTGAAAATTATCGTGGTAAGCATCTGCAGGCAACGAGGCGGAATAGGAATAGCTATCTCCTATCGAGAGCAACCCAAGAAAGCCATAGTCTGCAACAAAGGTCGTCAGAGTCTGCCAGCCGCCGTTACTGCGCCGGTACTGAACAACTAAGTCTTCTCCCGGATTGGGTGCTGTACCGATAAGACCAAACCCGAGACTGAAAGGTACGTATACATCGAAGTTAATATCGACGGAATCTGCTTCTGAGAAATCAAACACCCGCGACTCGACTTCGACATAACCGTTACGAAGGTTGAGTTCGCCAAGTGAATTAATCACCACCCGGGAGGTATTACTGGCAATCCAGTCCACACCGACGACGGCACTGTTAAGCAGGTTAAACAGCACCGGTAGAGCCGACACAGAGGAAGCGCACAGATAAAATAATGCCGAAATAACCCAAACCGTGAGCGGTACGCGAACTTTCCTGTTGCTGAGGCGCATTTATCTCACCTCTTTTTTGTAGATAACTCGTTCATGGCCTCGATAAATACCAAACGTTGCCGTTGCTGATGGATCATTGTTGAAGTTGCCATCCCCGTTAAAATCCCCCTCCAGCCAGGCTGGAGCATCATAAGTGACTGTGGCATCCCCAATATCTGGCGTGCCCGCAACATTCGTTGGCGCTGTTAATCGAAGACCATCACTTCCCGAACTCCCGGACGAAAGCGTATCAGAATCCGTCTGTACGCTGCTGAGGCTGTTTACGCTGGCATTGACGCTGCTCCAGCCTGTGCAGGAGTCAAACGTATTCAGGATGTACTCCCCATCCTGGTAATACTCCGTGTGCATCGGAAGCGTCAGATCACTGTTTTCGGGCCCATAACTGTCTTCGACGATCAATCGACCAAAACGTATATCGACGTCGCTACCATCCGGCGTGATATTTACCGCGTTGTTTACGCTCACCTCGCCATCCGTGACGGCGGAATCAATTTCGAAGACTAAGTTAGGGTTAAACGGATTAATTTCGGCGACGCTACTGCGCAAGTAGGCGAGAGTATCAGCCGCAGAAAACACATATTCAGTTTGTCCTGCGCCCGTAACACTGATCGTACCATCGTTAAATTGAGTGTCAGGTGCTCCAGAAAGCTGCATCCGGTTGCCATCGCTACCATCCGTCAAGTTATCCTCCGTCGGATAAGTAATGTTATCTGCGACATTTGCCGCAGTCAGGCGACGAAAATCATTGTGCGTGTAGTTTTCAGTAATCGCTTTAGGGGTCGCAGCGTTATAGGCAGTAAAGATCACCGCAGGAGCAATTAACCAATTGAATGACTGGCCAGTATAGGTATTGTCCGTTGGGCAACCTGACGAGAATTCACCCATATCACTGACCGCAACCTCAAAGTGATCGGGAATAAACCGGCCAGTTGGCTGGCTGGTGTAAGTGACAGAAGTCGTGCTTGAGGTCGACCCCAGCGCAGCCCCCAGATACAGTGGAGGGGTCGCACTGAAAGTAAATACTCCGACTTCGCTCTGTGCGAGCCCAACGGTATTCTTCCCACCGGACCCGTTTGCAGCAAGATGATTGTACCCGGTTGGCTCTACAGCGCCGGGGCTCCCCGGATTCGGCGCCAACAAGCTCGATGACAATACGACGTTACCGCCAGAGTTGTAATTCGGCGTACCGCTGTTACCTGAGCAGAAGTTGGAGTCTCCATCAGACTCCCAGGCGACAGCGGTAATATCGACATCAAAAGAAACTCCCGCTACACCAAATACTCCACAGGCCGCTGAGCCTGAAGTACAAATGCTGCCGGTATCCACACACAGCCCAGCAGGACGTGCGATATAAGAGTCACTTCCTTCCATAATCAGGCCGAGGTCAGCGCCGGTACCCACGTATCTGGCGTAAAGCGATTTCTGACCGGCGTCAAGATAATTTAAATCCGGAAGAGCTGCTTGCCCATTAGCATCAAAGTTCATGGCCAACGTCGTTGGTGTCAGACTATTTCCTGATACTGCCGCACCGCCAAGTGATGTCGCCATCGTACCTGACGCAGGAATATCGTAACTGGTCCAGAAATTCACATTTTTAGTGACATTAGCAAACGCAGGCATGCACTCCGCTGCGCTATCGCTTTTACGAACGGCCTGAATCGTTGCCGCGGATGTGGCTTTACCCGCAACAATATCAGGGACGTTTACCAAAAAACCCGAGTCTGAGAAAGTCAGAGAGCATGAGGGAGTAAAAGAACCACCATCGATTGAGCAGCGGTTGGTTGAACCAGTCATTACCGGCACTGAAGACACAACATCAAGATCAATCGTTCCGGCTGTCGTACGCGCCAACGACACAACCCGGCTCCCACCGGTAATCGTTACTGCGTTTCCACCAACCCACCCTGTCGGTGATAAAAAAATGTCTACAGGGTCTGTATACAGGCTTGAGCAGGATGCGTCCTCACACACCTGAATCGTCACGTCCTGCGGATTACAGGTCAGTGCTGCAGAATTATACGAAAACCTGAAGTGGTGAACCGCAGATGACGTGTCATCCCTCGTGCCGACATAGACGTTATCGATATGATAAAAGTCGTAACGCTTGAATATCGATGTCGTGCCATCAGCTTGATAAAACCTGAGCCTGAAGTCGCTGTGCAGGGCATCGTCAGGTACCCGAGCCTCATATCGGTATGCTTCGCCCGAATTTGATGCTGCGGGGTCATGGAAATCAATCGTACGCCAGGTGCCATCAGGCAGATAAATCTGAACATATACTTCAGCTGCGGACGGGTCTTCACTGTCGTAGTTTCCGGGCGTGATGGCATCTGTACCACTGAAGTTATCATCGCCGTAGCGAATCCAGTACTCCAATTCGACAAACGTCTCTCCGGACAAATCGATGCTACGTGTGGTCGTGGTTCGCTCACCGCAGCAGGTAAACATGCTACGGGTGCCAGTTTCAGCGGTGTGATTACTGATTTGCGATGTAAAATTACCGTCGAAAATGGTGACGTACCAATCAGGTAATGTTCCGCCGGGAGGTGGTGACAGAAGGAAATTGCGTTCAAACTGATCTTCGAAAAGTGGATAGCGAGTGGTGCCCACTTCAAAATCGGTCACCTTCAGGTCATCAATATGCCAGAAGTCCCGACGGGTAAAAGAGCTTCCTGAGCCGTCAGCCTGGTAAAAACGAAAACGGAAATTACTGTGTAAGCCTGCAACAGGAATTCTGGCATAAACGTTGTAGGTATCCCCTCCTAACGAGCCGCCACCTTCCCATAACTGCAAAGCCTGCCAGCTGCCATTATCCAGCAAAACATCCAGGCGGAGATCATCACTGCTTGAAGGCCATTCACTGTAGTTATCAGAACCGCTTCTTAACCAGAAATTAACTTCTGCGTAATTCGAAGCACTCAGGTCCATTGGATCTGAAGTAACGTAAACCTCATCGCAACAAATAAACATGCTGCGGGAACCGGAGTTTGCGATGTAAGTTCCAATGCCCGCCTCACCACGAGAACCAATAGGCGTTACTGTGTACTTCTGAGGACCGCCGTTCAGATTGCTCCGCTCGAAGTCGTCCGACCATAAATCGATGCGAGCCATGGCACTCATGGAGGTAAACAATAAAGACAGCAGCGCATATTTCAGCATAATATTCTTCCAGCTAACCTTTGGTTACGGCAAAACCTGCAGCACCTTGCTAAACCTTCCCGATATAACTAAATGATATTCTTCAGTTTGGCTTTTTCTATTCTTTCACAAAACGTCACGATGGACTGTATTAACCTCGTAATCACAGCGCTATGTAACGGCAATCTAGCTATAGGCGGGAAACACTACCGAGCCCGAACTTCTAGCGTTCGTGACGCCTGATCAAGTCCGGTGCCACAAGAACCCTGCGATATCAGGGTATAGAGATCCTCGCCATCGACGGTCATCTGAACACAACTGACGGAAACACTGCATCCGCGCAGACCAGGAGCAGTAAAAGTCGCAGTAAAAAATGGGGAAGTTGCACAGGCGCGTCCGGGAGAACCATCCGGAGGCAGCAGTACATTAAGAGCCGCTTCGGTACCTGATTCAGCAGCGTAAAAAGCGCGCTTCCCCTGAATATGAAGCACACTCGACTGACCACTGGTCGTCTGCATAGACCCCATTACCGTGACGATCACAGCAAGCACAGTAATAACAAACAGCGCCATTGGCAGACCAAAGCCGCGCTGCGGGGATAGAGCTATCCGTTTCACATCATCAGGGAACATTAACAACCCTCACCTGCTGCCCCATGGAAAGCGTCTCGCCTGTTGTCGGGTGTTGCAGCACGTACTCAAATGCCACCAGGCCACTTCGCGCCAGCGTTGGATTCTGAAAGCGAAATGTCATGGATCCTGCCTGAAGTGGAAATGCCAGAACGGTGCGACCGCCAGCCCGATTGGTAGGTAAGGCTGCCTTTAGGTTAGCGACGTCACTGATAAAGCCGTAGTTGCGGTAACGATAGAGATAGGCTCCATCCTGACAGACGGCTTCAGGCGCAGACGTTAAATAGTAGCGACGCTCCGGCGAATCTGATGGGAAGGTATGAGAGCTCGCAAGCGTGACATCAACCTCGGCTGTCCCCGCGGGCACTGAGCCGATATCCGGCGTCAGAGGTCCCGGATCATTCTGGGCGTACAGGTTAGCCGACCCGATAGGATAAACAGATACGTAACCACTCGCACCGTCGGATACAGAATATGGTGCGGCACGGAATGAGGTAACTGCCGAATTAACCGATAAATCGGTGTACATCGAAGCGGCGACTACAGGCATATATTCAACGCACAGTCCGTCAGCGGTGGTACGGATACTGCCCGGTAGAGCGTCGCGCAATCCGCGGCTGATCTGTTCGTTAACGACATAGCCAGCCGCCGCTAATTGTTCACGACCGTTGCTTGAGATAAAACCTTCACTGGTAGAGCGGATAAACTGAACCGACATGATGCCCAACACCGCAGCCACCACCAATGTCATCACCAGCTCAACCAGGGTAAATCCAGACTGACGCCGCAGATAAGTTAACGTCATCACTTTTGTTACCATCAGTAATTCCCCTTATACATAGAGAATACCGAGGTATCGCCGATCGGGTCGTCAATCGTGATTTCTATACGCTTAGCGCCACCGGTGTTCACACCAATAGAGTCATCACAGACTACGTTGATAGACACCGTGTAGCCGCTGTAATCCGTTGCAAGAGAGGCGTCCATCGTATCCGGGGATTCGTTGGTGACGGCATCGTAATCATCGACGTCATCGTAATTGTCACGGCTTTCGCCGTCATTAGTAATCCGACACGCCCCAGTGTAGGCAGGAACACCATTCGTCCCCGTGGCCTCGTCATAGCGACGCGACAGTATTTCATCAAAATAAAGCTGAGCCAGATCGACGGAGCGGGTCTGAATAAGAACGTCAGCAGATCGCCCGGTAAGAACACTGAACGCCCGCAGAGAACCAACTAAGGCGACAGAAATAATGACGATAGTAATGACCATTTCGACCAGAGACATGCCGCGCATTCTTAGCATAAGTGCGTGCCTCCTTCAGGGCTGGCAGTTGCCGATATAGGCGAAACCACTGGCAGAAATACAGAGTGAGTGAGAATTACCAGCGGAAAAAACAAACTGATTCGCAGCGCCGGTTTCTGCATTGATATCAAAATTAATCGTTGTGCTGCCACCGTTAGCCAGAGTAGCACCGTTAATGGCCAGCGCTGCCCCTGCGCGCGGAGCTTCCCGCGTGCCAAAGGTGGTTGTCCCCTGCGAAACAGTGAAAAGCCAATCAGAGCTGGTCTGAGAAACCGTGAGATTGACCGGAGTTGCCGCCACTGCATTTGCCAGTGCTCTTCTCTGAGCAAGGATTGCTACCGACACCAGTTGCTCACGAGCAGCAAGCGTAGTGTAGCGATCGGTATTCAGGAAAAGGCTGCTTGCGCCGATTGAGATAATGGCGATCAATGTGATCACCATTATCATCTCAACCAGAGTAAAGCCTCGTTGGCGGATCAAATCAGCCTCAGCAACCGTTTGGATCAACAACAACCTTTGGCGCGGCGGTGATTGGATTCACGTTTTCCACTGCGGCGGTTGCAGCGGTGTAAGTCACAGTACAGCCAGCGCCAGTTGTCAGGGTGTAAACTGCCTCTTCACCACCTGCGGCGGTTCCATGAGTAATCTGGTAGTCACCCGCCACCTGAGCAGCGTCAGTGATACCAGCCTGTACGGCCTGAGGGTAACCATTCACCATAGCGATAGAGGCACCTTCAAGAACCACTGCCTGACCGGGTGTCGAGCCATCTGCCAGCTGCTGCGCGTGAGCAATATTGGCGGCTGCACGGAGTGCTCCAGCCAGTGCATTCAGACTGGCAACCCGCGCGTCCTGACCAAAATCTGCGAAACGCGGCAGCGCAAAGGCAGAGAGCACACCGAGAATAACAATTACCATGACCAGTTCGATCAGTGTAAAACCTCTTTGTTTTTTCATGTCCCGACTCCTGTGTGTTATCGGATATTCCAGCTTACGCGGCCATCGGCCGAGCTATAGTCAATGTAAAATCTGTCGCCACTTGCTCTGTGGTAGTACCGACAATGTCCCTCTACGACTTCGACCCGGAAATCGGCGCTGGCATTATCACCAGCGGTCAGTGTCGGAACTTCTATATCCAGAAGACTATTCCACAGCGCTTCACAACTCAGTGTCGTTGTTACTCCTGATCCGGACATCCCGTCCGGTTCCTGCGGTACCGGCCAGCCATATTGATTCATAGCAAAGCCTTCAAGCAGGGTGCTGTTTTTATCGGTCATCCAGGCTTTCCGGAAAATCATCACTCCGGTCTGCAGGGAGCTACCCACCGACTTAACATGTGCACGCCAGGCATCCTCGATAATGTTGTCCATCCGGGGCACCAGAATCAGTATCCCGACCATCATTACCGCCAATGCGATCGCCGACTGGAGTAGAGAGAAGCCTCGTTTCCGGCCGACGTTCAGTAACGTCGTTGGCATACTTAAACCTTAGTCAACAATTGAATTTTTGAAGCTGGTATTAACGAAAATAAACAAATATTGAATTACAAAAACTTCTGTTACATATGTGGCGTCAGTGTCTAACGTGACACTGCACCACTGAGCTCCCACACGGGTAAGAAAACACCCAGAGCGAGCAGAAGTACCAGCGCCCCCAGAAACACGAGCAGGATGGGTTCTATCGCGTCTGACAGTTGGTTGAGCTCGTAGTCGACCTCTTCTTCATAAAAGTCAGCGACCTCATCAAGTAGCCGATCAACAGCCCCTGTTTCTTCACCAACCGACATCATTTGAAGTACTAGTGGTGTGAACAGGCCAGTTCTCTGCGCCGTATTGGTCAGCCCTTCGCCGCGCTGGACGCCATCGCCCATATCGCTGACGGCATTACCGATATATTTATTACCAACACTCGCCGCCACAATAGACAGGCTATTCAGGATTGGCACACCAGCAGTCAGCATCATGGAAAAAGAACGGGAAAAACGCGCCAGTGCGATGCGCTCGAAAATAGTACCGATAAGAGGAATATTCAGTTTGGTTCTGTCCCACCAGACAGCCCCTTCATCGGTGGCGATAAACTGCCGGAAAGCGATACCGCCAACAATCAGACCGGCCAACAAGGCATGCCACCAGTTCTGCATGAAATCGGAAACAGCAATCAGGATTAACGTGGCAAATGGCAGGTCAGCGCCTAGCTTATTAAATACCGACGAGAAGCTTGGAATCACAAACATAGTGACAACCACCATCGCGATTGCAATGGCACCGATAACCATAATGGGATAGCGCAACGCGGACTTGATACGCTTTCTGGTTTCCCGTTCCATTTCCAGGTGGCCCACCAGGCGGATCAGTGCATCATCAAGATTCCCTGTGCTCTCACCTATATGGATCATGCTGACGTAAATAGGAGAAAAGAGTTTAGGGTGCCTTCTAAATGCCGAAGCCAGATCAGAACCACCGACCAGCTGGTCGCTGATATCCTGAAGTACCGTGCGTAGCTGATCGTTGTTTGCGCTTTCGGCCAGCCCGGTCAGTGCCCGGATGATAGGAACACCCGCCTTAGTCAGTGCATACAACTGACGAGTAAACAGGACGAGCTCTTCAGATTTAATTTTTCGAGAACGCTGGACCGTTTTACCGTCCTTCGAGGGTAATACTTTCTGTTGCTGAATTTTAAGCGGGGTAATGCCGCGTTGTATCAGCTGCGACACTGCGACTTCCCGGCTACCCGCCTGTAGGGAGCCCTCTACCGCCGCCCCCGAATTATCGCGACCGCGATAGAGATAAATGGCCATCAGATCTCCTCGCCATCCAGGGTTGCTGATACACGGAAGACTTCATCAAGGGAGGTCACACCCTCTGTCGCAAAGTCCAGTGCAGACATTGCTAACGGGCGGAAATACGGAGATTTCAACGCTGCCTCAGAGAACCCTTGAGAATCCCCCTTACGCAATGCACCTATCATGTTGGCATCGAGTTCCAGTAACTCGTAAATACCGACACGCCCCTGATAGCCGGTATTGTTGCAGTGGTGGCAACCTCTTCCGTTCAAGAACTGACGTGTTGAGCTGCCAGGTTCCATAGTTTCTAACCAGGCTTTTTCCTGATCATCAGGCTCGTAATTCTGAGTGCAATGAGGGCACAGCTTTTTAATAAGACGCTGTGCCAGAACAGCTCTCAGTGACGAAGCAACCAGATAGCTATCAACGCCCATATCCATCAGGCGTGCCGCTGCTGACTGGGCATCGTTGGTGTGCAACGTCGACAGCACCATGTGACCTGTCATTGCAGCTCGTAAGCCGATCTCTGCCGTCTCGTGGTCACGCATCTCACCAATCAGAACGATATCCGGGTCCTGACGCAGAGCCGCACGAAGAACAGTCGAAAATTCGAGACCCACTTTGGTATTTACCTGGACCTGGTTAATTCGCGGAAGCCTGTACTCGATAGGATCTTCGGCGGTGATAATTTTCTTTTCGGCCTGATTCAGCTGAGTCAGTGCCGCGTACAGCGTTGTTGTTTTACCTGAACCCGTCGGGCCGGTGACAAGGATCAATCCATGAGGACGTGTGATCAGATACTCAAAACGATTCCTGATCTGATCTCTCATACCGAGGGATGCCATGCTCAGAATGCCGCCACTCTGATCCAGCAGACGCATAACCACCGACTCACCAAACTGCACCGGCATAGTCGACAGACGCACATCGATATTCTTATTACGGACACGGATATTGAAGCGGCCATCCTGTGGTAGACGCTTCTCCGAAATATCCAGACCCGACATGATTTTTAAACGCGATACCAATGCCGAGGCAACGCGTTTCTCTTTCATGATCTGCTCTTGCAGTTCACCATCGACACGCAGACGAATCCGTAACTGACTCTCTTCCGGTTCAATATGCACGTCCGATGCTTTTACCTGTACGGCGTCTTCAAAGAGGCTCTGCAACAAACGTACGACAGGAGCCTCTGACGTATCAGAGCTTGAAACAATGGCATTGATATCGAAGTCGCTGCTCTGTAACTCACCTGCGAGCTCACCCGCAATCGAGGCCATCTGTTCCTGACGACGATAGACGTTGTCGAGAATAGAAAGCAGCTCATCTTCCTGAACAAATGCGGGCAGTACTGGTTTTTTGAGGATTCGCTGCAGATCATCAATCACCATAAGGTCGGTCGGATCTGCCATACCGACCATCATTCCGCCCGGCTCTTCTGACAATAGCAGGCAGCGATATCGACGGGCCTGAGTTTCAGGCAACTGCTGTATCAGCGCATTATCGAGACGAAAACGCGACAGATCGATAAATGGATAACCAAAGTAATCAGAAAGAATAGAAAGCAATTTAACCTCTGAGACAAAACCGAGATCCGTAATCGCTTTACCCAATTTTTTTCCGGTGCGCTTCTGCTCTACCAGCGCCATCTGCAACTGTTTCTGATCGATTAACTGCTTCTCAAGTAGCAGATCGCCGACACGAACTTTACGACGTAATCTTGCTTCCATGTTTTACTCCAGCAGCCCTTGCTGATATTTCACCCAGTCTTGCTGTGGTTTACTCAGAGGGTAATTTTCGGTGAGGAACTCAAGGCTTTGTTGTGCTGCGGCGGTTGCGCCAGCGTCTATTTGTGCCTGAGTACGGGCAATAGCCCACTGTGTATTACGCGGCTCCTGTTGTATCAGGCGCGAGTAGTATTCTGCGGCCGCCTGATACTGCCCAAACATATGCAGGCCCGGTGCAATCGTACTGAGCCAGATGCGACTCTGATTCGTGGCGTATTTTTCGGACGCAGCAATAAACTCATCACGCATCCCCTGCTCCAGATAAATACGGGCCTGCAGTGCGGGATACTCAATCGCGGTTCCCAGCTTGATCGCCTCATCCAACTGAGACAGTGCCCGTTGCCAGTCTCCATTGCGATAGTAGGTCACAGCCCGGATATAGAAATTCTCAGGGTCCAGACGTCGTGTCACACTCGCACTTGCTGCGTTAGCGTCTTTTGCAATGGAGGCTTCTGTGGAGTGGGCTTCTATGGCGGAGACTTGCACGGATGCTGCTTCAGGCTCGTCGACCACCAGAGCTTCGGGAATTGAAACTGGAGCCTCTGATCTGGCTTCAGCAGGTTGGACGACCGCGGCAGGTGGCGACTGTTCCTGAGCGGCTACCTCTTCAAGAAATACTGAATTACCTGCCACTTCAGGTTCTGGTGCAATGGCCAACGTAATTGTTTCGGGTTGCTGCATTTGATGCGTCTCTCTGCCTGTGTCGCTGAAAGGCATCTCTGCTGGGCCAGACACTTCAGCAATGACGGGAACAACGGCTGGATTCGTTCCCGTTACAGGAATAACAGGTATAGAACTGCGATTAATTACAGACGGATCAGACTCAAAATACTGACTGAAATACAATACAAACACAGCAGCAAGAATAGAGATCACAAGTGCAGGCCATATCATCACACGATGGTTGTACTCGTGATCGGCATAGCCAATAATTTCTCCGGGTGTGACTTCTCGCTGACCATCGAGATCTTTCAGAACCTGATGTATAAGACTCATAGTTCGCTCCTTATAGCCCGATAACGAGTTTCAGACGTTCACGCCATGCGATCGGTTGTTGAATACTTTCAGTGTCTGCTGCCGCCTTTTCTACATGCTGAGCATGGATGGCCTTACTGCCCTGACCGAAGGCCACCAGCAAGCATTTGGCGGCCAGAACATTGACCAGCCTCGGTGTACCACCGCTGCTGATCCATAAAAATCGAACGGCCCCCCGTGTAAACAACGGCTCACCACGGTAGCCTGCGCAGACCAGTCGGTGATTCAGGTAATGACTGACACTCTCAGGCGTACGTAACGCTTCAATATGAGCGGACGTGGTGATGCGCTGGCGCAGTTGCCGGAAGCGTTGCTCACTCAGGATATCGTCTAATTCAGGCTGACCGAAGAGAACGATCTGGACCAGTTTCTGACGCTCTGTTTCGAGGTTGGAAATGAGTCTTAATGCCTCCAGCGTTTCTGCTGGCAAACACTGGGCTTCGTCAATGACCAGGACCAGGCGCCGTCCTTCCTGAGCGATATTAAGAAGATAACGCTGAATATCCGCCCTCAGCTGGCTCAGTCTAGAGTGGCCAGATAATCCGAGTTCATCTCCGATTGCCAGCCAAAGTGCTGTGGGAGATAGCGTCGGATTAGGAATATAAGCAGTATCACTGTTAACTGATTCAAGGTGATTCAGAAGACGCCGACACAACAATGTTTTTCCAGTGCCGACTTCTCCAGTGACTTTGATAAAACCTTCACCGCCAGCCAGTGCATATTGAACGGCTTCAAATGCTTCGTCATGAGACTCAAGGCCGACGTAAAATCCGGTATCCGGCGTCAAAGAGAAAGGGGTGTCACTCAGTCCATAATGTGACTCGCAAGCTTGCTTGATCTCAGTAACATCCATCTCACCACTCCGGCAATAACACGCGAGAGTAACGGCTGTTGAGCTGCTCTATACGCTCCGCAGGTAACTGTGTACCGATAATTCGGGGCTGAATAAGAATGACCAGTTCACTCTGGACTGTCTCGCGGCGCGTCTGACGGAACAATGCACCCAGCACAGGAATATCTCCCAGTACCGGTACCTTGTGCACAACATCGTTTGACTTGTTCTGCATCAGTCCGCCAATAACAACGATCTGGCCTGAGCGGGCACGAACAATAGAATCTGTCTCGCGAACGGTACTGGCTGCGACCGGCAACGAATATTCATCATCGTTCAGCTGGATACGTTTCTGTTTTTCCTCGACTTCTGTCACGCTCGGATGAACGTGCAGGGTAATGTCTTCGTCATCACCAATCTGTGGGGTCACATCGAGAGCAATACCCGAGAAAAATGGCGTCAGCTCAATTTTAGGGGTATCCGAGGTGCCTGTTACCGTTGCCGTCGTTGTGCGGGTCACGTCGGTAACAAAATATTCGTCGTTACCGACTTTGATCACTGCTTTCTGATTATTGACGGTGGCGATACGTGGACTAGAAAGTACCTCGACATCACCTTGTGTTTCCAGAAGGCTCAGGGCACCGGCAAAGTTACCTGCATCAATATTGAGACTGAAAATACCAGCCAATTCATTCGGGTCATTTAAAGCGGCTGAGGTCTGTGTTGCCCAGACGTCATTCTTACCCGTCTGCGCCGCAATCGTATTCCAGTTAATACCGCTCTGGTAACCGTCACTGAGTGTGACTTCTACTATTTTTGCTTCGATCAGAACTTGCTTCTGGACAGTCAACTCAGCCTGCTCCAGGTATTTCTGAACCTGAGTCAGTGTTCCAGGCATTGCACGAGCGATAACAAGACCGGCATGTGCGTCAACGACGACGGAGGCACCTTCCTCTGAAGCCATCATAAGAGACAGTGTCGAACGCAGGTCTTTCCAGAATTCAGAGCCGGTCAGTGTCTCTACTTCTGAGGAATTAGTCTGATTACCGTCGTACTCGCCGAACACAGAGGTCGCTGCTCCGCTGTTCTCTGCGTCAGAACTGGTCATACCACTACTGACCTTCATACCTGAACGGCCTGAACGCATGACATTTAGGTAGTTAATCGGAAATATGCGGGTTTGCGCAGCCTTAGGAAGAATCTGCACACCATATCCAGATTCATTAAAGTCGTACCCGTAAATATCACGAACAGCCATCAGGGCTTCACGGACAGTTACGTCTTTAAGGTTTAAAGAGATTTTGCCGCTGACATCCGGATGAACAATCATATTCATCCCAGTACCTTCGACCAGGCTGTTGAAGAATGCCGGTGCAGGCACCTGATTGGCAGTGACATCAAAACGCTCTTCAGCTTTTTCTGGCAAGGCGATTTCTGGCATCAGGCTTTTCGGGTCCAGGCCAGCCAGCATAGGAGCATCTGCTTCGAGTAATTTCTTTGGTGCAGCTGGTCGCTCTGCTTTCTGATCTGTCTGCTTCTGCGTATAGGTCGTCGCGCATGACGCCATAAGCAGGCTGGCAACAATCACAGCAGCTCGGTCGAACCTTGTATTTCTAAATATTCTCACAGTCTGCATCCTACTTACCAGAATGTTTCGTATTACTAAGTAAAGACAGTGTTTTAAGTTTCTGCCTGTATTTCAGAACAACTTTGCCTGATGTAATTTTCACAACCCGGGCACCGGAAACGATATCGCCCTCTTTCACTAAGTTGCCGTTAATTACCGCAGACGCTCCGTTCTGACTCATTTTTATCTGTTGTAGCGTAAAGCTTGTTCTCTTTACTGCTGATTGCTCAACCGCTGCAGGAGCGAACTGTGGCGGCTTCATCGGATCACTGGCCGCCATCGCATTCAGGAAAAGTCCGCTCAGGCAAAGCGCCATAACGACTGATCTAATCACTGAGAATCTCCTCACGGGTACTGAGGGTAAAGACTTCAAGATAAAGCTCACCGCTGGGGTAGTTTTCAACCGTGTAGTCAAGCGACTGCCAGTAGAGTTTCCATGGCATCGAATCCAGACGTTGCAGATAACTCATCAGCGACGGGTAGTCAGCGGACATGCGAATTTTCATGCCATGGCGGTAAAGGTCGACGTCACTGTATTCAGAGCCGAGCGCGATGCTCTCGCCCTCACTATTCTCGAGACTGATCAGCTTGAGTCGGGTGTCCTGAGTCATCATCGATTCCAGTACCGATGGCATATTTTCAGGGGCGACCAGGGTATCGGTAAGACTCTGAATCCGCTCATCTACGACGGCTTTCTGGCTCAAAACTTTTTCTATGTCATCGCGCACAGCATCATTCGGGTCAAGCACTGGCGTACTGCGTAAACGCTGCAAATGAGCCTCAAGACGTAATGCGTTAGACTCAAGTTCGTTAGCTTGCTTACGTTCATTCAGTGCCGTGGTCCAGATGGGGCCTGCGATAAAAAACACCAAAACAGCGGCGATCACGACATGCGCCGTAACTAGCACCAGCTTTCTTTCACGCGCACTCAGCTCACGATACTTTTCAAGACCTGAAACAATGCGTGAGTCTTGCCACCAGATTATTCTCATAATGAGCCCTCCCGTGCGCGTCGCATCACCTCTGAAGACGTCATGACCGTATTGCGGGGTTCGGCTGCGTTTTCTTTTTCGCGAGGGCGAGTATCCAGTTTGAAGGTCAGCCAACGGCTATCTTCCTGTTTGCGAACATCCACAAACCGGAAAGCCTGTTCTGAAAAACCACTGCGCTTCAGAAGATCAGAAACGTAACGGGAAATTTTTGCAGGATCATCAGTAAAACCTGAGATATTGATGTGCCGGCCTTCATCGTAAAAAGCAAAACTTTTCAGCCAGACACCACGGACATCCTGATCTCCCAATTCTTTTACCATGGTGGTGAATGACGTGCTGCTGTCGAGTTCCTGTTGAGTCAGATAGCGCAGAATTCGCTGACTGCTTTCAAGATCTTCGCGGAGTTTGGCACGCTGAGCGACAAGAGCATCATCCAATTTGAGCGGCGGACGCTCACTTTCAATATTGGCAACCTGCTGCTCAACAATGGCCTGACGCTCCTGCATGCCTTCCAGACGGTGCCCCTGCCAGTACCAGTTGATCACCAGACCGAGAAGAACAACGACCGCAATGCCAACATGCAAGCCAGCACCAATCAGAATCATCTTCAGATCACCAGGGATCTTAGGAGGCTGGAACTCGTCCAGATAGAAATTGACCCGTTGTTTAATTTCCCAACTCATAGCTAAGCGCCCCTCCGAGTGCAACAGCCAGGGACGCCGTGAGTGGACGGTCATCTTCCTGACGGTTAAAGGAGCTTTCCAGCGACATGAGACGGACGGGCGTATTCACACGCTCCTCAAGTTCACCCAAGGCATCGGTCACATCGACAAGATCAGACTTCAGCATCCACAACTGAGAAACTGCACCCAGCCCCAGCTGACTTTCGAAATAGTCCATCGAGCGTTGCAGCTCAAGGGCAAGCACATCAATGCGGCTGTTTGGCTGCATACTCAACCCACCCTCTTCGACATTAAGCGAACTGAGGCCCAGATCGTCGGTTCCCAGAGAAATCTGACGAGTGAAGTAGAGTGCTCCGTCACGGTAGAGATAAATGACACCGCTATTACCTTCGAGGCGCACGACAGCGACGCTGTCCTCGGGCTCAATACTTGCCAGAAGATTCAGAACCGCCAACTCGTTGATAATGATCTGCTCTAACTGCAGATTGCTGTCACGGCAGAATTCAACGATCTCCTGCAGATATGCCCTGTCGGTAATCGCGGCAAACGCCATGCTCATTCGCCCACGATACGCATCGCCGGGAAGAGGAAATGCCTGCAACACCTTATCGGCGGCAGGCGCTCCGACCAGCTCGTCGATACGAAAGCTCAGCGCATCTGTCAGCTCTTCCGGTGCAACTGGGGGTGCATCCACTAGCTGCAAGTCATAGCGTTCGCTATCCATGCAGACCACGGTCGGCGAACCTGCTAACCCCTGAGCTTCGATCCATTCGGACAATTCAGCAAAGCCTGACTCATCAGCCTCTGCGATATAGCTGGAGACGACCCCACGCTGAGTGCGGTGTACTGCCCAGGCACGACCATGATTGATCTCTATTCCCAGACATCCCTGCGCGGTTCGACGTTGTTTCAGCCACGGCAGCTGCATGGCAACCCTCACACAAATTCAACTTACTGAATCTGAGTGTAGACCATGGTGGGAAAAGCGATGGTCTGAGGCGACACGCCTGACTATAATGACACTACGCCGACCAGATTAATGGCCCGAATCACCAAGCTTTATTATTCCAGCTTGCCTTGCAACGCCTCTGACCACGGACTCAAATCGTGTTTCACATCGTCCTTTTCGAACCTGAAATCCCGCCTAACACCGGCAATATCATTCGTCTCTGTGCCAATACAGGCTGCTATCTGCACCTGATTGAGCCGCTGGGCTTTGATATGGAAGAAAAGGCACTGCGCCGGGCGGGCCTGGACTACAGCGAATGGGCAAGCGTGAAGATACACAAAGACTACGAAGCGTTTATTGAATGCGAACAACCGCAGCGTCTCTTCGCCCTGACGACCAAGGGCAAGACACGTCACTCTGACGTTGCTTTCACCAAGGGAGATTACCTGATGTTCGGGCCTGAAACGCGCGGCTTACCCGAAGATGTCAGACTGACCATTCCCGAGAAAGACTGGCTACGCCTACCCATGCTCTCTCACAGCCGCAGCATGAATCTGTCGAATGCCGTTGCTGTAATGGTCTATGAGGCATGGCGCCAGTTGGGGTACGACGGCGGACAGTAGGGCGCGATCTTAGTACCACAGACGTAGAACCACAGAAGCAAAAACGCCCCGATGAACGGGGCGTTTTTGTTTCTTAGAACAGAACTCAGTGGGTTGGCTGTTCGCCAGCCTGCTGAGCCTGCGCTTCTTTAACACGCTGCTGATACAGAGCATCAAAGTTGATCGGAGCCAGCATCAGCGCCGGGAAACCGCCTTTGATCACCAGGTTATCTACGTTTTCACGCAGATACGGGAACAGAATGTTAGGGCACATGGCACCCAGCATTGGGCCCATCTGCTGCTCTGGAATATTCGCAACTACGAACAGACCGCACTGAACCAGCTCAACCAGAAAGGCCGTATCGCCGTCATTTTTCGCGGTAACGGTCACTTTCACAGACACTTCGTAGTGCTGTTCATCAACCTTGCGACCATTGGTATTGAGGTCGAGCTTCACTTCTGGCTTCCATGGCTTAGTGAACGCCGCTGGAGAGTTAGGTGCTTCGAATGACACGTCTTTGGTGTAGATGCGCTGAAGAGCGAACTGCGCCTGTTCTTTATTTTCGGCCATTTGTTGGTTCCTTATCAGATTTAATTCTTAACGACTGGCAAATTCTGGCTGTTCCATTCCATCATGCCGCCTTTCATACGTACAGCGTTGAAGCCTTTCTCACGCAGCATTTTACCCGCCATACTGACGGTCTGGCCCGTTTTGCACACCAGCACGATCGGACGCTCACGCTCTTTTTCCAGCTCATTCATACGCTGGGCCAGGCTTGCATACGGAATATTAATCGCGTTCACAAGGTGCCCTGCTTTGAAGTCGGCCTTGTCGCGGATATCCAGAACCAATGCGTCCTGGCGGTTGATCATGGTGGTCGCTTCAGTGGTAGAAACGGTCTGTCCGTTGCGGCGGTTGTTATCCCAGAGCAAAGCGATCAGAAACGCTGCCCAGATACCTACCAGCCACCAATGATTTACGACAAATTCAATGTACTGATCCATTACCCTGTCTACTGTCTTTCAATATGGAGGCCGGAGTATACCGTCACTGGCGCTATGCCTCCACCGCAGACGCATTGTCATTCCTGTATATGACAATTATTCGCGGGGACTTTGTTCAGTGTCGTACAGGGGTAAGGTATACTGCCGTTTTGCTGTAATTCTGAGTGTACGGACATGACCACGCGACCAAAACCAACCGCCCTGATTATTCTCGATGGCTGGGGCTACCGCGAAGAAACCGCGAATAACGCCATTGCCAATGCCAACACACCAACGTGGGATCGTCTGCTGAACGAGTATCCGAACGCACTGATCCAGACTTCCGGTGAAGCCGTTGGCCTGCCAGATGGCCAGATGGGTAACTCTGAAGTTGGCCACATGAACCTTGGCGCGGGTCGCATCGTCTATCAGAACTACACCCGTATCAACAAAACTATCCGCGACGGTGAACTGACCAGCAATCCAGCACTGGCTGCTGCTATGGACAAAGCAGCGGCGAGCGGTAAAGCCGTGCATTTACTTGGGCTGCTCTCTCCGGGCGGCGTGCACAGCCACGAAGATCACCTGATCGCGCTGCTGGATATGGCGAAAGAGAAAGGCGTCGGCAAAGTATGTATCCATGCCATTCTGGATGGCCGCGATATGCCGCCTCGCTCAGCCGAACCTTCACTCAGCAAGATCGAAGCACACTGCGCGACACTGGGTAACGCCGCTATCTCGACTGTGATTGGACGTTTCTATTCGATGGATCGTGATAATCGCTGGGATCGCGTCGAGCAAGGCTACAACGCGATGACTCTGGGCCAGGCTGAATTCTCTGCGCCAACGGGCGTTGATGCACTAAAAGCTGCCTACGAACGCGACGAGAACGACGAATTTGTTAAAGCTACAGTGATTGGTGACCAACCCGCCAAAGTAGAAGACGGCGACGCCATCATCTGCTTCAACTTCCGCCCTGACCGTGCTCGCGAAATCACCCGTGCGTTCGTTGAAGGCGATGAGTTCAAAGGGTTTGAGCGTCAGGCACAGCCGACACTCTGTGATTACGTCATGATGACCGAGTACGCTGCGGATATTCCAGCTAACTGCGCCTTCCCACCCGAGAAACTGGTCAATGGCATTGGCGAATATGTTTCTGATAAGGGCATGAAGCAACTGCGCATTGCTGAAACAGAAAAGTACGCTCACGTGACCTTCTTCTTCTCAGGTGGTCGCGAACAGGAATACGAGGGTGAAACCCGTATTCTGGTGAAGTCACCAGACGTTGCCACCTATGACCTGCAACCAGAAATGAGTGCGCCGGAAGTCACCGATAAGCTGGTCGATGCCATTAAAAATGGTGGCTACGATCTGATCGTATGCAACTATGCGAATGGCGACATGGTTGGTCACACAGGTGTCTACGACGCTGCTGTGAAAGCGGCAGAATGCATCGATGACTGCCTGCAGAAAGTAACAGACGCGATTCTCGAAGTCGGCGGCGAGTGCCTGATTACTGCAGACCACGGCAATGCTGAGCAGATGTTGGATGAAAATGGTCAGGCCATGACTCAACACACCACTGGCCCGGTCAACCTGATTCATGTTCATAACCGCAACGAAGGCGGCCTGAACACCGGACGTCTGTGCGATGTATCACCTACTCTTCTGGATATTATGGGCGTTGAGCAACCGGCTGAAATGACCGGTGTTTCTCTGCTGACCAAGTAATCCAGACACTTACCTCATGCTGCGTTCTGTTGCTTTACTGCTTACTCTGATCATCAGTCTGAACACTCAGGCTGATGATCAGGCTCGCCTTGATCAGATCAAAGCAGAAATCAAAAAGCTGCAAAGCTGGCTCACTGATGCTCGTGAAGAGCATGATGAACTGCAACAACGCCTGCGCAAATCCGACCAGGAAATCGCCGCCCAAATCAAAGAAATTGAAGCGACCCGAGCCCGCCTGCGTGAGGAGCAGATCCGCCTAAAAAAGCTCCAGGCGGAGCAGGCTCAAGTTCGTCAGCTCCGTAACCGTCACCAGAAGTTACTGAGCGAACAGATTCGCCTGGCCCGCCAGATGGGGGATGAAGCAGCGATACGTTTCTGGCTCGCCCAGGATGACCCGGCTCAGAATCAACGCCTCACCCGCTACTTCGGGTATTTCAATCGCGCTCGTCTTGAGAACCTCAGCAATACCATCGCCGAGCTTAACCGGTTGGATAATCTGGAAGTATTAATTGCAGAGCAGGAAGCACAACTACGCGAAAGCGATGCCCGCCTGACCCGGGAAAACCAACAACTCGAAAAACGCCGCGCAGAGCAACAAACTCTGTTAGCTAAGCTTGACCGCCAGATGAGCAGCGAAAGCCAGCGCCTGAAACAACGTGAAGCCGATCGCAAACGACTCGAGTCACTCCTGGCCGAAGTAGAAACCCTGGTCAGCAACAGCCCGCGCCACAACGACGAAGTCCCCTTCCGGAAGATGCGCGGCAAACTCCCCAGGCCGCTCTCGGGCCCTGTTCTGGCGGCCTTTGGCAACCGTAATGGCCCCAATGCACGCTGGGAGGGCTGGAAAATAGGCACCCGGGAAGGCACCGATATCCGGGCTATTCATCATGGCCGGGTCGTATTTTCAGAGTGGCTCAGAGGGTTTGGTCTGCTGATAATTCTTGACCATGGCGATGGCTACCTGAGCCTTTACGCTCACAACCAGACCCTGCTCAGAGATGTTGGCAGCTGGGTGAATGGCGGCGAAATCATTGCCACAGCAGGAAAAAGCGGTGGGCAACCGAGCGCGGCTCTCTATTTCGAAATCCGCCATAAAGGTCAACCACAAGACCCGGCTGTGTGGCTGAAGCGCGGATAAAACGAACAGGTTAACAAGCAAAACGCCTCTGAAGAGGCCATTCTTAACAGCCAGACAGTTTTGTGCCATGCTTGCGGCACGTAATACAGAGCGAGTGAACATGCTACGGAAACATCTGCTCCGCCCCTTGATTGCCAGCGCAGTCATCTTTATGCCGTTATCAGGTATCGCTGAAGAAACCGCAGTAGAAATAACTGAGGATCAGTCAGCGATAGAAAGCAGCCCGCAAATACAGCAGGAACTGCCCCTTCAGGATCTCCGTACGTTCACCGAAATATTCGAACGCATCCGCAGCTCGTACGTTGAAGAAGTCGATGATAAGACGCTGTTCAACAATGCGATTAAAGGCATGCTGAATTCCCTCGATCCTCACTCCTCGTACCTTCAGGAAGAAGACTTTTCTGATCTTCAGGAAAACACATCCGGCAAGTTTGGTGGCTTGGGGATCGAAGTCGGCATGGAAAATGGCCTGGTGCGTGTCATTACGCCCATCGACGACACCCCAGCACAACGCGCAGGCATCCGCACCGGTGACCTGATCGTCAGCCTTGACGGTGAACCCGTCATGGGATTATCACTGAGTGATGCCGTTGAACTGATGCGAGGCCAGCCCGGAACACCGATTACTTTAGAAGTCCGCCGTAAAGGTGAATCCGACCTTCTCAGCTTCACGATAGAGCGCGCCGAAATTAAAGTCGCCAGTGTTCGTACCGAAATGCTCGACGGAGAAATCGGCTACGTGCGTCTGACCCAGTTCCAGGAAAACACCGGCACTGAGCTTCAGGAAGCTTTACGCGCCTGGAAAGAAGATACCAACCTTAACGGTGTCATTCTGGATATGCGTAACAATCCTGGCGGTGTATTGCAGGCCGCAGTGGTCGTCGTTGATACCTTTATTTCAGAGGGCCTGATCGTTTATACCGAGGGTCGCTCGCCAATGTCTGATGTCCGCTACGAAGCGCGCGCGGAGACACTGATGCCAGACATTCCGATTGTCGTACTGATTAACGGTGGCTCAGCATCGGCTTCAGAAATTGTCGCAGGAGCACTACAGGATCACAGCCGTGCTGTCATCGTGGGGACTCAATCCTTCGGTAAAGGTTCTGTCCAGACAGTACTTCCGGTATCAGAAACCGCCGCCGTTAAACTGACCACAGCGCGCTATTTCACACCAGACGGCCGCTCTATTCAGGCGCAGGGCATCGTGCCGGATATCGTCGTAGAACAAAGCGAAGTCACACCGAGTGAACAGCAGTACTACAAAGAATCTGATTTACCGGGGCACCTCGAAAATCCTGACGGTGAAGTGACTTTAAATAACGGGCCTAAGAGCAACGAAGAGAACAAAAGCGATGACCTTATTCGTCGTGACTTCCAACTCTATGAAGCCCATACGCTGCTGCGTGGTGTCACCATTCTTAGTCCGAAGACCTCCAAAAGCAGTGCAACTGCGGAATAAGGATGAAACGCGCGGTGAGAAATATTGTACGAAAGCCAGTTGCTGGGCTTTTTCTGACTCTCACTGCGCTGATCTCCCTGTCGCTGAAATCCCTGCCAGCAGCCTCGTCACCTCAGAGCCACTCTGCCAGCAGTAGCATCCCCACACTCATTATCATTATCGATGACGTCGGAAATAACGGTCCGTTAGGCGAGCGCGCCATCGCCCTTCCTGGCCCGGTGACGCTGGCATTTTTGCCTCACACGCCACATGCAAAACGTCTCGCCAATGAAGCCGCTAAGAACAACAAAGGAGTTATGCTTCATGCGCCCATGGCAAATGCCACAGGCGCCGCACTGGGGCCTGGTGCTCTGACACAAGATATGAGCCCCGAAGAGCTGCAGAAAACCCTGACAGAGAGTCTGGACTCTATTCCACATGTGCAGGGCGTTAACAACCATATGGGCAGTGTTCTCACGGCAGATCATATCGCCATGAAAAGTGTTATGGAGGTTGTGCAACAGCGCGGGCTGTATTTTATCGATAGCCTCACTAATCCCATGAGCGTGGCAGAAAAAGAAGCATTACAGGCGGGTATTCTTACCGACCGTCGGGATGTGTTCCTCGACAATGACCGCAGCCTCGAAGGACTTTTTAAGCAGTTTCAGCGGGCGATAGACATCGCCGAACGCAAAGGCAGTGCTATTTTAATAGGCCACCCTTACCCGGAGACGCTCGACTTTCTTGAAGTCGTATTGCCCGAGCTGATCGCCTCCAATGAGGTGATTATTACCCGTGCCGATCAACATCTTCAGGAAGAAGCATGGGTGACGCCTGTTCGCACTGGCGGAGAAACTGAACTGAAATCGAGACTGGAGTTACGGTTGCCCCTGCCTGTTAAAAACAAGACAGAGGCTGACGAAAGACCACGATCTCCCGGTAGCAACGATCAGATTACCTCTCAGAGCTATCAGAACTGATAGCCCATTCCCAGATTGAAACCACTGCCTGAATTGATATCGCCGCGACTTTCGGCATCGTCATTCTGCATCTGAACATCGGCTTTAAACACAACGTCAGGATGCGGATAATAGTTCACACCAAAATCTGTTTGAGCGGCACTGTCATCCTCTGCCTGAGACCAGTTACTCTGACGCGCAAACACGCCCCATTTCTCGCCCAAACGCTGAGAAACCTCAAGATAGGCACCGTACTGCTCAGCTTTGCCTGCGTCTTCTGCGGCGTCGCCTTCGAGGTCCCAGCGGGCATATAGAGCCGTAAAGCTTGTGTCTTTGAGGGTATAAATAACGTGACCGCCGAGCAGTAATGCCGAGTCGGCATAGGACTCTTCGGCGCTCTGATCAAGGTCTGGCTGGTACTGGGTATACCCCGCAACTTCGAGGCCGGTAATACCGCGGTAACGCAAACGCGCCGTTATCGCCGGATCAAAAACAGACGCATAAGACGATTTCTGCTTACCTGCTTTCAAATCAAAGGGGTCGGCAGCGTCATTCGTAGTCGGGTCTTCAGTTTTAAAACCTTCGGTAATGAGCACATCGTAACTGAAGCCATTATCCAATGTATCTGACAATGAAATACCTGCGCTGTACCAGGTGGATGGAATCACTGTTGTCTCAATGATCGGACGTTCGGTACCGTAAAAAGCAGGCGGTTCGTGTGTTTCATTAACAATACCGACGGGCATCAACATAACACCGGTACGGAACTGAGCGCCATTCAGTACATCCATTTCAATGTAGGCTTGCTCAATTTCTACTGCACCGTATTGACTACCACCACTGACCAGTGTGTGCTCAACCTCGAACTCAGACACGAAACGGATGGAATCTGAATAGTCGTAGCCAACAAATAACACCAGACGATGCAGATCAATCTGTCGTTTCTCTTCGTCGTCGGTACTCAGGTTGTTGTAATGAAGCTCGCCATAGCCGCCCAGATGTACCTGCTTAGTCGATTCCTGCGCCAGGTTTTCATCCATGGTATCTGCCAGCGCTCCTAACCTTTCATTGAGCATCGTTTCCAGCTCAGAAATACGCTGTTCGAGTTCGGCACGGGATACCGGATCATCTGACGCTTCTTGTGCAGATACATTTAATCCGGCCGCTGACAAAACAGCCACAGTCAGTGTCGTCAGCACGGGTGTGCATAAATTCGCTTGTTGTTTCGTGTTCGTTTTCATTTCTTATGTCCTGTATCTGGTCGTAGCGAAGGTACAATCTATTAATCGCCGTCACTGAAATTAATACCTAACTCTACGGCCAGGCCATCGGGAATTTCTCGTTTAAAATTGCCATCCAGCAATCCGGCAGCGGTATAAAAGTCCAGATTACTTGCATCATTAATCGCTTCATAAGCGCGTTCGAAATTATCGCGAACAGACAGTAAGGCAGACTCTTCCTGAGCAGCCAGCATAAGAGAAGCCAGGGTCACAACGGTGCTTTCATCACCCTCTACAATGGCTTCAGTCGCCTCGATACTTGCCTGCATAAGTGACCAGCTGATTCCGGATATCTGACCTGCCTGATCAGCCACTGTGCGCTGTTTGAGATAATTCAGGTGCTCTTGAGCACTGGTGAGCAGCAGAGTGAGTGGCGCCGAGCCATCGTCAGTTGCACCTCTGAGAAATCGTTCGCGGTAGGCTTCACCCGAATTCTGATAGTCACTGACCCAACCCTGATGAAATTTATTCGCGTAATCTGCCTGCAAGTTAGATAACCCTTTCAGGTAGTCACAGCGTCGGGGCTCTGCAATAAATCCAGCCACGATGTCTGAATCAGATGTGCTTTCAGAGGCGTCTTCAAAGAGCGCGACTTCTAAGGCCAGCAGGCCTGTTTTAGTAAAGCTAAGGCGGTCAAAATATGCATCGTTTAATGATTCACTTCCTGAAGCGGACTCATTAATTTCAGCACGTACGGTTGAGGTGTAATCGTTACCGCGCTGGCGTAGCGAATCGATAAACAGATAACCGGGGGTCAGCAGGTTATCGTCAGGCGGCCCGAACAGAAAAGGCAGAATACGATACCAGCTGGTAGTACTTTTCTCCCAGGCGCTCTGGACCTGCTCAAGCCCATCCGTATCCGGGCCAGAGCAGAAGTCTGAGGTAGCGACGACCAGCGCATCGGCATCACGGGAAAAAGCTTCCACAGAAGGTATGACAGTCTGATCGATGATACGTGTTAATGCTGTATTCAGCGTATCATCCGTCAGAATTAACGGATCATTTTTACGCTCACCTCCACAGGCGGTCAGCAGCACGGCCAGCAATATCGTCGCTGTGTTTCTTAAACGCTTTTCTCCGTGTACTGAATCGCTCCGGAAGCGGTGAAGTAGAGTCTTGGGCTTATTCAAAGTAGTCAGCCTTTTAGGGTTATCACAGGTTGAGATAAATGGTTATCGAAGCGCAGGTTGGGGTAACTCTGACGCAGCGCTGTATTTTCTTGTTGGGATACAGGGTCAATAAATCGCAATTCACCTGCTGAATTACTCAGCACAAAACAATCATGCAATGTACTGACAGACACACCGCATACATCGTGCATCTGAAAGTAACCTAGCAGGGTTTTCGAGGTCACATGCCAGAAAGCTGCGAAGTTTCCTTTCGGGGTCGTCATGCAGGCAATGCCGGTCGGAGCGTGCACCGCCACACTGCCCATATAGTCATGAGCGCCTAACCACAGGTTTTCAGGCGCCGGTAAGTAATCGAAATGCCGTTTTTCTGTCAGTACGGCGGCGAGTGGCCGTGGTGCAGAATCATTCATCGCCTGCCGCTGTACCTGCAAAGCAACTACAACACTGCCCTGTGCGCTGATGGCAAGATGACGGATACTCGCCTTCGGTTCATCAAGGGTGTAACGCTCGGTTATTGCTCCGGTCGTGCTATTAATCAATACCAGTGATGAACTCATCTCAGTGGCATCGTTACTCCGGCCATCCACTCCCGGATAACGACCACCGTTAGCGACGACAATATGTATTCCATCTGGCATAAGCAGCACTTCATGAGGTTCTGGATCACCACTTTCAAATTCACGAAGTTGATTAAAACTGTCAGCATCACGGACACTGATCATGCCCTTACCGTGGTCCGGGCTTCCGGGTGAGAATACGGTCTGCGTGACGTATATTTCAGTGCCATCCGCGCTATAGCAGGCATGGCCCTGAAACTGGCGCTCAGGTAGCGCACGAAAGCGCCCGGACTCCTGACCGGTAACCAGGTTAAAAAGAATACCTTCACTGCCGGGGCGGCGAGCCATCATCAGGGCCGAATGGCTCTCCTTACCTGCTGGATTAAGACATACGCCATGACCGCGAAATACCGTTTGCTCTGGGACGGCCGATTGATTACGGGATACGGAGGCAAACCCGGTCTGATCCTCAGATAGAACTGCTGAGCCCCAATATTCAATCTGCGTGTCTGACGATGCACCAGAAGACAATCCCATAGTCATCCCACGGAGTGGCAATAACACCGCGCTGCTTAACAAGCTTGCTTTAAGAAGCGTTCTTCTGGTTGTCATCTACTTGCCTGAATACGTAGCATGGCCATTCATAGCGCCTCAACAAAATCGATCAGTTGCTGTCGGGTATCTGCCGACATAGCCTCAAAGAGCGCACGCGCTTTAGTGGCTTCTCCGCCATGCCATAAAATCGCTTCTTCTACCGTTCGTGCGCGGCCATCATGTAAAAGCGACAATTCAGCACCCACGGTTTTCTGCAGGCCAATTCCCCATAAAGGAGCCGTTCGCCACTCAGAGCCCGACGCCTGAAAATCGGGCCTCTGATCCGCAAGCAAAGGCCCCATGTCGTGCAAAAGAAAATCGCTGTATGGCCAGATACGTTGATTCGCCAGATACGCTTCAGGCGCATTCTCTGAAGTAATAAAAGAAGGTTGATGGCACTGCTGGCAGCCAGCGAGGTTAAACGCCGCTTGGCCAGCGCTGTGTTTCTCTGTCAGACGAGCTGCCGGCGCTCCGGTATGGCGCAGAAACTCGACAACTAAATCTAATAAATCAGCGGGAATTTCGAAGCCATCCGCATTATTTCCATTTGGTTGCTGCTGGCACAGTGGCTGTTTATCTGTGCAAGGCTGCATCGGAAACAATGGATTTGAAATACCGATGTCATCTGCAAACGCTGCCGCCACGGTGATTTCCAGATCAGGACGATTGGCCTTCCAGCCAAAGCGCCCTGGAACCGTAGATTGTTCCGAGACGCTCCAAACCTGATTCACTCTGCCCGAGATACCATCGTTATTACTGTCGGCGGGATCTGCCAGAGCATCAATATCAGCCTGTTCAATTGCTGCAATGAGCCCCATACCAAACATACCCGGCGCCTGACGCAGGCTGAATAATGTTTCAGGGTGCAGTTCCCCATCGCTGAGTTGGCGTAAATCCAGTTGAGGCTCTCGCAACTCCACGACATGGCCATCGGGGTAGGTGTGCGAATGGTACTGCCAGTTAATTCTCAGGTCGGCCTCTGGCTTCAGGTCATCCGGGCCGGGGGGCAATCCAAGCTGTGCCATCAAACCCGTTGCCTGTGTCTGAACCTGTTGGCCATAGGTAGGTTCAGGCACTGAGCCCAATTGCGGTTCTTCGCCCGGAATGCTTAAACGCACAAAGGCGGTGAAAACCGCTTGGGTATTGTCGGCAGGTAATGTCCCCCGCCCGCCTTCAATATGGCAACCAAGACAACTGCGGGCATTAAACAATGGCCCCAGGCCATCACGCGCGGTTGTACTCGTCGGCGCCTTCACCCATGGCTGATGAGCCAATGCACGCCCTGCATAAAAATCGGCTTTCTGCGCATCCGTGAGCGGCGGCGCTGGCATATCAAAGCGTGTCAGGTGGGTTGCTGCGTAGGTTGCAGCACCGCCCGCCAGAACCTGCTGATTCAGCGTTTTACTGTCATCGCAGCCACACAGCAACATCAGAGAAGAAAGCCCTGAAATGCCAACCACTAACGTAAAAAGCCGGCGAAGTGCCGGCTTTTTATTTACCACGGCAGACTTACTCGTCACAGCTCGCAGTTGGGTCTTCAGTATCACAAGCTGAGGCTTCAGGGTCGACGACAACAGATCCGTCGATGCCTACTTTATCAGCGATATCAGCGATCAATGCTGATTGTGCGTTCAGGGCAATAATGGTCTGCGCCACCGCACTGCTCACTTCGGCATTTTCTTCCATGATCTGAACATCGAACGGAGAGCCCGCGCGAGCCTGAGTATCAATGGCGACATATTGAGTTTCAGTAGCCGACAGAGCAACGGCTATGTCAGCCGCCAGTTCTGCTTCGCCTGAGTCTTTCAGCCAGTCATCAATGCCGTATCCGTTCACAGCATTGGTGGTAATGTCATCAACACCATTCAGTGTGCTGTCATAGCCTGCATAGCGACCGTAGTAGCTGTTTGATACGCCTTCAGCGTTCAGCCAGATATCACGGTGTGTGTTATCAGAGAAGCATGAGTGCTCGTCTTCCTGAGAGTTTGCAGAGAAAGCGATCTGCATACGCTCACCGGCCAGCTCACCTTCAGACAGTGTACCCATACCGGTAAGAATCTCGGTCAGTTTCTGTTTAGCCTGAGCTTCGTTATTCACCGTAGTAAAGGCTGTACGGTAAGCGGCACCCGGTGCCCAACCATCGCGTACAGATTCCAGATCCGCGATCAATTTATCGACCGCAACCTCAAGGAATTTATGACGACGGTGAGATTCAACGGTTGGATCGTACGCTGCATCGACGTTCTCATTCTCAGCGGCTTCGTCAGCATCATAGCTTGGCTGGAAGTCAGTGATTGGGCGATCACCGCCGGCTGCATAGAAAGAATTGTCTTCACCCGCATCTTCCTCATCGAACACTTTTACCGCATTGTTACGGTCAGTCCCGTCGGTAGTCTTGCCGTTGTCATTCAGATCCTGACCCCAGAGCAGGAACTCAATCGCATGGTACCCCGAGATAACATCATGCTCGTCTTCAGCTGAAGCGCTTACTTCAAGAAGTGCGGTATTAATCTCAATATCAGTGCGCGCGATGATATTGTCGGAATTATCGTAATCTTCGGCAGTGATCTCGTAGAGAGTTCCATCATCAGTGACGTTCTCGTCACCGACACGACCGCTGGAACCTGATACTTCATTGTCCGTCACACCAATCTGGCTCGTACCGAAATCCGCGCTGACGTTCATTTCATCGTCGAGAACTTTCACATAATCAATCAGCGCTTCACCCAATGGCCATGCGTTGATCGCGCCTTCCGGACCGTCTTCACTGCTGTAGTCGGTTGAATCAATCGGGCTGTTACGGAAACGGTAAACCTCAGTCTGGCCATAGGGCTCACGCGCCACCAGCCAGGCACGCTTGGCCGCCTGCAGGTTTGCTTCACTCGGGTCCGCCCGGAAGTCAGCGAGTGCTGCTTTCAACGCTTGTGCGGTTGTAACTGAGTCAAAATAGGCTGCGTACGCAATCTCCGCATTGGTCTCAAGTACCTTACCTACGTTTTCGAGGTTAAGGATATCTTCCGTGCTGCTGCTGTTGCTGCCTCCACAGGCAGCCAGTGTAAATCCGGCCGCGACAACGATCGCCAGTCGAGAAAGCTTCATAGGTTACTCCATCATCTGAGAGCCACTGGGGCTAGAAAAGTTGAAGTACATTAAACTCAATGCGAATTACTTTCAATAACAAATGTAAGCTAGTGTCATGATTTAAATCATTATCATCTGCTATCATCCGCGTACTCTGACCAACTGACTCAAATGGTTGTATTTTCTTGAGGTATCAACGGTGTGGCTTATGAAACTGAGCGTGCGACCCCTGGCTTTACTACTCCCTGCAACCCTGATTGCGTGTGGCGGAGGCAGCGGAGGATCTGATGATTCAGGTTCAGTATCGATCACAGAGATTCAATTAGGTGACGCTCTGTTCCACGACACCAACCTCTCGCTGGAGCGGACGCAGGCCTGCTCGACCTGTCACGACCCGGACCATGCGTTCACAGATCCCTCGACCAACGGAAATGGTAATGTGCGCTCTGCATCGATCGGCGACGACGGCGTATCCCTTGGTGACAGAAATACGCCAACAGCGCTGTATTCAGCCAGTATTCCCGAGTTCACCTATGGGACTCACCAGCGCTTTAACAGCCCACAAGGCGACTACACAGGCTACATCGGTGGTCAGTTCTGGGATGGTCGTGCGGCAACGTTGGAAGATCAGGCAGGTGGCCCGCCTCTGAACCCTATTGAAATGAATCTGCCCGACAAAGCAACCGTCGTTGCGCGCCTGCGTGAAAACACCGACTATGAAGACGCCTTTACCGAACTGTACGGCACCAATATTTTTGATGATGTTGATGAAGCCTACAGCGCGATGACTCAGGCAATTGCTGCTTTTGAGCGCAGTCCTGACATGTCACCCTTCACCTCAAAGTACGACAAATTTATTCGCGGTGACTATGAATACAGTCCGGTTTCCAAAGCCGCACTAGGTAAGGCACGCTTTTTCTCGCAGCAGTTTACCAACTGCGCAACCTGCCACCAGCTTCGCCCCAATGGCAATGAGGGCGAGACATTCAGTAATTACGAATTCCACAATATTGGCGTACCGGTGAACACCCGATTACGCACAGCAAACGGCAGCGATGAAGGCTTCACTGATACGGGTCTTGCTGCCATTGACGCTGTTTCAGACGAGCCTGATACAAGTGAGCTGGAGGGTAAGTTCCGGGTGCCTACCTTGCGCAATGTCGGCGTTACGGCGCCCTACATGCACAATGGAGTATTTCAGTCTCTGGATACCGTCATCCGCTTTTACGATCGCCACCTGGTAAGCTCAACCAATGGCATAAACCCTGAAACCGGGATCGCCTGGGCGGCACCGGAAGTCGGCGAAAATATAAGCTTCACGGAACTACGTCAGGGCAACGCCCTGAGTGACAACGATATCGAAGGGCTGGTCTGTTTTCTTTATAGCCTGACCGACGAGCAATACGAGCATCTGCTTCCGGCAGATGCTGAAGAGTGCGGACTCTGATTGCCAGAGTCCGTTTTCATGATTAATTAAAGCCAGCGTATTTTACGGAACAACGCCAGCAAGCCGACGGCAATAGACCCCATCGCAGCGAGCAGAATAAAGTAACCATTCTCTATTTTTAACTCAGGGATGTACTCAAAGTTCATGCCGTAGAGCCCTGCCAGAAACCCGAGAGGCACAAAGATCGCAGTAATGACCGTGAGCACTTGCATAGTGCGGTTCAACTGATGCGAAGCAATCGAAATATAACCATCAATTAAATCACCGCTGATGCTGTAGAAAATTTCTGCAAGCGTATAAAGACGATCAAAACGATCATGAAGATCGGTAATGGCGTGCCCCATGGCGTCATCTTTACTGCTT
The DNA here is from genome assembly GCF_002377545.1 of Thalassolituus sp. UBA3500. NCBI lineage: Bacteria > Pseudomonadati > Pseudomonadota > Gammaproteobacteria > Oceanospirillales > Oceanospirillaceae > Thalassolituus > Thalassolituus sp. UBA3500. The sequence continues at coordinate 142,128 of NZ_DFQB01000059.1, read as the reverse complement.
AACGCGATGTAGTCGTCGCTGAGTAATTCATCGGTGATATTTTTGTGATAATTGAACAGGCGGCGCAGTTTTACCAGCCGCGTGCGATACGTAACAAGTTCACGCATCAGGTCATCGTTGCCATTGGTCATCAGCGCATCTTCGATGTCACTCAAACGCTCTTCAAACTTAAGCAAAGCGTCCAGGTACAATCCGGCCGACGTGTGCATAATTCTCAGTGCTAAAAATCCCGGCCCCTGTTTCAACAGGGCCGCCCCCTGATCACTGAAAAGTTTCTCAATACTCGCCGCCTGCTTAGGGTGGCGGGTAATCAGAAAATTATGACCGACAAAAAAGGCAATATTCTGAGAGTCATGCTCAAGCTCTGCATTGAAACTGGCGATACCGCGATACAAGACAAAGGTAAAGTCGTCGAACTCTTCCAGTTTAGGCGGATGACGATCACGCTGAGCATCCTGCACCGCTAATGTGTGCAAGCCCAATCGTTCAAGCAGCTTACGTTCGCCGGAGGTGTCTTCTTCCTGAACATCCAGCCAGAACTTACCTTCGCGGTTTCGCTGCCACTCAATCAATAATTCAGAACCACCGGTGCGGATAGAACCGTCACTGCTCTCAAGCATACATCTGATCATAATGTTTCCTGTCTTTATTCTTTCGGTCAGAACAATCGATGCTGCTGCCCGGCTTCCTGATCAAAATTATGTCCAGTGAACTGAAAGATAGAATCAGCCACTGGTTTAAGTTGTTTTTCCAGATAGTGGTGATAGTCGATCGCAGACTGCCTTACCTCTACTGGCTCTGGCCCGTTAACTGTCATGATGTAACTGATCCACCCACCTCGTTCCTGATATCTCGGTGGACGTCTCTGGGTTTGCAGCCAACGATCCATAACCGCCGCCGCTTTTGCATGCGGCGGCCTGCTTTTCTGGTAGTGCGGCAGAGGCCGTCTCAGACGCTTACGATATATCAGCAAGTCATCTGTCTGGCCATCAAAAAGTGCGCTCACCTGCCCCTTTAACCATTGCCCCCAGGGTTCTCCACAGAACACCCGGCGATACAGTTCTTTCTGAAACTCTCGTGCCAGCGGCGTCCAATCGCTGCGCACCGCCTCCAACCCCTTAAACACCAGACGGTCGTCGTTTGCGTTAATGCCGGCGTAACGTTTTTTACTGCCCGTTTCAGCACCACGGATTGCTGGCATAAAAAACTGCCGGTAATGCGTTTCGTACTCAAGTTCCAGATAGCTTTTGAGCCCGAATTCGTTGTTCAGTTCAATAGAAAGCCACTGGTTAATATCTTCTGCGAGTTGATGCCCCAGCGTGTCGGCGTCCTGGTCACTGAGCTCCTGATCTACCCAAACAAAAACAGAGTCCGTATCACCATAGATAACCTGATACCCCTGCTCGGCGATATACGCGGTTGTGCGCTGAATAATGTCATGTCCACGCTTCGTAATAGAAGCCGATAACCTCGTATCGTAAAAACGACACCCCTCTGAACCCAGCACGCCATAGCAGGACGCCATGATGATTTTGATCGCTTGCGACAAGGGTTTATTGCCCTGCTGCTTGGCGCCTTCACGCAACTCACCCAGATGGCGGATCAGATCGGGCAGGATATGTTCATGACGGTGAAATACACCCCCGAAATAGCCCGGTACGGTTTCCTCTTCAGCCGCATGTTCAGCAGAAATCAGGCCCGCAGGGTCAATGCAGAATGTACGAATAATCGAGGGATACAGACTTTTGAAATCCAGAACCAGTACATGGCGGAACAACCCCGGCTGAGAATCCATAACATACCCACCCGGACTTTTTTCGGCGCTGTAGCCATCGCCCATATTGGGCGCTACCCAGCCAGCCCGATGCAAACGCGGCAGGTACATGTATTCGAAAGCCGCAACCGATCCTCCCATCCGGTCCATAAGCAGTCCGGTCATGCGCGAGCGTTCGATCAGAAAATTAAACAGATCGGTATGTTCAAAGATACGCCAGACCAATTCGCAGTCTTTCAGGTTGTAGGCCGCCAGTGCCTGTTTATCTTCTACAAATAAACGCTCAATATCACCACCGCGCTCTTCACCATGCAGGAGTTTTCCTTCCCCCAGTAATTGATCCGCGACATCATCAAGAGCAAAACTGTCAAACTGCCAGGTCGCTGTTCTCAGACATTCGATGCCATCCAGTATCACGCGCCCCGGCGTGTGCAGAAAAATACGATCTGGATTTTGTGCAGATTGACGCCAGTCCAGTAAGCTGCCATCGCGCCCCAGGGCAAAAGGAATATCGTGCTCAGCAAACTTACGCCTGAGAAACGCCATATCAAATTGAATGAAATTCCAGCCAATCAGTACGTCAGGGTCATATGCAGCGATGACCTCCAGAAAGCGTGTTAATAGGGCCGGCTCATCTGCGACGGCTTCATAACTATCGCCTTCCTGGTCACTAATCATAAGAACGTGCGAAAACTCAGGCGCATAAAACGCGATAGAGAATAACCGGTCGGGTTCATCGGTGCGCGGGAATGAGGTTTCAATATCGACTGACAGGTAGCGCAGATCCGGGCGGTAGTCACCAGGCGTCAATTGCACATCGGTCGCTGACTGCCAGCAGGAAGCAACCGTCAGGTTGTCACCTGAGCGCCATTGTCCACCGTGGATTCTGGCCGACCCGGCGATAAAACGCTCCATCAGATAACGATCGGTTGGGCGGATATCCAGCTCATACACGTCTACTTTCTGATCCTTCAGAACATCCCGCCAGCGATAGAGATAGGATGAAGGAAGATAACAGGCCACGGCCGGCTCTTTATTAAAAAGCTTCAGTCCGACTTCTCGCAGAGTGACCGGCCAACCCAGTGCCGCAATGACTTCCTGAGCACGCACGACGTGTTGCGCCGGGATAAAGCATACGCACGGTTGTTCTATGCAGGTGCGGACAGCTCCCTCGGGAGTCGACCACCAGAATGTCAGCTGTGTTTTATCCCCCTCATCCTGCCAGCGGCTGCTGAGAAGAAACGCGGGGAGCGGTGTGGAGAGCAATGTCAGAACCAGTGCCTATACTGAGAGCATCAAAGTGTATTTCAGGAGTCACTGCATGACCACACCTCAAATCAGTCAGGACCCAATGTATCTGATGCTACGCGACGATAACGTTGCTGGTTTCAATCAGGCACGGGAGTCCGGGAAGTCCTGTGATCTTACCGGGTGTGATCTGCGTGGACTGGACCTGCGTAAACTCAACGTGTCAGGCATGGACCTGACCGATACGTATTTCCGCGGCTCAGATTTGCGCGGTATCGACTTTCGCGGTTGCCAGATGGGTGGCGCCAGCCTCGCCGATGCCAAAATCAGCGGCTGTTATTTCCCGCCCGAACTGAGCGCCGAGGAGATCCGCTTATCGGTAACAATGGGGACGCGCCTGCGTCACCCGAGCAATATGTGACTCAGTTATCACTGAGCGCTTGAGGCTGCTTACATCTCAGCCGAATCGGGTAAAGTAGTGTCATCAGCAATTGCTCACAGAAGCAAGAGAGGCACCATGTATCAGAATGGAACTGAACCCGCGACAGGATTTGAAGCGAACTCCCCCCGGCTTCAGCAACTCGCCAGAGAGATGCTGCAAGGCTTCACTTACACGCAGAATGCAGTCACTTTCGAGTCTGTGGATGACCTCTATGAGCATTTTGATGAAGACACCCTGTTCCTGGTTAAAGATGGCATCATCGACATCTGCTGTAATGAAAACACGCTGTTTTCGTGCGAAGAAGGCGACCTGATCGGTATCAGCCAATCGTTTCATTTGCCGTCTCCTACTCTGACAACCGACGGCTACGTTGAACTGCAGCCCATCAATCGCGACGATTTTCTACTGCATATCTACAACGACAAACGCCGCCAGCACTGCTGGAGCCATTACCTGGTTACTCTGAATTCATTGCTGACCGAACGTCTGGGCGCCATGTCGAAAGAGCAGCTCAAGCCCGCGGCCGGATTCCTTAACTTCTCAGCGGGCGACACCATCATTCAGCAAGGCGACGATGCTGACATGGTATACACCATCATCAGCGGTAACGCCGATGTCATTGTCGATGGCGTGTCTGTAGGAGAACTGGGAGAGGACGAAGTATTCGGCGCTATGGCCGTATTCACCGGAGAGAAACGGTCAGCCTCTATCATAGCGTCAACGGCATGTACCGTAATGGCGGTGCCACAGCAGGACTTTACCGTCTTGATTGAAGCGCAACCCCAGGCTGCGGTGAACCTGATCGAAAACCTGGCGCGACGCATTAATATGATGAACCAGCAGGTATTAGAACAGCACTGATCGCTACACCAGAATCGTAAAATTGCTCTTTGACACACCCTTTACAAAACTAAATGATAATTATTATTGACTGCATTTAGGTCCTGCCCTAGTATGAATCCTGTCGCTGGCTCATCACCAGCGATGTTCAGCATTCTGACATGGTCTGAATGATGATCTCTCTCATCACTGGCCGAGAGGCCAGGCTAATCACGGTTGCTTTGCCCCTCTATCTTTTCACGAAGAGTCGAGGGGCGTTTTTTTGCCCGCTTGTCAGAACGACTTGCTAGAATAGTCCTCCGGTTTTCATACCCCGCAAGGCAATACCTTTGCGGCATTGCTTACGATCAAGAGAAGTAACAGGACGCACCGTGCCAGCCATCTGCAAAGATTCCGACCTACAAGAAGGCCAGTCCCGTGGATTCGAACTCGACGGCCATTCTTTTTTTGTCGTCCGCCAGCAGGGCAAGGTATACGCCTACCGCAATCACTGCCCTCACCTTGGGGTAAACCTGGAATGGATGCCCGATCAGTTTCTGGATTCTGACGGCCGATTAATTCAATGTGCGATGCACGGTGCACTGTTTCTGATTGAGAGTGGCTATTGCGTATCCGGCCCCTGCACTGGCCAATCTCTCACACCGCTCGCCTGCGAAGTACGCGACGAAGGTATTTGGGTCGATCTCTGATCAGCAATGTAAAATTTATCAGAGTACGAGGGGCAATAGTCCACTGACCTCGAGGCCGGAGTCATCTTTTGCGAAGGTAACCTTCGCCGCCATCACTTCAACCCCCGACGCCATCACTTCGCGCAATGTCTGTGCGTACTTCGGGTCGATGTGTTCGGCAACGGTGACTTCACGTATGCCTTCGTGCGGCACGCAAAACAGCAATACAGCCCTATCCCCCTCTTCTTTCAGAGCCTGCAGCCGAAGCAAGTGCTTACGTCCGCGATCAGTCACTGCATCAGGAAAGCACCCAAGACCATTGTCCTCCTCCAGTAAAGTGACGCTTTTCACTTCAATCCAGCAGCGACGACCGTCGTCGAGAAGCTGACAGAAGTCGAGTCGACCATCTTCAACTTTCGGCTCCCGCTGAAGCGACTCGTAATCATCGAAGCTCTCTATTTCTCGGGCCTCAAGCGCCTCTCCGATAATTTGATTGGGCCGCGCCGTGTTTACGCACACACGGTATTTACTATCGACTTCGACCCACTCCCAGGTGTATCGGTATTTTCGCTTCGGGTTCGCGCTGTCCGATATCCAGACCTTACTCCCCGGTTCAGCGCAGCGTTTCATCGATCCTGTGTTTGGGCAGTGCACTGTTATTTCAGACCCGTCCTGCAAGCGCACATCCGCGAGAAAACGTTTGTATCGCTTGATAAGAGTTCCTTCGATCAGGGGCAATTCATACTTCATTATTTGTCCCCTCGGTTTTGTGCTGCATCAGCGACATAAGCAGGCAACCAGTCTGCCAGACGGCCCACCGCTTCTTTTAAACGCTCAATGCGTGTCGTGAACGCAAAGCGCACATGCTCGCCAGCACGATGATCACCGAAATCCACGCCCGGAGTAATCGCAACCCCTGTTTCTCGCAGAAGCTGGGCGCAGAACGACAGGCTGTCATCGGTAAAATCGCTCGCATCGGCGTACACGTAAAAAGCCCCCTCTGGCACAACGGGCACCTTAAAACCTAGTTCAGGTAACGCGCTGAGTAAGTAGTCACGACGCTCGTGCAATATCTGCCGACGTTCCTCCAGTGTCGCCATCACCTCAGGCGAAAAGGCAGCCATAGCGGCATACTGCGCTGGTGTAGACGGTGCCAGAAATAGATTCTGGGCGAGAGTATCAAGCACGGGAACGAGTGATTCAGGCACCACAGCCCAACCCAAGCGCCAGCCAGTCATGCCAAAAAACTTAGAAAAACTGTTCAGCACAACGGCGTCATCAGCGACCGACAATACGGTTTCTGCACCGCCTTTGACCTCGCCCTCCGCAAAATTCAGCCCCTGATAAATCTCATCAACCCAGAGTTCACCACCTTGCCTGCTAACGGCCTGCGAGAGTTGTAAGAGTTCATCTGTCGACAGAACCGCACCGGTAGGGTTTGCCGGGCTGGCCACCAGGGCAGCGCGTGTCGATGGTTGCCAGTGTGCTTCAATATCAGCGGCAGTCAGTTGGTATTTCTGATCCGGGCCTGCCGCAATCAATTGACCATGAGCTTCAAAGACCCGCGCAAAGTGGCGATTACAAGGGTATCCCGGGTCTGCCAGCATAAGCTGATCACCCGGATTCAGCCGCGCTGCCGTGAGCAACAACAGAGCCCCGGATGCGCCCGGCGTCAGGACGACACGTGAGGGTGAGACCTCTACATCAAAGCGCGAGCGGTAATATCCGGCGATTTTTTCGCGCAGCTCTGGCAAGCCCAATGCAGGGGTGTAGCCCGTCTTTCCGGCCCTGAGAGCGGCAATGCCCGCTTCGGTCACCTGTTCCGGTGTTGAGAAGTCCGGCTCTCCCACTTCCAGGTGGATAATATCGCGTCCTTCAGCCTGCATTGCCTGAGCCTCGGCCAGAATGGCCATGACTTGAAACGGCTTAATCTCGCCACTTCTTTTCGAAGTTAATGACATAGTTCTCAAATTCTTGAAGGTTTATGGGCTATTGTGCCAGATTAGGTGTTGGCACAGCAGGATACGAACATACAAATGAGCACATAAAAGTATTGGCGCTGGCGATGTTATCTGATAGTTTCCCGGCCTTGTATTTTTTGCGCGTCTGATGCATAGCTCAGAATGCGCTGATGCGTGACTATTATTTGAACAGGTGAGGCACAAGAGAAATGCCGCAAGAGAAAAAAGAATTTGCCCTGTCTGACTTTACTCCATACGACCTGAAAGATGGCGAGGAGTATATGAATGAAGCGCAACAGGAACACTTCCGCAATATTCTGCGTAACTGGCGCCAGGAATTGATGGAAGAAGTCGACCGCACGAAAGAGCACATGCAGACCGAACTCAACAACTACGCTGACCCGAACGACCGTGCCAGCCAGGAAGAAGAGTTCAACCTGGAGCTGCGTACACGTGATCGCGAGCGGAAGCTGCTGAAGAAAATTGAGAAGACCATTGATCTGATCGATAAAGACGACTACGGCTACTGTGAAGCCTGTGGTGTCGAAATCGGTATTCGTCGTCTCGAAGCCCGCCCGACCGCTGACCTCTGTATCGACTGCAAAACACTTGCAGAGATCAAGGAAAAGCAACTCGGCGTATAAGCTCCGGCGCTTTAATACAGTGACCGACAGGCAGGTTAACCTGCCTGTCGGAACACAAATATGACAGACTATATCGGGCGCTTTGCCCCCTCTCCAACCGGGCCTCTGCACTTTGGCTCTCTGCTGGCCGCACTTGCCAGTTATCTGGACGCACGACATTGCCGGGGGCAGTGGCTGGTCCGCATCGAAGACCTCGACCCTCCCCGCGAAGACCCGACGGCTACCGCCGAAATCCTGCGTATTCTTGATGCCTATGGCCTGCACTGGGACGGTGACGTCGTTTACCAGAGCCAGCGTGGTGAACTCTATCAGTCCGCTCTGGATAAACTTCGCGATCAGGGCGATGCTTTTCCTTGTGCCTGTTCACGTAAACAGCTCGGAGGAGAACTTCACCTGGGAGTCTGTCCTCCCCCTGCGAGCCATGATTTCGCCTGGCGCTACCTGTGCCCCGGCGGCGTCACCGCATTGCATGATGGCCTACAGGCCGACCATCGCTATGACCTCGCGGATGAAATTGGTGATTTCGTGATCCGCCGCCGCGATGGCTTCTGGTCATACCAGCTTGCCGTTGTTGTCGATGACGCCGCACAGGAAATTACCCACGTTGTACGCGGCATTGATCTCATCGATTCCACGGTTCGTCAGTATCTGCTGCAACAGGCGCTATCCCTGAAAGTCCCGCAATACAGCCATATTCCCGTAGCGGTAGAACAGAACGGGCAAAAACTGAGCAAACAGAATCTGGCCCTGCCTCTGTCAGGCGAACACATCAGTGAAACACTGTGGCAAGCGTTGCACTGGTTACGCCAGTCGCCTCCGCAGGCATTGCTTGGGGCGCCCGCGAGCGAACTTTTACACTGGGCCGTCCGCCACTGGAACACAGAGCCATTGAAGGGGCAGACATCAATGCCTGCGCCCGGGCCATTTCAACGCACATAATCGATGCCTGGTGTGCTAATCTCTGGGCAACCAAACACCCAGAGCGCTAAATGTACGATTATCGCCTCAGTCTGCTGATGCTGGTAGGCATCTACCTTATCTCTCCAGTCATGATGGACTGGTGGCTCGATGACCGTGCCGCCTGGTATCGTCCATTTGGAATCTGGGCGCTTCTGATTGCTCTCTACATCTGGTTCAACAGCAAGCAGAAGGACAACGATGACGTTTAGCCTTGGTCAGCTGGCGCTTCTCGGCGTTGGCTATCTGTTTTCTCTTTTTCTCGCGGCATACGCCGTCGAGCGTAACTGGCTACCACGCAGCTGGGTTCGCCACCCTCTTGTGTATGTTCTGTCTCTCGGGGTTTACGCCAGTGCCTGGGCTTTCTATGGCTCGGTAGGCCTCGCCAACCAGTACGGTTACGGTTTTCTCGCTTACTACATGGGGATTTCAGGGGCGTTCGTGATGTCCCCGATTCTGCTTAAGCCAATTTTACAGATTACGCGGACGTATCAGCTCAGCTCACTCGCTGATTTATTGGCGTTCCGTTACCGGTCGCGATGGGCTGGAATCTCCGTGTCGCTGATCATGCTGGCGGTAGTGATTCCTATGCTGACGCTGCAGATCACAGCCATCGGTGACACCTTGTACCTGCTTAACCGCGAGTGGCCGGTTGAGAATCTGGCGCTGGCGTACTGCCTGATCATGATTCTGTTCGCCATTCTGTTTGGCGCCAGACACGTATCTCCGCGCGAGAAGCACGAAGGCCTGGTATTTGCGATTGCCTTTGAGTCCGTTCTGAAACTGGTCGCTATTCTTGTGCTAGGTGGTGTTGTACTGTTTGGCGTATTCCCCGAAGTCGGCGGTCTGGAGCAATGGTTATCAGACAACCAGGCTCAGCTCGCCCGCGAGCAAGTGCGTTTGCAAGATGGCCCGTGGCGAACCCTTCTGCTGATGTTCTTTGCCGCCGCTGTCGCCATGCCCCACATGTTCCACATGGCGTTCACCGAGAACAACAACCCCGGCGCCCTGAAACACGCCAGCTGGGGATTCCCGCTTTTCCTGCTGATCATGAGCCTGTCGGTGCCGCCTATTCTGTGGGCCGGTTACTATCTGAATGTTGACAGCGATCCGTCCTACTTTGCTCTGGGTATCGGCCTGGCGCTGGAATCTGAATTCCTGACTGTGATGATTTTCGTCGGTGGTCTGGCCGCCGCATCAGGCATCATCATTGTGACCACCCTGTCGACGGCGGCGATGTTTCTAAACCACCTGGTGCTGCCTATTTATAAACCCGCACCACGCTACGATTTCTATCGCTGGCTGCTGTGGATGCGTCGCTCGCTGATCGGGGTCATCCTGTTACTGGCGTACGGTTTTTACCGCATCGTTGGCTCTGATCTCGACCTCAGCCAACTGGGTATTCTCGGGTTCGTTGCCTGCTCACAATTTCTGCCCGGTATCCTCGGACTACTCTACTGGCCGCAGTCCAACCGCAAAGGTTTTATCTCGGGTCTGGTGGTCGGCACCATCACCTGGATCTACGGTCTGTTATTACCGTTCTGCGAGCTGGCACTGGGCTGGGAGATTCCGTTCTTCCTGCCACCGACGGATGAAGGCAACTGGCACTTATCTGCCATAACAGCGATCGGTATCAACTTTCTGTTGTTTGTCATTATCAGTCTGAGTACCAAACGCAGCGCCGAAGAGCAGTCCGCAGCGGATGCCTGCTCTATCGATAACGTATCACGACCCTCGCGCCTGCCTCTGCAGGCGGTCAATACCAATGAAGTGATTAACGCTCTGACGCCGTCATTGGGCCGTTACGTTGCTGAACGCGAAGTCTATCAGGCGTTAGATGATCTGGAGCTGCCTTCTTACGAAGACCGGCCGTACGCGTTGCGTCGCCTGCGCGCCCGACTTGAAGCTAACCTCTCAGGTTTGATGGGCCCAACGGTTGCTCACGATCTGGTGAACCGCTATCTGCCGTTCCAGAAAGACGTTGAGCTGACCGAAGACATCTTTCAGCTTGAGCAACGCCTTGAAGGTTTCCACAGCCGACTGGGCGGCCTTGCCAGTGAGCTGGATAACCTGCGTCGCTATCACCGCGAGACGCTCGAACGACTGCCCATGGGGGTCTGCTCGCTGGCACCGGATGGTGAAGTGCTGATGTGGAATCAGGTAATGTCGCAGCTTACCGGTACCGAATCCCGCGAAGTGACTGGCTCGCACGTCAGCCGCTTGCCTGCGCCCTGGGGGCCGATGCTGACCGATTTTCTGACCAGCCACGCCATGCATAAACACAAGCACCGGGTCGATAGTGCGGGGCGCCCGCGCTGGTTCGGGATGCACAAAGCAGTATTGCAACCAAGTGGAAGCCAGCCCGGCGGCACAGTGATTCTGCTTGAGGACCAGACGGAAACTCAGCTCCTTGAAGAAGAACTGATGCACAGTGAGCGCCTTGCGTCGATCGGTCGTCTTGCTGCCGGCGTCGCCCACGAAATTGGCAACCCAATCACGGGGATCGACTGTCTGGCGCAAAGCATGCGTTACGAGACCGACAACCCGGAATTACTGGAAATGGCCGACCAGATTCAGGAACAGACCAAGCGTGTTACCCGAATCGTGCAATCACTGATGAACTTCTCTCATGCCGGTCATCACAGCACAGAACACGAGCCGGTCGACGCCACCTACTGTATTAACGAAGCCATCCAGCTTCTTAAGCTGAGTAAACGCAGTCAGGACATCAATTTTATTAACGACTGCCCGCCCGAACTGATGACTATGGGAGATGCTCAGCGTCTGGTGCAGGTGTTTGTAAACCTGCTGGGTAACGCGCGCGATGCCTCCGAAGCCGGCGGCACCATCTGGGTTCAGGGCGATATGGATGAACAGCAGGTCAGAATCCGCGTGATCGATGACGGACACGGCATTCCGGCGGAAACGCTCGATCATATATTTGAGCCATTTTTTACCACCAAAGACGTGGGTAAAGGGACGGGACTGGGACTATCACTGGTCTACAGCATCATTGAAGAGCACTACGGTCACATCGCAATCGACAGCCCATTGGCCAGCGGACGCGGAACCTGTGTTACAGTCAGTCTTCCACGTTGTGAACAACCTGAGTTAACGGATCACCATTCATGAGTCATATTCTGGTCGTAGAAGACGAAGCTATTATCCGCAACGCGGTGCGTCGCCTGTTAACTCGCCATAATCATGAAGTGACTGAAGCAGACTCTGTCGATGCCGCCAAAGCGCTCGACCTGACCAGCTATGACATGATCATCAGCGACCTGAGACTGCCTGGTGGCCATGGCACTGACCTTATTGAGCTCGCAGGTAAAGTGCCGGTTCTTATCATGACCAGCTACGCCAGCCTGCGTTCTGCCGTCGATGCCATGAAGCTCGGCGCGGTTGATTACATTGCCAAACCCTTTGATCACGACGAAATGATTCAGGCAGTTGAACGTATCCTGGCGATGCGTACAGAGACAACTGACGCAGTTGCCGACCCGCACGACGACCTGCCCGAGCCAGTACCTTCCTCTAAAACCGGAATTATAGGCAGCTGCGAGCCGATGCAGTTGTTATTCCGCAAGATTGCCAAAGTCGCCCCGACTGATGCCACTGTGCTTATCCAGGGCGAGTCCGGTACCGGTAAAGAGCTGGTTGCGAAAGCGATCCATAATCAAAGCCGACGTGCCGACAAACCACTGATTTCAGTAAACTGTGCGGCCATTCCTGAAACTCTGATCGAGTCGGAACTCTTTGGTCACGAGAAAGGTGCATTTACCGGTGCAACGGCACAGCGCCAGGGTCTGGTTGAAGCTGCCGATGGCGGCACCCTGTTTCTGGATGAAATCGGCGAACTGCCTCTGGAAGCACAGGCTCGCCTGCTACGCGTTCTACAGGAGGGCGAGATCCGTCGTGTCGGCTCCGTGCAAAGCCAGAAAGTGAATGTCCGCCTTGTTGCCGCTACACACCGCAACCTGAAAGAACTCTCCTCGCAGGGTGAATTCCGTGAAGACCTCTACTACCGTCTGAATGTTATGGAGCTGCACCTGCCGCCGTTGCGAGACCGAGGTGAAGATGTCATTGAGATTGCTGTAGCTATGCTGGCTCGCGCCTGCGAAAAGATGGCGACGGCCCCAATGCGCTTTAACGATGCCTCACTGAAAGCCATTCGTGATTACCACTGGCCCGGCAATGTACGCGAGCTTGAGAACGCAGTAGAGCGCTCCGTTATCCTTGCTGAATCCGACGAGGTCGAGCCCGATCTGCTGGGCATTGAAGTCAGCCCCGACCGTTACATCAGCGATTCCATGCGTAACAGTCTTGTCGAAGACAACCCCTACCAGCCCACAGACCAGAACGACGAGCAACAGGGGGACCTGTCGCTGGACGATTACTTTGTGCACTTCGTGCTCGAAAACGAAGCCTCAATGACCGAGACCGAACTGGCGAAAAAGCTCGGTATCTCACGTAAATCACTGTGGGAACGCCGGCAACGCCTGGGTATTCCACGCAAAAAGGGTGGCCGCTGATTCCAGCTCGGCCACTCCTGCTGTCAGCCCTTACCGTTACACACTCCTCTCGAGACAGCCTTCTTCCTTTTCTGTTACGCACATAACGAATCCAGTTACAGAGTGTTACTCAGGTATCAAATCTGTTACCGAATGGCTCACAGTTAGTAACACTTTAGTCTAACTGTCTATAATTATAGACAGGTGTAATTTCATAAATCATTGATTTTTAAGTGATTTTTATTTTTGGCACGGCTTTCGCTTTATAGACAGTACTGAGCTGGTGTCCATCAATAAAAATAACAAAGAGACACTGCCGGTAAGCGGGAGGCGCACAAATAACAATAATAAAGCGCCGGAAATTCCCAACCTCATAACAAAAACGACAATGGCCACCATTGTTAGTTTCGAATGAGCAGAGACATAACAACAATAAAAACAGAAGCTCTGCCTATTCAAAACGACGATGATACCTGTGGCAGCACAGAATAATAAGAATAACGCCCCTGAAGAGCCGCATAAGCGGCTTTTTTATTGTCTGTTCGTCAGACATCAGCCTCTGGCCCAGCAATCATTCCCGATCGGTAACGTCTTTGTTACCCCTACCTCAAGCCTTCGACTAAAGTGTTACCCCCACTCACCCAACTGTTACCAATAGACATATGTCAGCGTAATGTTACGTAACACTTTCTGTAAAAATGCGCCTACCACACATCACCAAAAAACATAACCCATTGAAAAATATAGGTTTTTAAAAATTGGCACGGTCTTGGCATTATTTTACATACAGCAGGACGACACCAATAAAAATAACAAAGTCGAACTGCGGGGCTTGCTGCTGAAACGCAAACAATAAAAATAATCAGCAAGCCCGGTGAAGAACCCCTTCACAAACAATAAGAAGTACGGAAGAACAGAGAAAAATAAGACAGTTGGGCCGCTAACAATAAAAATAACAGAGGCGTCCAAACAAAGACTGCAGAAAGAATCCAAGAAGCCGCACCTGCGGCTTTTTTATTGCCTGAAATTCGCCCTACCCGATTCGACCTCTTCATAACCTCTCGACGGTTTACTCTTCAGTGGCATCCGGCGTAAGGCTGATTGAACATTTACTCAGTGTTACGTTTCCTGAAGTTTGTTACCTGTGGGTTACACAATCCGTAATCTTTCGTAACACTTCGGCCCACAGCACAACTCAAAAACCGGGGCAATGAAACATAAGCTATTGATATATATAGGTTTTTAAAAGTTGGCACACCATTCGCTTTATATTCATCAGAGAGCAACGCAAACTATAAAAATAACAAATGCGACGCCTCAGCAAGATCTCAGAACGAAGCGCACCAATAAAAATAACAAAGTGCTTCCAACGGGATCGGGTAGAGAAGAAGGGCCAACAATAAAAATAACAAAGGCCTGGGTGACAAATGTTTTGAATGCGCATTGAGCGCCGACAACAACAATAAAAAATGAGGCAGGGGATGCCCATTCAAAACATCTGTCGACATGGTTGCTGGGCATAACAATAACAACATCCGGCACAACCGACTCAGAAAGCCGCACTGGCCCCAATCAGTGCGGCTTTTTCTTTGCCTGTTACCTACCCCTCCGGGCCAGCTTCAACTGTTTACTTTGTGTCCGCTCCGGCTTAGCTGTAAACTCGCTCGCAGATTAACCAGAGAACCACTTCTATCGTGACCCTGATCAACCGAGTCAAAAAGCTGTTCAGCCAGAAAGTCGCTGCCGATGACGTACAGCTGCGTGTGATTCCGCGCGACGAGCATTCTATTTCCCGCACAAACATCAGTGAGGCTGCGCTTAAGGTCCTCTATCGACTGCGTAAAGCAGGCTACGGTGCGTACCTTGTGGGTGGCGGTGTCCGCGATAACCTTCTGGGTTTGTCACCTAAAGATTTCGATGTGTCGACCGATGCGACACCAGAGCAGGTTAACGCTCTGTTCCGCAACTCTCGCCTGATCGGTCGCCGCTTTAAGCTGGTTCATGTCGTGTTTGGCCGCGAAGTGATTGAGGTCGCGACCTTCCGTGCTCCACCTTCTGAAGAGCACTCAGACAAAGTATCCCGTCAGGGCGACCAGGGTATGATCCTGCGCGATAACGTTTACGGAAATAAAGATGAAGACGCCATGCGCCGCGACTTCACCATTAATGCTCTGTACTACAACATTGATGATTTCAGCGTGCACTCCTACGCTGGCGGCTGGGACGACCTGAAGGCAAAACAGATCCGTCTGATCGGTGACCCGGCGACACGTTACCGCGAAGACCCGGTACGCATGCTGCGAGCTATCCGCTTTGCGGTAAAACTCGGCTTTGATATCGAAGCCAACACAGCGGCGCCAATTCGCGACATGGCGCCGCTGATGACTCAGATTCCTGCAGCACGCCTGTTTGAAGAGTCACTGAAGCTTATTCTGGCGGGTAACGCACTGGATACTGTGCGTATGCTGCGTGACTACCACCTGTTCGAACCTCTGTTCCCGTCTGCTGAGCAACGTATGCAGGAAGACGATTACGCCGTGTCTCTCATTGAGAACACCATGCGTAACACCGATGCCCGCATCCAGGCGGGTAAGTCAGTAACACCTTATTTCTTCCTCGCAGCCTTGCTCTGGCCACAACTGAATAAAGTGCGTCAGAAATACGAAGACGACGGCATGGCGCCGCATCCGGCCATTCAGAAGGCTGCCGATAAAGTGCTCCAGGAACAGGTGAAAGCAACAGCGATTCCTAAGCGTTTCTCGATCCCGATGCGTGAGATCTGGGAGATGCAGCTGCGCCTGCCAAAAACACGTAGCCGCAAGGCTGCCGAGCTGACCCAGCATCCGCGCTTCCGTGCCGCCTACGACTTCCTGCTATTACGTCATCAGTCCGGTGAAGATCTGCAGGAGCTGTGTGACTTCTGGACCGACATACAGAAAGATCATCCACCGGCAGCCAGTCGTTCGCACGACAGACGCAACGATGGTGCAGGCGAACGTAATGATGGCCAGCGTCGCCGCCGTCCACGTCGTCGCCGCAACGGCAATAACAACCGTAGCTGACCCCAATGACCACGGTTTATATCGGGCTTGGGGCCAACATTGACGGGCCCATCGAGCAGATTCATATCGCCCTGCAAACACTGAAAGCACTGCCAGAGACTCAGCTCCATCGGTGTTCTTCTCTTTATGGCAGCGCACCGCTCGGCCCTGAAGATCAGCCCGACTATGTGAATGCAGTCGCCGAACTTGAAACCGGGCTCTCCCCTATGGATCTCCTCGATGCTTTACAGGCGATCGAAAAGACCCAGGGCCGGGTAAAGCAGCGCCACTGGGGTGAGCGCTGTATTGACCTCGACATTCTTCTGTACGGTGATGAAACACTGAGTTCAGAACGCCTCAACCTCCCGCACCACGAAATGAAGAACCGGTCGTTCGTCGTTACTCCATTGCTTGAGATCGCGCCGGATCTCGTCCTTCCTGACGGGCAACCGCTCTGTCAGATTGAGCCTGAATTTGATGGCGATCTGCACAAGCTGCAATCGCCCGTTATTGACTTATAACCCACAATCCGCACCATACGCCCATAACCCGCGTATCGGGATTACCGGAGAATAAACAGCATGAGCGCTATCAGCATCCGCACGTTACAAAGCATGAAAGACAAAGGTCAGAAGTTTTCTGTACTGACCGCGTACGATGCCACCTTCGCCCAACTTGCCGCCGACGCAGGTGTTGAGGCCCTGCTGGTTGGTGATTCACTCGGTAACGTTATTCAGGGGCAGACCAGCACGATTCCTGTGACCCTCGAAGAAATGGTTTATCACACCGCGGCCGTGGCACGCGGCAACGCCCGTGCAGAACGTCAGGCACTTATTATGACTGACCTGCCATTTATGACTTATGGTGATATTGCGACAGGCGTAGCAAGCGCACGTGCTGTCATGCAGGCGGGTGCCCACATGGTGAAGGTCGAAGGTGATGACTGGCTGGTGCCTCTTGTCGAAAGCCTGGCACGTCAGGGAGTTCCTGTATGCGCACACCTAGGCCTGACACCGCAAGCTGTGAACAAAATGGGCGGTTATCGCGTTCAGGGCCGCGAAGAAGAAAAAGCCGATGCCATGGTCGCGCACTCCATTGCTCTGGCAGAAGCCGGGGCTGATATTATCCTGCTTGAATGTGTTCCAAGCCCTCTTGCGAAGCGCATTACCGAAGCAGTGAATGTTCCTGTTGTCGGCATTGGTGCGGGTTCAGACACGGATGCTCAGGTGCTGGTGTGTTACGACATGCTCGGCCTCAATACTCAGCACATTCCTAAGTTTGTTAAGAACTACATGACCGATGGCCGTACTGTGCCCGAAGCCATCAAATCCTACGCCGATGAAGTTCGCGATGGCAGCTTCCCCGCTCCAGAACACGGATTTGATGCATGATTACAGTTCATACGATTGCTGAACTGCGGGAACACGTCCGCAACGCTCGTATGAGCGGAAAACGTATTGGCTTTGTGCCGACGATGGGTAACCTGCATGCCGGCCACATCAGCCTGGTAGATCGAGCCAACGACGAGACCGACTACGTCGTCAGCAGCATCTTTGTGAATCCGCTGCAGTTCAACGACAAAACTGACCTGCAACGCTATCCGCGCACCCTGCCGCAGGATCAGGAAAAGCTTGCCGCAGCCAACTGCGACCTTCTGTTCGCACCAGACGTTGATGAAATGTACCCGAACGGCCAGGACGAACAAAGCATCGTCCATGTGCCTGTAGTTTCTGAAGGTCTGTGTGGAGGCAGCCGTCCGGGTCACTTCGATGGCGTGTCGACTGTTGTTACCAAGCTGTTTAATCAGGTACTGCCCGACGCCGCTTTCTTTGGCGAGAAAGACTTCCAACAGGTCGCCGTCATCAAGAAAATGGTTAGCGATCTATGTATTCCGGTAGAGGTTGTCACTGTGCCGACCGCCCGGGCCGAAGATGGCCTGGCACTGAGTTCGCGCAACGGCTATCTGACGGACGAAGAACGCCAGCTCGCCACCGGACTCTACAAGACGCTGAACGAAATCGCCGATGCACTGAACGCGGGTGAATCGCTTGAAAGTAGCCTGAGTGCAGCTAGTCTTCGCCTTGAAGAGCGCGGATTCCGCCCAGACTATGTTGAAGTAAGATCCGCCACAGATCTGAGCTCAGCGGTATCAGGGGTTTCAGAGGTGGTGATTCTGGGGGCCGCATTTTTAGGCAATGCGCGCCTTATTGATAATCTGGTCGTAACATTGAATCGCGGGATTGTTTGAGGCATACTTCCGCGCCTTACGCCGATAGGCTAGAAAATGAGCAGTTCAGACGCCCGCATATTTAAGCGGATTCGAGCTGCCCGAACAGAGAACTTGAAGGGTTTACCCATGCAAACCATCATGCTGAAAGCCAAGCTTCACCAGGCACGTGTGACTCACTCTGTGCTGAATTATGAAGGCTCTTGTGCCATCGACGGCAAGCTGCTCGAACTTACGGGCATGCGTGAGTTTGAACAAATCCAGATCTACAACATTGATAACGGTCAACGTTTCACCACTTACATTATTCGTGGCGAAGATGACTCTGGCATTATCTCTGTAAACGGTGCGGCTGCGCACCACGCCAGTGTTGGCGACCGCATCATTATCTGCGCTTATGGCAACTACAGCGAAGAAGAGCTTGCGACGTTCAAGCCAAAGATGGTGTATATGAACGAAGACAACACTGTCAGTCACACCAGCTTCGACATTCCGGTGCAGGTGGCCTGATCACACGATCACTGCCAAACTGACCACAAAGGCCGCCCACGGGCGGTCTTTTTTTGCCCGTTGAATACCCACACCGTATACTCAATTCATCAGTTACGGAAAAAGTGCAGGAAAACCAATGGGATACACAGGAAGCCTGACGCAGTCAGCAGCGTGGAAAGACCTTCAGGAACACTACAGCGGCATCAGTGACCACCACATGCGCGACTGGTTCAATGAAGACCCCAACCGCTTTGACACCTTCCAGCTTGAAGCTGCAGGCCTGACCCTCGACTACTCCAAAAACCGCATCACCGAAGACACCATGTCACTGCTGCTGAGCCTCGCTCGTGAGCAGGATCTGCCCGCTAAAATCGGTGCAATGTTCAACGGCGAAACCATCAACCGCAGCGAGAACCGTCCGGCTCTGCACACCGCACTGCGCAACTTCGGCGACCGCGACATCATGGTCGATGGCGAAAACATCATGCCTGAGATCCGTGAAACGGTTCACCGCATGGAAGAGTTCTGCTGGAAAATCCGCCGTAACCAATGGCGTGGCTACACCAACAAACCGTTCACTGACGTCGTATCGATCGGTATTGGTGGTTCCTTCCTCGGCCCTAAACTGGCGTCCAGCGCACTCAAGCCCTATTGGGACAGCCGCCTGAATATTCACTACCTGGCTAACATCGACGGCTCGCACATTACCGAGATCTTAAAGCGACTCGACCCGGCGACCACCCTGTTTATTATTCAATCCAAGTCATTTGGTACGCAGGAAACCCTGAAGAACGCCAATGCCTGCCGTCAGTGGTTCCTTGATAACGGCGGCACCGAAGACGATCTGTGCAAACACTTCACCGCAGTGTCTTCAAACGTAGAAAAAGCCACCGCCTTTGGTATTTCTGAAGAGAACATCTTCCCAATGTGGGACTGGGTTGGCGGCCGTTATTCGCTCTGGTCGGCCATTGGCCTGCCACTGGCGCTGGCCATCGGGATTGATAACTTCCGCGACCTGCTACGCGGCGCCTACCTGATGGATGAGCATTTCCGCACGGCCCCGCTCGAACACAACATGCCCGTCATTATGGCTTTGCTGGGTGTCTGGTACGTTAACTTCTTTGGTGTGAACTCCCACGCCATCCTGCCATACGACCACTACCTGCGCTCGCTGCCTGCTCACCTGCAACAGCTCGACATGGAAAGTAACGGCAAAAGCGTGACCATTGATGGTAGCAAAGTAAATTACAACACCGGCCCGGTGATCTGGGGCGGTGTGGGTACCAACGGCCAGCACGCGTTCCACCAGCTGCTGCACCAGGGCACGCACTTTTCTCCGTGCGACTTCATCATGCCGATGAACAGCCACAACCCGATTGATAACTTCCACGCCATGCTGGTATCTAACTGCCTGTCTCAGAGTCAGGCGCTACTGCAGGGTAAATCTGAAGACGAAGCGATTGAAGAACTGGTCGCCTCTGGCATTAGCAAGGCCGAAGCCATGGTGCTGGCGCCACACAAAGTGATTCCCGGTAACCGCCCGTCTAACACGCTCTACTTCCCGAAATCGACACCACAGGTCGTGGGCGCACTGATTGCGCTGTACGAGCATAAAGTCGCGGCACAGGGCATGCTCTGGGACGTGAACTCCTTCGACCAGTGGGGCGTAGAACTGGGTAAGAAACTCGGTAACAAAGTGCTCGATGCGCTGGAGTCGCAGAGTGCACCTGACGGATTTGACGGCTCGACCAACGGCCTGATTAACGCATTCCATCGTATGCAGAAGCTTCTGTGACCCTATATACAGATTCAGTACGTGGTTTGTAGCACGCCGTAGATACATCCCTGTAGGCTCTTTGCCAGCATCCCTGCTGGCAAAGGCTACTCACCACGTACTAAATCTGTTGTCACCTCCGCGTGTGTGGAG
This sequence comes from Thalassolituus sp. UBA3500, assembly GCF_002377545.1. Taxonomy (NCBI): domain Bacteria; kingdom Pseudomonadati; phylum Pseudomonadota; class Gammaproteobacteria; order Oceanospirillales; family Oceanospirillaceae; genus Thalassolituus; species Thalassolituus sp. UBA3500. The sequence continues at coordinate 121,396 of NZ_DFQB01000059.1, read as the reverse complement.
TGCCGTATAGCGGGCTGAGTACCTATAAGCCTTCTTAACGACAACACATTGCTAACCAGTGTAAAATGCGGCGCTTTATACCTTCAGTCTGGTGTTACCTATGACAGCGCATTCTTCATCGTTTCATGCCATCGAATGGCGCGGCCAGTCGCTACATCTGTTAGATCAACGCGTATTGCCGCACACCCACACAGTGCATGAATACACCACCGCTGCCGACGTTGCTGATGCCATCCGTGACATGGTCGTGCGAGGCGCGCCTGCCATCGGTATCACCGCCGCCTACGGGTATGCACTGGACGCCCTCAATGGTCGCGACCTTGGCGAAGCCTACAAAGTACTGGCCGAATCCCGCCCAACCGCCGTCAATCTTTTCTGGGCGCTGGAACGCATGGCGAATCTGGGTACTGAAGACCCACACGCACTCGTCGCCGAAGCGAAGAAGATTCACGAAGAAGACATCGCAGCGAATCTGGCCATGGGGCAGTTCGGTGCGTCACTGATCAAAGAAGGCAGCCGCATTTACACCCACTGCAACACAGGCGCACTCGCGACCGGCGGCCATGGTACGGCGCTGGGCATTATTCGCTCGGCCTACGCCGACGGTAAAATCACGCAGGTATACGCTGGTGAAACCCGACCATGGTTACAGGGTGCGCGTTTAACCGCCTGGGAGCTGATGCAGGACAATATTCCGGTAAAACTCGTGTGCGACGGCGCAGCGGCACAGCTGTTCCGCGCCAAGGGCGCAGACTGGGTGATTGTCGGTGCCGACCGCATTACCGCCAACGGCGATGTGGCCAACAAAATCGGTACCTACAGCCTCGCTGTATTGGCAAAGCACCACGGCATGAAAGTCATGGTGGCGGCTCCGACCACCACCTTCGACCTGTCACTCGACAGCGGTAGCGCCATCCCGATTGAACAGCGCCCGATGTCAGAGGTGACCTCTCTGAACGGCCAGCCAATCGCACCAGAAGGCTGTGAGGCAATTAATCCGTCGTTTGATGTAACGCCTGCTGAGCTGATCGACGCCATCGTGACCGAAAAAGGCTTTGTCGAACATCCAACGGTCGAAAACATCGCCGTCATGGTAAACAGCTAATGACCGCCTTTAATAAATCAGCATTTCAGAAAGCCGCTACCGACCTCTGCCGGTACGGTAAAATCCTGTACGACAACAACTGGTCACCCGCCACCAGCTCAAACTACTCAGTACGCCTGAATGAAGACGTCTGCGCACTGACCAGCTCGGGTAAACACAAGGGCGAACTGACGCCTGCGGATATTCTCGCCGTGAACATGCAAGGTGAACCGCTGTCAGAAGGTAAACCGTCGGCAGAAACCGGACTGCACACCCAACTGTATCGCCGCGACGCAAATATAGGCGCGGTACTGCATACGCACTCCCCTACCGTGGTGTTACTGTCGCAGATATGGCAAGACGACAGCCTCAGCATCACCGGCTGGGAGCTGCAAAAAGCCTTCGCCGGTGAAACCACCCACGAAGGTACCGTCACCTTCCCGATTTTTCCGAATGATCAGGATATTGACCGCCTGTCGGCACAGGTAGAAGATCATATGCAGCAACACGGACAAGGCCATGCCTACCTGATCCGTGGCCACGGGGTATACACCTGGGGCAAAGACATCGCTGAGTGTTACCGCCATCTCGAAGCGATTGAACACCTGTTAGGCTACCAACTCGAATTATTAAAAATACGCCAACCGTGAGGCCATTATGAGCGTACTCCGCGTATACACAGATCACGACATCACCAACCTGTTGTTCACCACCGACAACAAAGAAAAGATGGCCGCCCAGCTGGCAGAAGCCGGTGTGCGTTACGAACAGTGGGAAACCGACGCAGAACTTGAACCCGGCGCACCACAAGAAAACGTTATTGCAGCTTACAAAAGCGACATCGACCGCTTAATTGCAGAAAATGGCTATCAAACCGTCGACGTCATCAGCCTCAACGCCGATCATCCGCAGAAAGACGAATTCCGTCAGAAATTCCTCAGTGAGCACACCCACAGCGAAGACGAAGTACGTTTCTTCGTCGCAGGCGAAGGCCTGTTCACCCTGCACATCGGTGAAAAAGTCTACGAAGTACACTGCACCGAAGGCGACTTAATCAGCGTACCGGCGAACACCACCCACTGGTTTGATATGGGCCCGAACCCAGGCTTTATTGCCATCCGCCTGTTTAACAACCCCGATGGCTGGGTCGCCAACTTTACCGGCAGCGACATCGCCGACCGCTTTAACCGCCTCGACAACTGACCATTAAAATAAACACGAAACAAGTGACAGTAAACTGATGGACGCTTCTGTAAAAGTCATACTCACCGATATCGAAGGCACCACCTCTTCGATCAGCTTCGTTAAAGACGTACTTTTCCCGTACGCGGCAGAACACCTGCCGCAATACGTACGCGATCATATCAACGACGACGCTGTAAAACCGGCCCTGCAACAGACCGCAGAGTTAGCAGCAGAAGACGGAGAGAATCTCAGCAACGACGACATCGCCGACAACACAGATGCACTCATCGAAAAACTGCTGCAATGGATTGCAGAAGACCGCAAAGCCACCCCACTCAAAGCCCTGCAAGGCCTCATCTGGAAAACCGGCTACGAAAATGGTGACTACCAAGCGCACATGTACCCGGACGCCACCGAATACCTGAAAAAATGGCACGACAGCGGCCTGCCGCTTTACGTGTATTCATCAGGCTCGGTAAAAGCGCAGGAACTGTTTTTTGGTTATTCACAAGATGGCAATCTGCTGCCTTTATTCAAAGGCCACTTCGATACTCTTGTGGGCGGCAAACGCGAGACTCAGTCATACCTGAATATTCTTGCTGATCTGCAGAAAAACCACGCCGGATTACATGCAAACAACGTACTATTTTTATCAGACATCAAAGAAGAGTTGGATGCCGCCAAAGAAGCGGGGATGCAGACGGTATGGCTAGTTCGTGAAAATGACATTCCGGCAGATGCTGAGCATAAAGCCGTGAAGAGTTTTGCAGAGATTTGAGTACCCGACTGCCCTCCTCTCTGCAGGAGGGGATCATATCCCCGACTGTGTTTCATTTATAAAGAGATCTGATCGAATGAACCGTAGGGTGTGCATTGCACACCGGCCATCTAGCTTGGTGACGATAAGATGGAACTAGCCAAACAGCGTCAGAATCGGCAGATTTATCTAGCCTAGCAGACCAGCATCACATCTCCTACCATGACTGTCAGGCCAAACTTAACCTATACCAGACGCTGTGTTAAGGTCACGCTATATCCAGACAACATCAAGGGAAGCGATATGGAAGTCAGTATTAAAGGGAATGAAGCAACCTTTCAAGGCCAGCCATGGAAGCAAATCAGCCCGCCTGATCAAGGGATGAAAGTGTTCGTCCCAAAGAGCGAACACTCAAACTACAATCGCCTGAAAAACAAAGCCAAGACTGACTACCACGCAGGCTACCTGTTATCCCAACTCGACAGTCTCAATAACCGCCATGGACTGCTCCGCAGTAGAGTTAGCCGATTCAAACCGACCGAACACAAGCTTGAGCTTGACGGCGGCTATATCAGCTACAGCATGGCTAATGGATGTGTGTTTATTCAGGACTATGACGTCGTAAGAAGCCGCTCAAAAGACAAAGCTGGCTTGTATCAAGTCGCATTCAAAGGTTCCAGTAAAGGCGTTTGGGAAGCTAAAGAGACATCCAGAATTCATTCGGACCACATTGCTGTTAATGGTGGGTTCGCGGACATCCTGAGTGCAACCTCGCAGATGCCAGCATTTATCGAACGTGGCTACAAACCAGAGACCACTAAAGCCACCTTAGAAAATAGTGACTTCACCATTTTCTACAACGATATTGGCACAGGAATCGGATCAGATTTCCGAGAAGTATTCGACGCATCAATCGTAAATACCAAAGGTGGATCTGAAAACGCCAAGAAGCTTGCTCAGATAATCCGTATTGAAGCGAGAGCTGGTAAAGAGCTTAACTGGACACTGCATGAGAAAGGCCATGCGCTTTTCAAACGTGCACTACAGATCGCGCTGAAGGAGCTTTCACCGAAAGAGATCGAAAACCTGGGTAAACAGAAAGTATTCTATGCCAACCCAACGATGAACCTCTCTGTCATCGACCATTACCGTAAGAAAGCGGGCATGCAACTAGCCCCACAGCGCCCGCTTATGAACGAGCTGAATCTGTCACAAACCTGGGGAACAGGAAACGCCATCAGTGAGATTCATGTATCAGCACGGCAGATGAAAGAGCAAGGAGAAAACGGCCTGCGCAACCTGACACCTGGCCAACTTACTGCCACTGGTTTCAAACGTACAATGATGGCAGCCGTAGGGGCTAGCCCTTACCTGATACCGGAAGCAGCGCTATCTGTTCAAGCTGTATCGTTTGCGACCGGGTGGGCTGCACTGGTTATGTCTAACTTCGGAGCCAATTCAAAAGTAATCGAGAATGGTGGTGATATGATTGACCACACGATCCAAAAGCTTCGCCACCGAGCCTAAAGCATGTCTTACCCTATTTTTGGCAAAATCCGTTTCCCTAGTTTAAAGAGTGCCCCACAACGCTCTTTCAATCTTTCGGATATAAAAGTTTCGATAAAGTTGAACTCTGTGTTGACCAAATGGGGCGAACAAGAAAATTTTCCCGATAACATCAACATATTTGACCAGGAACAGTATCAGCACGATGGCAATTCAATTGGGTATCACAGTTATTTCAGAACAAGATGGGATATCAAGGGCACAGTTCTGAGGCAATCAGAGAAGTCACATATTTACGTAAACTTAGCTATCGTAAAAGGAAACAAAGGTCAAAACTTCTTTATTCCCGAACAGCTACAAGAAACCATAACCTTGGAGAATCACAAGCGATTCGATGATGATTCTTACTACTTAAATGTCACTGCATTGAAAGAGTGCAAGCATGTTTCTATAAACGATGCTAACTACCTGTTCTATGTTAATGACATCGAATACTGTGCGACTGCTGACTCCCAAGACTATGTTTGGATAACACCGATCACAGAAAACCACTATCTACAGTTCACCTTTGGCGTTACGAATAACACAGATGTTCGGGATCACCTCGAAACAGTAAAAGACTACTGCACCTCCATCATGCAAACCGTCCAGATCGACTTTCCTGACTGGGTTAAGAGGGAGAAGGCCATTGCCGCATCAGTATCGAAAGATATAAATCAAGGCGTAGCCATGGAGCCTCTGATATGGAAGCGAGAAGCAGAGACAGGTTCATACCTGGATTTCAAAAGAGAAGCCTCTGAGAAGGCAAAACAAACCGAAGAGCAGAACTGACCAAACACGATTGGTGCGCAGTGCGCACCCTACGACCAGTAGCTAAACCTCAAAGTGTGCTCTCAAAGACCATAATTCCACGCAGTCTCGCCTCGCCGATAAATCGCAACAGCCGCTCTTTCAGACATATATTGAAAAAGCTCCTGTTCCCAACGCGACTCATGGAATTTACCTAATGTTCTCTCTACTTCAAACTGAAAGACTTTGGGCTCGATTTCATTGGCAAACTGCCAGACATCGACGATGGCTTCTTTTCGACTACGTAAGAGCTCGGGCGTCGGTATTTTATCACGCTTCTCGTTATTCACTGTTCTTGCAGCTGGTAAGAGATTCCATAAATCATTATTGCGCCAGAGAGAGAAAGGCAATGCGTGGTCTACATCCATCGTTGCCAGAGTAATTTTCTTATCACTCCACACACAAGATAGATTTTCACGTTCTTCATACATACGCCGGGCTATACCCTGCTCGCGCTCTGGTAGCCCTTCTTTTAACAGATAAGATAACGTGGCACCCCGTTGAATTGATGGATCTTTCGACATTGAAAATTTTTCACAGAGTTCTGACCAACGCAGTATTAGCGAATCGCGAATCCAGTGGCTGGAGAGGCAAAACTCTCTCCATAGATCCACATGCAACATCACCAGCCCCGACTGATACCGGAACATTCCACCTTGAGCCGCATGCTTAACTGGACCATCCCTCAACGCCGTTTTTATTGCAGACAAAACGGCTCTTAACTGACGAGCAATATCATTGGTTAAGGTTCCCTTCTTCCACGCTAAAACAAACAGGGTGTATGCAACATCAGGGTCGGGGTCAAAATAGTCCCGACATAAGCAGTTGAGATCGCTGAGCGCCGCGCGGAAAGTGATCGCCCTTTGTGAACCTGGGTGATCAGTTGTGCTTTGCGGAATATGTTCAGAAGCTGAGATCAGTGGCCAGTAATAGGCTAGCCAACACTCTGCCAAGGCTTCAATTGGCATCCCAACATAACCATCAGGAAACCAGTTCACGGCATTCTCGTCACGCTCTGCGATGTCACAGAACGCCCGTAGTAACGCTAGCTTGTAGGTAGCCACTTTCCTGTCGTTTCTTAGAACGGATTCAATACGATCTAAAGGACGATTCGCCTCACTGGACTTCTCAAAAATCAGGGTATTCCACGAGTAGCCTGAACGCCCGAGAGCATCTTCGTCATTGCTATGACTGATAAAAGTGAAGCCGATCTGCTCAGCGATTAAGCGAATTCGTTCGGGATCAGTAGGAACAAAGAGGCGTCCATCGGGATCACGGAACTCTTCATCAAGGTCGTCTCTGGTAGCAGGAATCGAGAGTAGTAAGCGACCTCCTACTTTCAGGAGGTTTCTGATATCAAGAAATGCCTCTAGCTGCTGACCTTGAGGAATGTGCATAAGGACTGCACTGCATAGTATGCCATCGTACTTGTCATCTACTGAAAACCCGGGGAGCGCGCCAGACCGAAGACAACCGGAAAGAGATGGATAACGTTGAATTGCCGCCTGTCTCAGCTCTTCGACAGGCTCAATACCAAACGCGTTATACCCTGCAGCAAGCAGCGCACGGAGATCACGTCCGGTACCACAACCAACATCCAGAATCTGCGAAGCAGGCTTTGGAAATGCCAATGAAAAATACTTCGATATCGGGCTATCGATAGCGTCATAGCGACTAATTACATCGCTGACGTTATGGCTGTAAAACTTGCCCGTCTGGTAATCCATTACAAGCGACACTCCTTACTACATCACTGGTAACACTCTACCTGACGGGAAGCGCCATGTATAACGATAAGGCAGTTTACCACCCCGCAATAAACGTCGTGCCACGGCTCACTTGTTCATCCCCCGCCGTAATAACAAACTCAATATCATTACGATAGCCTGTCCGGTTCAGGGCCGAAGTTTCTACACACACCTGATACTGTTGTGTTGCGACGCCATTATCTGGTACCAGCAGTGTTGCAGGCCCGGTCAGTTCTGCATGTGTAAGGCCTTGTATCGCCACATCAACGCGGTGACTGCCCGCTGCGAAGTATTCCACTTCGAGCTGGTAGCTGTTGCAGGTTTGGTCATTAACGGTCTGGTAGTAGAGCTGTTGCCGGTCACGTTCGATGTCGACGACGATGCTATCACGCTGGGCGATAAAGCTACCCAGAATAGCGACAGCCACACTAATCACGACGCCGTAGGCCAGAGTGCGTGTTCGCAGGATAGGGCTTTTACCGGTGCGGATCTTTTCTACCGAGTTGTAGGTAATTAGCCCTCGTGGTTTTTTAATTTTATCCATCACGCTGTTGCAGGCGTCAATGCAGGCACCGCAGTCGATGCAGGCGGCCTGTAAGCCATCGCGAATATCAATCCCGGTTGGGCACACCTGCACACAGAGGCTGCAATCAATGCAGTCGCTGTCGCGTGTTTTGTCGTAGGTAACGGTGCGAGTGTTGTCGTCAAACATCACGCTCTGAAAACGCGAATACGGGCAGGCGTGCAAGCATATTTTTTCACGCACCAGCCCGGCGTTCAGGTAAGTTAACGCGCTCATGGTGGTCAACCAGATGCCAGTCGCTATGCTTGCCTCACCCAATACAATGTCAGGCACCAGTTCTCTTATCGGCACAAAGTAGCCAGTGAAGGTGATGGCAGTCGCGGCGGCCAGTAGCAACCAGAGCGCATGCTTACTGATCCGACGCAGGCGCTGCCCTGTGGTCAGGCCTTTTTCGTCCATGCGCTTACGCGTCCAGGCCGGGCCTTCGGTGAATTCTTCGATGCGCAGAAATAGCCAGGTCCACACACTTTGCGGACAGGCAGTACCGCACCAGATTCGCCCCACCACGGCCGACGCCGCAAACAGCGCGATGGCTGAAATAACCAGAATGCCAGCAAGTATCGGGAAGTCGTACCAACCCCACTGAGTACCAAAGAAGTACAGCCTGCGATGTTCAAAGGAAAATAGCAGTGCTTGCTGACCGTTAATATTGATCCACGCCAGGCCGAAATAGGCGAGCAACAGGGGCCAGCTGATCGTGCGACGCAATGTCTGAAAGCGCCCGGAGAACAATCGGACGTGTATTTTCTCTCCAGACTGCGCTGGGGTGATGTCCAGAGCGGGGATTCTTTGCATACCTGTTACCTCCTAAGATCACAGAGTTCTCTCTGTTTGACGACCTACTATGAGGTGAGGTTACGCTCACAATCTGTATCATATAAGGCACACTTTTTTAAACTTTAAGTGGTACAGTTGAGTCATGAAGATTCATCAATATCAGGTGCTTGAAGACGCACTGGCTGAGCAGATCGCTGAGGGCAGGCTGAGTACTGGTGATAGGTTGCCGTCGGTACGGGTGTTATGCGACAGGTATACGCTTGCCAAAGGCACAGTGCTACACGCTCTGAGCCGTCTGGAGGCCCGCGGACTGGTAATCGCCAGACCTCGTTCGGGGTATTACGTTGCTGAGCGCGAGTCTCCGGTATCCGCCACGCCCCGCCCTAATGCTCCTGTGAACGCTCGCGTCAGCCCTTTGCTGATGGATTTAATGCAGCATGGTGCGGCCTTTGATCTGATGCCCGGTGCCGGTGGCGAGAATACGCAGGGGTTGGAAATACTCAACCGTTCGATTAATCGGGTAATGCGCCGCCAGCGGGGTAAGAGTCATCTTTACTACGATGATCCGGCGGGCTCAGTCGTTCTGCGTCAGCAACTCGCACTACGGTATCTGCGTCGCGGCTGTCAGCTTGATAGTGAAGACTTTATTGTTACGGCAGGGTGTCAAAACGCGCTGTTTCTTGCACTAATGGCAACCTGTAAAACCGGAGACGTAGTCGCGGTTGAATCACCCGGCTTTTATGGCGCGCTTCAGCTGCTTGAACAGCTGCAGTTGAAGGTGATCGAGATCCCCTCCTCTTCATTAACGGGGATGTCGATAAACTCGCTCAGGCAGGCAGCTCAGAAATGGCCCATCAAAGCGTGCATCGTGTCGCCCTGTTTTTCTACTCCGGCGGGTGCTGTTATGCCAGATGCAGAGCGTCAGCAGTTGTTGCAGCTTGCAGAGCATCATGATTTTGCAGTGATTGAAGATGATATTTATGCGGATACCGCACTGTCGTATACGCCAGATCCACTAAAAAAACAGGACCGCACAGACCGCGTCATTCTTTGCAGTTCGTTTTCTAAATCATTATCCCGCGACTTGCGCATTGGCTGGATCAGTGGTGGTCGCTGGCAACAGGCGTTACTTCAGTTAAAGCTGGTGACTCAGTTGGCCAGCCCTTTAAGCATTCAGAATGGTCTTGCTGAGTTTATGGCCGATGGCGGCTACGACTCACACCTGAAACGACAACAAAAAGAATTACGTCAGCAAAGAGATATCCTCGCAGACGCCATTCGACTGTGGCCAAACATTGATGGGTTTAATGTTCCTGAAGGTGGTTTAACACTATGGGTTGAATTACAGGAAAACCAGAACACCTCATCCTTGTTTTCACAACTGAAAAAACTGGGAATTTTTATTGCGCCGGGTGCGCTGTTCTCAACTGAAAATAAGTTCCGCCATTGTTTCAGGCTGGGCTACGTTCATCCATGGACCGCTGAACGATTAAAAGCGCTGAATCAGATCAGCGCTTTCCTCGAAGTGTAGCCAATCGCTTCGGTTGATATCAGCGACGATTATGACGTTTGTTATGGCCATCACGGTGATGGTGCCCGTGCTTATGGCCTCGACCATTGTTTCGCGGATGCTCGGCGATGACGTTATAGCCAATACCTTCGAGAATCATGTCCGCTGCATTTTCCACCGTTGCCAGGTCTGGATGAATACCATCACCGATGTGAGCATATTCCGCCCAGTAATCGATAATCAGAGCGTCAGGCAGATCAGATGCAAGTGTCGTCATGACGATATTATTGAGCATCTGGTAGTCTGTCGGGGAGATAGTCCACTCCAGCAAAGAGCTCTGACGAAAGAGTTCAAGGTCGATAGTACTCACGTCCGGGTAGGGTGCAAAAACAGGCGTCATGCCTAAACCGATAACCAGCTGTCCGATTTCGACCATGCGGTCGGCAACATCCTGCATGTCTTCTTCGTCACACTGCTTCGCGTCACTCTCAGGCAGACCAAACGCATCAGAGTGCAAGCAATCGTTCGGCGCCGTAACCACAACGTACTCAGCATTGTAGGCCCCGCTAGCCAACGAATAGACACGCGAACTGGCGCGCAATACCTGCGTCTGATAACTGTCTGTTTCTGCGGTGCTGCAGCCACCAGCGTAGAGTGCAGTACGACAACTCTCACGCGCGAAGGTCGTTGCAGAGGCCTGTGCCTCATTAACCACATAGCCGCTGTGTGTGCGATTCCGGATCAAGGCATCACCCAACGAAATGTACTGACCAGTGCCAACTGAAAGGCCAAGCAAGGGTGACGACAGGTCACCATCAAATGGAGCCTTACCGTTTGCGAACGATGCACCAACAATAAGTACAGGCAGTGTCTCTGGTGATTCATCCGGGAGGGGGCTTCCGCCGTGACTGCCGTGATAATGAGGGCCAGCGAGAGCAATTTGAGTGCTACTGAGCAGTAAACCCGCGGTCAGGAGGATTTTGCGCATATCAACATTCCTTGTATTTTTTGAGCTGAATTGGAGTAAAGACGCCAGAAAGATAATCAATGGCAGCAACCGCCACAAGGACGAAGCCAGCAATAGCCTTTCGCTTGACTCACTTTGTCTCCCTTCTTAATTGTCAGAGAGAACAGAGATGAACAGTACAAAAAAAGCCCGGCAGTTGCCGGGCAAGAGAAGCTCTGAGAAAGCACTCAGAGAAGGTTCATGCGAAATCCTCAACCGAGGTATTTCGCATGAAAGCGGAGATGCTCATCGATAAAACTCGAGATAAAGAAGTAGCTATGGTCGTAGCCTTCGTGGCGGCGCAGTTTCATTGCATAACCGGATTCTGCGGCGGCGGTTTCCAGTGCTTCGGGCTTCAGCTGCTCTTCAAGGAAGTTATCGGCAAGGCCCTGATCAACCAGCAGAGGCAGCTGCGTTTCTGCCGTACGTAACAGTTCGCTGGCGTCGTGTTTCTTCCAAGCCGACTTATCTGGACCCAGGTAGTTACCCAACGCTTTTTCACCCCACGGACAATCCATCGGATGACAGATCGGGCTGAACGCCGAGATGCTGGTATAGCGATCCGGGTTATTTAACCCGATCGTGATCGCACCATGACCACCCATTGAATGACCACTGATAGCGCGTTTTTCCGTGACCGGAAATTCCGCTTCAATCAGTTCGGGCAACTCGTTCACGACGTAGTCATACATACGATAATGCTCAGACCACGGCGCTTCGGTGGCGTTCACGTAGAACCCAGCACCTAAGCCAAAATCGTAGGCCTCATTTTCATCGTCAGGCACACCCTCGCCACGTGGCGAGGTATCCGGCATTACAATGGCAATACCCAGTTCAGCGGCGACACGTTGTGCGCCCGCTTTATGGGTAAAGTTCTCGTCGGTACAGGTCAGGCCTGACAGCCAGTACAGCACAGGGACGTTTCTGACCTCGGCCTGAGGTGGCAGATAAACGCCAAAACGCATGTCGCAGTTAAGCACTTCCGAACGGTGCGTAAACTGCAGCTGACGACCATCGAAACAACGGTTTTCGCTGACTTTTTCCATGACGACTATTCCTCTGTTAATAGTGAATAACGCTACGGATGCTCTTACCTTCGTGCATCAGGTCAAAGGCTTCATTGATCTGATCCAGTGGCATGGTGTGCGTAATAAAGTCGCTCAGTTTAAATTCGCCAGCGAGATAACGTTCAACGTAATCCGGCAGTTCAGAACGGCCTTTAACACCACCAAACGCAGAGCCTTTCCAGACCCGTCCGGTCACCAGCTGGAAAGGACGGGTAGAAATTTCCTGACCCGCACCCGCCACACCAATAATGACGGACTCGCCCCAACCTTTGTGGCAGCACTCAAGCGCAGAACGCATAACGTCAACGTTACCGATACATTCGAAGGAGTAATCCACACCGCCGTCGGTCAGTTCGACGATCACTTCCTGAATTGGCTTGTCGTAATCTTTCGGGTTAATGCAGTCGGTCGCGCCCAGCTGTTTTGCCAGATCGAATTTGCTCTCGTTAATGTCGATAGCAATGATGCGTGACGCTTTTGCCATGGTCGCGCCGATCACGGCCGACAGACCAATACCGCCCAGACCAAAGATGGCGACCGTAGCACCCTCTTCGACTTTAGCGGTGTTCATTACCGCGCCCATACCGGTCGTGACACCACAGCCTAGCAGGCAGACTTCTTCCAGCGGTGCGCTCGGATTCACTTTCGCCAGTGAGATTTCTGGCAGTACGGTGTATTCAGAGAAGGTTGAGCAACCCATATAGTGGAAAATCGGTTTGCCGTTCTGGCTGAAGCGGCTGGTGCCGTCTGGCATCAGGCCCTGCCCCTGAGTCGCACGAACCGCCTGACACAGGTTGGTTTTGCCAGAAGTACAGAACTTACACTTGCCGCATTCGGCGGTGTATAGCGGAATCACATGGTCGCCCACCTGAACACTGGTGACGCCTTCACCGACAGATTCAACAATACCGCCACCTTCGTGACCCAGAATCGCCGGGAAGATACCTTCAGGATCATCACCAGACAGAGTGAACGCGTCGGTATGGCATACGCCGGTGGCGACGATCTTCACACGGACCTCACCTGCTTTCGGCGGTGCGACCTGTACTTCTTCAATGGACAGAGGCTCGCCGGCTTTCCAGGCAATGGCAGCGCGGCAGGTAATAGTCTCGGACATGAATGATCTCCTCATGTTTTTAATCAGGGTTTTAATCTGTATTCCAATTAGGAGGCCATTGTAGTTCGTTACCAAATAGAGATAATCTAACTTTCTATAAAATCACTATTACATATTGGTAACAATGAACCTTTGGCAAGGCGTTAACGAGTTTGTCGCGGTCGCAGAATCGCAGAACTTCACGAAAGCAGCTTCTGAGCTTGCGATATCCACCGCGCAGGTGAGCCGACAGGTACGTATGCTGGAAGAGCGCCTCGGTATCAAGCTGCTGTACCGGACGACACGCCGCGTACACCTGACCGAAGCCGGGCAGCTCTACTATCAGTCCTGCCGCCCTTTGATCGAAGCCTTGCAAGGCGCAGAACATGCCGTACAGCAGTTACAAAGCGTGCCGCAGGGCCTGATCCGGCTGACGGCGCCTGTGACCTATGGCGAGCGCCAGTTGGCGCCGGTGGTAAATGCGTTTCTGGAGCAGTATCCGGATATCCGTATTCATTGTGAGCTGACGAACCAGAAGGTGGACCTGATCGCCGACGACTTCGACATCGCCATCCGCCTGGGAAAAATCGATACCCCCGATCTCGTCGCGCGACGGCTGGGCAGTCGTCAATTATTTACCTGTGCGTCACAGGCGTATCTCGACGACGCCGGGGTGCCCGACACCCTCGATGCGCTGCGTCATCACAATTGCCTGGTCGGTACGCTGGATTACTGGCGTTTCCGGGATGAACAGGGGGAGCGGATTCTGCGGGTCAACGGACGGCTGCGTTGCAACAGCGGCGAGGCCTTATGCGACGCGGCGCGCCGTGGATTAGGCATCGTACAGCTGCCCAACCATTATGTCGGGGACGCGCTGGAGCAAGGTGAACTGATTGAAGTACTGACCGATTACCGGCCAGAAAAAGAGAGTATCTCAGCGCTGTATCCGCCGGGGCGGCAGTTATCGCCAAAGGTGCGCGTGTTACTCACCTACCTGACCGAACATCTGGGGCAGTGAACCCAGATAGTAAAGTAAAAAACAACAAAAAAGCCCCGAAACCGGGGCTTTCTATTGACCATTATCTATCGGTAATTAGCGGCTGATCAGCGCCAGTTCGGCGTCTTCGTTCAGCACCGTCCACCAGATATTGTCGTCGCTGTCGTAACCCAGCAGCGGCTGTTCAGCGCAGGCACCGTCACGTACTGGTGGCGTTGTGACATAGCTTTGCATCCACATGCCATCGACGATACAGCTGGCATCCGCCAGAGGCTGCCAGTCGTCACCGCTCTTCTGTGCAAGAATCACGCTGTCGCCTGACAGATCCGCAGACGCAGTAAACGCAACCGCGTAAGGGTCAGCAACGGCATCTGAGATATCCCAGCTTTGGGTAGCAGTCGCTGGCAGTGTGACCGCAGGCTTGGTGTAATCGTTACCGTCGTCGTCTTTTACGGTCAGGCCGGTATCGGTCTGCATGTTTTTCGGCTCGCCGTAATCGCCCTGATACATGCCGGTCTGGTTCTGTGTGCCAGACACAATCAGAATGTCAGAGGCAGTGTCGTCAGACGCCTGCATCCAACTCAGTGTCACGTGCTCTTTCAGGTCGACGGTCACTTCCGGAATCAGCAGCTCATTGGCTTCGCCGTCAGGAATCGCACGCAGGCCGGCGTTCAGGTTTGGCGTCCAGCTTTCGTGATACTGATACAGCCACTGGTAAGCAAGACGGGTCAGATCAGTAAGAGTTTCAGCACGGCTGAAGCCCGGCGTAAAGCCCATGTCGCGGGTGCGGCTGTCGGTGCGGTTGAAGGTGTCGTTGGTACCACCCACCAGACGCGCGGCAGAGCCGTCGTCGGCCAGACAGAAGTCCGTTTCATACATCGGCTGAAATACCATCACGGCGCGGGTACCTTCCGGAATATTATTCGGATAAACAACCGTCTCACAGCGGTTGGTGGTGCGCGAGAATTTATCCATCAGGTGCCAGTCAGCATCGAAATCCTGATCAGCATTATTATTCTGCGCCGTGTGTTCGGCGTAGAACGAGCTGTAATCCACCCGGTCGTTATCAAATGCCAGAACACTTGAGTTCACATCAAAGTGATCGGAGCCTTTGCTCATGGTGGCGTTTTTCTGCGACACAATCATCTGCACCAGTTCGCGCTCACCGTAACGGAATTCATAGCCCTTGTATGACGCGTTACCCGACAGAATCTGCGTGTAGGTGTTCATGCGGTAGTTACCGCCTTCGGGCGTGGAACCTGAAGGGAATGACGTCTGAGCGGTATCACGTGCAATCAGCGAGCGCTGATACTGGTGTTCGTGGCCCTGCATATAAATGACATCGTGCTCAGAAAAGAACGCACGAATTTCATCAGCAACGCTATAAACCCAATCGTCGTCTTTGGTGCCTTCAACAATCTGTTCGCGGGTCTGACCGTATTTTGCACCGATCAGACCGTCGTGGCTGGCCACAACAATGTGATCGACGTCGGCGCGGTTTTCTTCAACGACCTGCTCGATCCATTTAATCGCCAGCGGCAGATTGTAATAAGCCAGCCCAATCATGAGTACGTTCTCGCGGATAACGTAGTAGTTCACCCACTCATACCCCGGCATATGCACGGCGTCTTCTGGAATGAATTCACGCATCGCGTTAATCCAACCGGTGGTGTACGAGTAATTAAGTTCATGGTTACCCATGACTGGCAGGAATTCCATTCCCTGTTCTTTGTACGGGCGCGCAACACTGGTCCATTCTTCCCACTCAACCGCTGAGCCTTTATCTGTCAGGTCACCCACGGGTATCACCAGATCAACACCGGCAGCCAGCTGGTGCTTCAGCACTTCGTCCATCGGGTGCATCGCGACATGCGCCTGGCCCGTAGCATCGGAGCCACCCTGAGTGTCTGGCAAAACGCCTACTTTAAAGGCACCGAACCGCGCATCTTCAGCAACATCTTCATTTTCAGGCTGTTCTGTCTGTGGTGCTTCGGCGACTGGCGTATCGATACTGGTATCGGGTGCCTCAGTGTTGTTGCTACTGCTGTTGCTGTCGCCACCACAGGCTGTCAGTGCAACAGCGGCAGCCAACAAGCCCAGGTGAGCTATTAATTTAGAGTTATTCATGGATTGTCCCCCAAGTTTCTGGAGAACTGAGTAAGCCTGCAGGCAATGTCGTTTCTGTGACAGCGAAGCTGCCTGCAGAATCCAGACAGGCCAGCTTATTTCTGCCGCAGTGGACTGACATGCTGGTGCAATGTCATTGAAGGCTTCACTTTATTCGCAACAAATTGTTGCTGTCATTCAAGCGACATACTTCAGGAGTAACGCGCGCGTGGAGGTTCTTTCTTACATTTAATGGTCAGTACTGTCCCGACCACAGATCGCTGTTTTCAGAAAATATTGAATCCTTTTCGCCACAACAGGTCTCACTGGTTCGGATATCGACAGCATATTTTTGAATAGAACCGCATTCCTGCTAGATTAGGGGAAATTTCCTCCGTTCCTGAAAGAGAAGTAAATACATGGCATCAGAACGTCTTCATCTTGAGTTATGTAACCTGACACTGAAGCAGTATCCCGACATTAAAGTACTCATGGATGAAGCTTACCCAGAGCTTGGCGGCTCCTGGCCTAAGCATACGATTAAGCGCCTGATCGAGGAGTTCCCTGAAGGCCAGATCGGCGTTATTGATGGTGACACCCTCGTAGGGATTGCTCTCTCTGTGCAGGTGGATTACAAGCGTTTCTCCAACCCACACACGTACGAGGATATTGTCGGAGCTAATGATGTTATCCGCAGCAATCCTGACGGGGACGCGCTGTACGGCCTTGATGTTGTTATTAAAAAGTCGCACCGCGGTATGCGTATCGGGCGACGCCTGTACGACGCCCGTAAAGAACTCTGTCGCCAGTATAACTTCCAGGCAATTCTTGCCGGTGGCCGTATCCCGAGCTATCACACATATCGCAAAGAAATGTCACCGATGGAATTTATCCATAAGGTCGACACCAAAGAAATTTACGATCCGATTTTATCTTTCCAGCTGTCGAATGATTTTCAGGTAAAACGTCTGCTGAAAAAGTACCTGCCGGAAGATTCTGAGTCTGTTGGCTACGCGACGCTACTGGAATGGAATAATATTCTGTATGAGCCGACCGATACTGTTCTTGAGTTCCGCAAAACGACAGTACGCGTGGGCGCGGTTCAGTGGCAGATGCGTACCGTTCAGTCACTGGAGGAGCTGCTGAAGCAGGTCGAGTACTTTGTCGATACGGTATCGGACTATCAGTGCGACTTTATTGTGTTCCCGGAATTTTTTAACGCACCGCTGATGGGGCTTGGTCCGCAGACATCTCAGACAGAAGCCATCCGTTTTCTCGCCGATTTTACCGATCCGATCCGCGATGCCATGTCGCGCATGGCAGTAGAATACAACGCGAATATTGTTACCGGCTCGATGCCGATCATGGACGACGGAGCGATTTATAACGTCTCGTACCTGTGCCACCGCAGCGGACAGGTGGATGAGCAACGCAAAATTCATATCACGCCGCACGAGAAAAATGACTGGGTCATTAAAGGCGGCGACAAACTACAGGTATTTGAAACTGACGCAGGCCGAGTGGGTATTCAGATCTGCTATGACGTTGAGTTTCCGGAGCTGTCCCGGATCATGTCGGAGCAAGGCCTGGAAATTCTGTTTGTGCCTTTCTGGACAGACACCAAGAATAGCTATCTGCGTGTACGCCACTGCGCCCAGGCCCGAGCCATTGAAAACGAATGCTATGTCGTCATCGCAGGCAGCGTTGGTAACCTTCCTGAAGTGGAGAGTCTCGATGTGCAGTACGGTCAGTCGGCAGTACTGACACCGTCAGACTTCCCGTTCCCGCATGATGCGACCCTGTCGGAAGCCACAGCGAATACCGAAATGCTGCTGTTCTCGGATCTGGATATGGATAAGTTACGCATTCTGCATAACGAAGGCTCGGTCAGAAACTTAAAAGACCGTCGTAAAGACCTCTATGACGTTGTGATCAAAAAATAAACAAGAAGAGAAAAAGCCGGGATGCTGATAAACACAGTCATCCCGGTAGTGCGGAAATTGCCTCAGGCAGTTTCCGTACTTTTGTTAGTTTCGGCCAGGTATGGCTCTAACTTCAGAATGTTCTCGCGCAGGCCCTCAGGGATGTCGCACGGTCGGCCTTTCTTATAATCAAAGAAGACCATAGTGCTCTCGCCTTTAGCAACCAGACGGGACGTCTCGTGGCTCCACACGCCGTATTCCTGAACGATCCGGCCAGAGTCCAGCTTAACGCTTTTTATCCCAATACTGATGGTGTCTGGGTACTTAAGCGGCGCCAGGAACTTAGCACTGGTGCTGCCAAGAATCGGCCCCATGCCCGTCTTCGCCATATATTCTTCAATTTTGATCGCTTCCACGTATTTTACGCGCGCGCTTTCAAAGTAGCGGAAGTACACCGTGTTATTCACATGGTGAAAATAGTCCATTTCGCCCCATGCTACGGGTATCTCAACAACAATCGGATAATCGTATAAATCCAGCATGATAATCGCCCCATTAATACTTCATTGGTGCTCGCCATCGTGGCCAGCGATAAGAAAAGGTGTCAGTCACTGCCGACGAAAGTACTAGAGCAACGACTATGCCCGCCTAAATAAAAAGGGTGAAAAATAATCAAATATACGAATAAGGTACTAGTCAATGCTGGCAAGGGAACGAATTATGAATACTAACTAGTACTTTATTATTAGTCCCAACGGCAAGACTTATCCGGCCACAAGACGGCTCCGATTTCCTCTCTTTGAACATTCAGGAACCCGAAATAGAAAAACGTCAGAAAACAGATAAGTGATCCACCGGGCTTTGTCAGTTACCGGCAGATCGTCAGCTTTTCGTCAGGCAATAAAAAACCCGCCGAAGCGGGTCTTAAGAGACTTACGAAAAGTGATCGTAATCAGAGTTCGAAGCTGTGACGCAGAACGATGGTCTCAACGCGGTCAGGGCCCGTCGAAATAATATCGATCGGCGCACCAATCGCTTCTTCAACAAAGCGGATGTACGAGCGTGCGTTCTCTGGCAGGTCATCAATGCTCTTGGCACCGAACGTGGACTCAGTCCAGCCTGGCAGCTCTTTATACACTGGAGTCACTTTTTCGAACTGATCAGCCGACGCAGGTACTTTCAGCGTGTTGCCATTTTCATCCTGATAACCGATACAGACCTTAATGGTCTCAAGACCATCCAGCACGTCCAGCTTAGTCAGGCAGATAGTGTTGATTGAGTTAACACGAATCGCATGCTTAACCAGCATGGCATCGAACCAGCCACAACGACGGTCGCGGCCCGTGGTCGTACCTTTCTCTTTACCCACATCAGCCAGGTGCTTACCGACTTCATCAAACAGTTCCGTCGGGAAAGGACCCGCGCCAACACGAGTGGTGTAGGCCTTAGTGATACCCAGAATCTGGTCAAGGTACAGCGGACCAACGCCGGAGCCTGTCGCAACGCCACCGGCGGTGGTGTTTGACGAGGTAACAAATGGGTACGTACCGTGGTCGATATCGAGCAGAGTGCCCTGAGCACCTTCAAACATGATATCGCCACCGTCTTCACGTACGGTGTGTACCAGATCAACCGCATCAACAACGATGTCTTTGATCTGCGCAGCCCAGTCCATGCAGGCAGCCAGCGTCTCTTCGTAGCTGACCGGCTCAACGCCGTAGTAATTCACCAGCGAGAAGTTATGGTATTCCATGACTTCTTTCAGTTTGTCGGCAAATTCTGGCTGATACATGTCATCAACACGCAGTCCACGACGAGACACTTTGTCTTCGTACGCCGGGCCAATACCGCGGCCTGTCGTGCCGATTTTCGCGTTACCACGCTTAATTTCACGCGCCTGATCCAGAGCGACATGATATGGCAAAATCAGAGGGCAAGCGTGAGAGATACGCAGACGATCCATCACAGGAACACCACGATCTTCAAGCGCACGGATCTCTTTCAACAGAGCATCCGGCGCCAGAACCACACCATTACCGATCACACAACGAACGCCATCACGCAGGATGCCAGACGGGATCAGGTGCAGTGCAGTTTTCTCACCGTTAATTACCAGGGTATGACCTGCATTGTGGCCACCCTGAAAACGGACGACGGCCGCTGCTTTTTCAGTCAGCAGGTCAACAATTTTACCCTTACCTTCGTCACCCCACTGGGTGCCCAGAACAACAACGCTTTTGCCCATGGCAGAATCTTTCACTCAGTCGTTAAATTTAAAAATTCAGGCGCTGACCAGTATCCACTGGCCATCGTTTTGCTGCAGTCGCTGAGACGCCCCTGCAACATCACCATTCGCTTCGGTCACTACACGGTATCCTTTGGTCCGTAAGTCCGTGATTGCCTGCCATAACGACGGATCATCCGACGCAGGAGCGGCCACGGTTTCCTTTGCTTCAAACTGACGCTGACCGAGAGCCGCCAGTACTTTAAGGTCGGCACTGAAACCGGTTGCCGGACGTGCTCGCCCGAAATCAGCACCGGTTTCATCATAGCGACCGCCCTGAGCTACAGCATCACCGTAGCCCGGCACATAGGCCGCAAATACCAGACCTGTGTGGTAATCATAACCACGTAATTCGGTCAGATCACAGGTGATTGATACCTGAGGAAAACGCTGCATCAGCGCTTCAATCGCCTGTGTCATATCGCTCAGCTGCTGCGCCGCAACGGGCACCAGTTCAGCTAAGCGCGCAAATTTGTCGGTCAGTGCACTGGCACTGCCCTGCATTGAAGCCACCAGGCTGAATGCTTCAGTTAAACGGCTGTCACTCAGCTCACGCTCAACCCACGCCAATGTGTCCGTCTGACACTTAAGCTTGAGCAGGTCGAACAGTTCGCTCTGCTGCTCATCACTCAGACCAGCACTGTCGGCTAAGGCGCGGAATACACCGACATTACCGAGGTCCAGGTGAACACCTTCGATACCAGCTTCAGACAACAGGCTGAGCATCACGCTGATGATTTCGACATCGGCACTGGTGCCAGCTACGCCATACAGCTCCGCACCAATCTGAGTTGGCGTGCGACTGGCCAGCAGTGACGCCGGACGCGTGTGAAACACAGTACGGCAATAGCTCAGGCGGCTGGTACCTTCTGGTGCAAGGCTGTGCGCATCGATACGGGCGACCTGCGGTGTTGTATCCGCACTCAACCCCATCAGGCGGCCAGACAGCTGATCAGTCACCTTAAACGTGCGCAGATCAAGGTCTTTGCCCGTGCCGGTCAGCAGTGAATCAAGATACTCCAGCGCCGGCGGGATAACGAAGTCATAACCGCAATTATCGAGATAATCGAGCAGATGGCGACGTAACTGTTCTATACGTCGCGCCTGTGGCGGTAAGATTTCGTCAATGCCATCAGGCAGCAGCCAACGGTCAGCTCCAGTCATTGTCCAGCCTTCAATTGTTAAACAGGTAAAGCAGGATGAGCCCCAGCGACATGCTGAAGAGCCCGATCATTCTCATGGTGCGGTCATCTGTCTCGGCCATCCGGATCACCAGCTGGCGCCATCGTGCGGGGTAAAGAAAAGGGATAACGCCCTCGATAATCAGCACCAGACTGACGGCCACCGCCAGTGTATGCCAGGCTTCTGCGGACACTTTCTCTACCTTGATGTAAAACAGAATTGCACAAAAAAACCGGGCTACCAGCCCGGTTGCGGGATTCTACCAGAGCTGACCGGGCTTGAACATGCAAACATGTTCAGGCCCGACTGCCATTAGTTCCCTTTAGAGTCGTTCAGGTAACGGAAGAAGTCGCTCTTAGGATCGAGCAACAGAATATCGTTTCCTTCAAAGGTCTCGGTGTAAGCCTTCAGACTGCGGGTAAATGAGTAGAACTCAGGATCTTTGTTGAACGCCTGCGCGTAGATACGTGATGCTTCAGCGTCACCTTCACCGCGGATCTGCTCTGCTTCCCGGTAGGCTTCTGCTTCGATCACCGTTTTCTGACGATCAGCATCTGCCTGAATACCTTCAGCCAGCTCGTTACCCTCAGAGCGGATCTCACGCGACTCACGACCACGTTCAGCTGACATACGCTGATACACGTTGTTGCTCAGCTCATCTGGCAGGTCGATCGCTTTAACGCGAACATCCAACACTTCGATACCCAGCTCGTCCTGCGTCTGCTCGTTGAGCATTGCGGTCAGTTTGGTCATCAGCTGGTCACGCTCACCGGAAACCACTTCATACAGGCTGCGCGCTGCAATTTCGTCACGCAGGCCCTTGTTCACCTGGTTTTCCAGCAGGAGCGTCGCACGGGTACGGTCACCCGAGGTTGCCTGGTAGTAATTACGCACATCTTTGATGCGCCATTTCGCGAACGAATCAACGATGACGTATTTCTTACCTGAAGTCAGGAAGCGTGATGGCTGAGTATCCAGCGTCAGTACACGCGCATCGAAGCGTTTAATGACGTCTGCCATAGGTATTTTGAATCCAATACCTGGCTGTACATCATCATCGATCATTTCACCGAAGCGCAACTTAATAGCACGCTCGGTTTCTTTGATGATGTAGAAACTCTGGCTACCAATCAGGACCACCAGAGCAATAACAATCAGCGAAGTAAATGCTTTAGGTGACATTATCGACCCTCCCGACGAATAGTAGATGAACTGCCCGAAGTACGACGAGAATTCGCTTCACGGATCACTTCATCGGTCAGGCGTTTAATGTCGTCATCACTGAGATCAGACTGACGTGCGGCACCCTGAACCTGCTGGGTCAGTTTATCGAGAGGCAGATACATCATGTTATTACCACCTTCAACATCCACCAGTACTTTACTGCTCTTGTTGTACACCTGAGTTACAGCATCAATGTAGAGACGCTCACGGGTGACCGCTGGTGCTTTGTTGTACTCGCTCAGCAACTTGGTGAAACGATCCGCTTCACCTTCTGCGCGGGCGACAACACGCTCACGATAAGCGCGGGCTTCTTCAAGCTGACGTTGAGCACGACCACGAGCTTCTGGTACGACCGAGTTGGCGTACGCTTCGGCGTCGTTGATAGTGCGCTCTTTATCCTGCTTGGCACGCTGAACATCATCAAACGCTTCTTTCACCGCGGCTGGCGGCGTTGCGTCTTTGATGTTCACGTTCTGCAGAGTAATACCCGTGTTGTACTCGTCCATATAGAACTGCAGACGCTGTTTAACTGCTTCTGCCAGAACCACACGGCCTGTCGTAAGGATCGGGTCCATCTCGGTCGAACCCACTTCATGACGCAGCGCACTTTCAGCAGCATCACGTAATGTCAGTTCCGGATCTTCAACACGCAGCGCGTAAGATACTGGATCGGTCACACGGTACTGAACGTTCAGTTTCACGTCGACGATGTTTTCGTCTTCGGTCAGCATGCTTTCACGGATTTCGGTTTCACGAACACGGGTTGCGTTGACGATGATTACGTCTTCAATGACCGGAAGCTTCCAGTTCAGACCCTCACCTTCGATACGATCAAACTTACCAGTACGCAGCACAACACCACGCTCCTGAGTATCGAGGATGTATACGGAGTTCATACCAAGCAGCACTGCTACGATAATAGCGGCAACAACCAAAAAGCCGGTGATGCTGCCATCGCCACCGTTGTTGTTATTTCCACCACTCTTTTTACCACCGAACAGACCATTCAGTTTATCGGTCAGTTTGCGGATAACTTCGTCCAGATCGGGTGGCTGATTACCGCCACCGCCACCATTGCCCTTGTTGTTGTTACCCCAAGGGTCTTTGGGCTTATTGCCATTACCGCCAGGCTCATTCCAGGCCATAGATCACTCCAGTCAGTGTGGCTGTTTTGTCATAAATGAATAGTACGTCCGCCATGATAACGGATTTGAGCGCAGCGGCCAGCCCATCAGGCATTGAATCGCACAACTAACCGCCGACTTTTGCTAAAGCCAGGGATCTGCAGGCTGCGCAATAAAGCGCGACTCCGGAACCTCAGCTTTAGATAACGCTCGTTTAAAGTCTTGCAACTGCATTCGTATGTGCAGGTGAATATCACCATTATCGGCAAAATCCTCGCCCTGAACGCCACCGCTTTCGTAAAGAATTGCACGAAGGCGTGCATCCGCAGGCGCGAGAGTCAGGTGGTCTTCGAAAATCTCTTCGCCTAACAGCTCGGTCATGGCCTGACACAGCAGGTCAAATCCGAGTCGCTCCTGCGCTGAGACCCACACAGCAACCGGTACACCATCTTCGTTGCGGTCGATGCGCGGCTCGCCAAATTCTAACAGGTCAATTTTGTTGTATACCCGCAATTCAGGGAGCTCATCCGCCTCAATCTCACCAAGTACCAACTCAACCTGCTCAATGTTGCCGTCCCGCTCTTCGGATGCACAGTCAATCACATGCATCAGAAGGTCTGCCTCTGCCGCTTCCTGCAGGGTCGCGCGAAACGCCTCTACCAGTTTATGGGGCAGATGTCGGATAAATCCAACCGTGTCCGCCAGAACAATTTCACCCACGTCATCAATTTCAAGACGTCGCAGGGTTGGATCAAGCGTTGCAAACAACTGATCTGCAGCATAGACCTCAGCCTGCGTCAGTGCATTGAACAGAGTCGATTTACCCGCGTTGGTGTATCCGACGATAGCAACGGTCGGTACATCCGAGCGCTTACGCGCACGACGACTCTGGTTACGTTGCGCCCTTACTTTTTCGAGACGGGCATGAATACTTTTTACCCGTTCCCGCAGAAGACGTCGGTCAGTCTCAAGCTGCGTTTCACCCGGCCCGCGCATGCCGATACCACCTTTCTGACGTTCAAGGTGAGTCCAGCCACGGACAAGACGGGTCGACTGATGCTGTAGCTGCGCCAGTTCAACCTGCAACTTACCTTCATGGGTACGCGCACGCTGGGCAAAGATATCCAGAATCAGACCAGTACGATCGAGCACCCTGCACTTAATCTCGCGCTCTACGTTACGTTCCTGACTTGGCGTCAGTGCATGGTTAAAAATCACCAGGCTGACATCATGCATACGCACAGCCTCGGCGATTTCTTCGACCTTGCCCTTACCGACAAAGGTTTTCACGTGCGGAACATCGCGCTTGGTCGTCACCAGATCTACCGGATCCGCCCCCGCAGAAATGACGAGTTCGCGGAACTCATTCAGATCCTCCCGGTTCGCTCCTTCAGGGAAGTCGACGTGTACTAGGATGGCTTCTTCGCCACCACTGTCAGGACGCTCAAAAAACACAGATAGATGTACCTTTGTCGGCGATTAATCAGAATTTTTAAATCAGGCAGTACCGGATGTTTCCGATAAAAATAGCAGATGCAAGACGCAATAACGCCTCAGACGCTCAATAACAACACAGTGGTTGTCTCTGTCGGATGGTGGGAATATCAGCGGGCCTGCCCTCTTTACGGCAAAGCCCCTGATCAGGTCGGGCGATTATTCGTCGCCTTCAGCCTGTTCTGCTGGTGCCAGACGCACATTGCGGCTAGGCACAACAGTAGAAATTGCGTGCTTATAAACCATCTGAGAAACAGTGTTCTTGAGCAGAATAACAAACTGATCGAATGACTCGATTTGTCCCTGCAGCTTAATGCCGTTTACCAGAAAGATAGAAACCTGGATCCGCTCCTTACGAAGCTGGTTCAGATAAGGGTCTTGTAAAGAGTGCCCTTTTGACATAGTTGTTCTCCTAAATGAGAGAGTGCCTTCCAATCTGCGGTCGGCGAAGTAATAGTAGATTGCCCCATTGTTGGCCAGAACCTGCCCCAAAACTAACATGGCGGCCATGAAATAAACCGGTACACCTACACCGATTCATCTGTACAGACACATATTTGGTCGTCGGGTTCAGCCCGAGAATGCCGAATTCTGCATTGTTATGGTAATTCAATACGGTCAGCAGCCGTTCTCACGGCTAAATATGGCGTTGGTGCTGAGTATTTTCAAGGTATTTCTGACAATATCCGGATCATCGGTATCCAGCCAATGAAGATCGGGCCAGCTTCGTAGCCAGGTGATCTGACGTTTTGCCAGTTGGCGGGTCGCAATAATGCCCCGTTCGACCATCTCATCGTAGTCGTATTCACCATCAAGATAGTCCCACGCCTGACGATATCCAACGCAACGAATGGACGGCATATTCTTATCAAGGTCGCCACGGGCACGCAGCGCTTTTACCTCGTCGATAAAGCCATCGGAGACCATGATCCGGAAACGCTCGGCAATACGTTCGTGAAGCCGTTTACGCTCTGAGGGGCACACCGCCAGATTCACAACATGGTATGGCAGAGGTTCAGTCTGTTGCTCGGCCCAGTATTCTGTGAGCGTCTTACCCGAGATCAGATAGACTTCCAACGCACGCTGAATGCGCTGAGAATCCATAGGTTTCAGACGGCCTGCGGATTCAGGATCAATACCTGCCAACCGTTCATGCATCGCCGGCCAACCTTTCTCAAGGCCTTCTTCAAGTAGCTGCTGCCGGATTGCTTCATCGGCTTTCGGCAGGTCGGCTGCGCCATCACGGAGGAATTTGAAGTACATCATGGTGCCGCCCACCAGCAAAGGGACTTTGCCTGCGGCGGTAATGTCGGCCATTTCGCGTAATGCATCTTCACGGAAGTTCGCCGCGGAGTATGCCTCGGCAGGGTCAATCAGATCGATCAGACGATGTGGTGCCTGGGCTCGCATACGGGCGTCAGGCTTTGCCGTCCCTATGTCCATACCTTTGTAGACCAACGCTGAGTCGACACTGATAATTTCGCAATCGTGGTTTTTAACCAACTCAAGTGCGAGCGCCGTTTTGCCGGAAGCCGTCGGCCCCATCAAAAAAATCGCCGGTGGAAGAGAGCCTGACATCACCGCCCCCGCAGAAAGAGCTTATCCAGCTCTGACATCGTCATCTGAGTCCAGGTCGGGCGACCATGGTTGCATTGCCCTGAACGTTCAGTGGCTTCCATATCACGTAACAAAGCATTCATTTCAGGCAGGGTCAGTTTCCGGTTTGCCCGCACAGAACCGTGACAGGCCATGGTCGACAGCAGTTCGTTACGATGGGCGAGAATCCGGTCAGACGCGCCATGCTCCATCAGATCACTCAGCATATCAGTGATCAGCTGTCCGACATTTGCCTGTTGCAGCAGTACCGGAATCTGACGAATCATCAGGCTCTCTGGCGATACTCTTGCCAGCTCGACACCAAACTGACGGAATTCATCGGAGAACTGTTCTGCCGCATCGGCTTCACGCTCACTGACGTGCAGTGTTTCGGGTACGAGCAACGGCTGACTCTGAACGCCCTGTTCATCGACAGCGAGTTTTAAACGCTCGTAGGTAATACGCTCGTGTGCCGCGTGCATATCGACAACCACGAGGCCATGAGCGTTCTGCGCGAGTATATAAATGCCGTGCAGTTGAGCGACGGCAAACCCAAGTGGCGGCAGGTCTTCTGCACTGGATTCTGGGAGTGGTTGTGGCGCCCCCTGATTCAGCTGCTCGTAACTGCGTAATTGTTCGGCGACAGCCCCCTGCCCGGGACGACTGTCAGAAAAACTCTGCCCAAAAGAACCGCCCGAATAATTCTGCGCAGTTGAAGTCGCCACACCGTCAGCAGGCGCAGAAAATGGGGTCCGTTCATTAGCCGGTTGTTGCCAGTCGAGTCGATTCTGCCCCTGGAATTCTCCTGCTTCTGTACCCGTTGCAGCCGGTGCCGCACTCGGCTGCAAATTCGCCGTTGGCTGCTCGGGGCGTATATCCGCCAGAGCACGGTGCAGAGAGCGGAAAATAAAATCGTGTACCAGACGTCCATCGCGAAAGCGCACTTCGTGCTTGGTCGGGTGAACGTTAACGTCCACCAGCTTCGGGTCCAGCCAGAGGTACAGCACAAACGCAGGCTGGCGACCGTGATAGAGCACATCGCGGTAAGCCTGTTTAATGGCATGCACCACCAGCTTGTCTCTTACCGCACGACCGTTCACAAAGAAATACTGCATATCACCCTGCGAACGCGAAAACGTCGGTAAACCAACCCAACCTTCAATGGTCAGACCCGCCCCTTCGGTTTCGATATGTACTGCGTTATCCATAAACTGCGGATTCAACAGTGTCGCCACGCGCTTCTCGCGATCAATGGCTCTTGCCGCCGGGCGCAACGAATGAATAACGCGGTTGTTGTGACGCAAAGTAAAGGCGACGTCATAACGGCTGAGTGCGAGCTTTTTCAGCGTATCTTCGAGGTGTGAAAATTCTGTTTTCTCTGTACGCAGGAATTTACGCCGCGCTGGCGTATTAAAAAACAGATCGCGCGCTTCGACCGTGGTGCCGGTCGGGTGTGCGGCCGGGCTGACGTCAGCCTGCATATCGCGCCCTTCCGCTTTTACCTGCCAGGCCTCATCTGAGCCTTTCTCTCGGGAAGTCAGGGTCAGGCGTGATACCGACGAGATACTTGCCAGCGCCTCGCCACGGAAGCCCATCGTGCCAACAGCTTCGAGATCATCAAGCGTCGTGATCTTACTGGTGGCATGACGACTGAGAGACAGCGGAAGGTCATCCTTGCCAATACCGTGACCGTCATCGCGTACACGCAGCAGCTTGATGCCGCCTTGCTCGGCATCAACATCAATATGCTGAGCACCGGCATCCAGCGAGTTTTCGACCAGCTCTTTGATGATATTGGCTGGACGTTCTACAACTTCGCCAGCGGCAATCTGGTTTGCCAGACGTGGCGATAACAGGTGAATTCGGCTCATAGCTCAGACTGAATATTCAGGAGTTTGGAATACGTAGCTTCTGGCCCACTCTCAGCGAGTTACTGCTCAGGCCATTCAGTTTGCGCAGCTCAGACATTCCCATGCCACTGCGCACTGCCAGCTCAGAGAGTGTGTCGCCACTGCGAACTGTGTATTCGATGTATTGTTGTGCTGCTTTTTTCCGCGCCGCCATCAAGGTGCCAGCAGGAGGATTATTCTGGAAATAATCTTTAATTCCGTTAAAAATCGCACGCGCCATTTTCTTCTGGTAAGCACTGGTCTTAAGTTGTCTGGCTTCGCCAGGATTTGAAATAAATCCGGTTTCTACCAGGAGTGCAGGCATGTCTGGCGATTTCAGTACGACAAACGCAGCTTCTTCGACGTTCTTTTTGTGCAGCTTACTGATCTTGCCCATTTCCTGCAGAATTTCATCACCGATAGAAACGCTGGCAGTACGTTTATGGGTCATTGAAAGGTCGAGCAGAGTCATCGCCAGATGGTCTTCCCGATCGCCGATACTGACACCACCAATTAAGTCAGAGGAGTTTTCTTTGTCGGCAAGGAATCGTGCAGTTTCACTGGTTGCCCCCCGGTCAGACAGCACAAACACAGAGCTACCACTGGCACTCGGGTGTTTAAATGCATCTGCGTGAATAGACACGAAGAAATCAGCATTGGCCTTGCGGGCTTTTTCTGAGCGTTCACGCAATCCAATATAATAATCTCCGGTACGCACCATGTACGGTGCAAATCCGGTTTCCTGATTGAGTAAACGTTGCAGTTCTTTTGAGATCGCCAGAACCACGTGCTTCTCCATCACCCGACCGGGCCCAAGGGCTCCGGGGTCTTCACCGCCGTGCCCGGCATCAATGGCAATAATGATGTCGCGCTGATCGGTCTCGTAGGTTTCCGCCTTTTTGACAACATCAGGCGCACTGACAGACGCCTCTGACTGGGGGCGCTCAAGGTCAACCACAAGGCGATGATGCGATACACCTTCAGAGGGAGGCAACGGAAAACTGCGGTATTTCATGGTCGCACGGGTTTCTACCACCAGACGCAGATCGGTCTTATTACGACGACCACTACGCACCCGGATAACCTCGCTGGAGTCGTCTGCTACGTTATCTAAAGACGACATTTTCAGGTCAGCATTTTTGAGATCGACAACAATCCGGTCCGGCCCGGTGAGCTGAAAAATCTTATGCTCATGTGGCCCGCTAAGGTCCAGCACCAGACGCACTTTATCGGGCGATTGCCAGACACGAACGTCACTGACGTCTGCCCAGACCGGCAGCACACAGAGTGTCACGACGAAAAACGCGATCAGCCGTTTGATTATTCCTGCCATTCTTTTACCAGCTGCTGCAGTTGCCTGCTCCACTGTGCCCCTTTATCTGTCTCTGCCTGCCAGTTGAGGATACGTGCCTCACCTACGTCGTCAATATGAATTGTAAGATCGGCATCAGGCAATACACCACGCCCACGCTCTGGCCACTCTATCAGGCACAAAGTTCCATCGGTCAGGTATTCGCGAATCCCCATGTATTCGAGCTCTTCAGGGTCACCCAAACGATACAGGTCAAAATGACAGACCCGACCAGTCGCAAGATCATACTCTTCTACCAGGGTGTAGGTCGGTGATTTCACCGCACCGGTATGACCGAGCGTCTGAATCAACCCACGACTCAGGGTGGTTTTTCCTGCACCCAGAGTACCCTCAAGAAATACCAGCCCGCCACCCGTCAGTATTGAAGACATACGGCCTGCAAAATTAACCATTTCATCTTCGCCGGTCAGACGTATCTGGCCAGCAGTCTGTGAATTACTCTCAGTCATCAGTTCACCAGTTGTCGGATATAAGGCATCAGGTCTGTGGCAAGCAGCCCACGTGTTCCGGATTCAGACGCGGCCAGGTCGGCGGCTGCACTGTGCAGACACGTGCCTCTCAACGCGGCTTCCCATGGCGTTAAGCCCTGAGACAACAGACCTGCGATCACGCCGGTCAGTACATCCCCCATGCCGCCGGTTGCCATGCCCGGATTGCCATCCGTACAGATGGCCAGTTCCCCCTCAGGAGAGGCAATGATGCTGCCCTGCCCTTTGAGAATAACAACCGCATGGTATTTATCAGCGATTGCCTGCGCTGCACCGAGGCGATCAGACTGAATATCCGCCACGGACTTGTCCAGCAATCGGGCAGCTTCGCCCGGATGCGGAGTCATCACGACGTCACGCTCCGGGAATTCCGTTTGCCAGCCCGGCGAGGCAATAATATTCAATGCATCAGCATCCAGCACAACCGGATAATCACTCTGCAGAACCTGCTGCAACAGCAACTCCGCCCAACTGCTACGCCCGAGCCCAGGACCACACGCCAGCACTGACGCTTTTTCCATCAATGGCTGCATTTCAAGCCCGGCATTAATGGCCGCTGCCATACATTCCGGGCGCCGGGCGAGCACTACAGAAACATTGGCCGGGCGCGTTGCACAGGACGTCAGCCCTGCACCCGTGCGGCAGCAGGCGTCCACCGCCATAGCGATAGCACCGCCGAAGCCGGTTTCTCCGCCGACAAGCAATGCATGGCCATGATTTCCCTTGTTGGAATTACCGCGCCGGGAAGGTAACAAAGGGCCAACCTGAGTAAGTGAGTGGTAACTCACTCGCTGAGCCAGTACAGGAACCGCCTGACGCTGTGCATCGGTTAAGCCAAGCCCTGCGTAGTACAGTTCACCACCGTAATCCGGCCCATCACAGGTCAATAGTCCCGGCTTTATGCCGATAAAGGTGATGGTCGCATCCGCCTGAACCGCATGCCCCATCACCATACCGCTGCTGGCATTAAGCCCAGAGGGGATATCTAAAGCAAACACAGGTGCCTGATGCGCGTTCATCGCATCAATCGCTTCGGCAAACTCCCCCTGCACGACGGCATTCAGGCCAGTTCCTAATAAACCATCAATCAGAAGGTCTGCGTCTGCGGGCAGGTTGCCATCAAATTCACCAGCAACCACACCCGCGCTCTCGGCCATGTGTCTGGCATCGGTGGCCGATGGGCTTTGCCGGGTAATATCTCCAAGCGTCAGGACAGATACCGAGAGACCCTGTTCAATCGCCAGCGCAGCGATTACCCAACCGTCACCGCCGTTATTGCCGGCACCAGCAAGAATGCAAATATGGCGGGCTTCAGGCCAGCGCTCCCGCAGGCATTGAAAGGCAGCTTCGCCAGCCTGACGCATCAGTTGGTATCCGTTATCTCCCATCCGCTGAATGATGAGCCGGTCGAGCTCCCGTACGCCAGCAACACTGTCGATGTTACCGGGGAGGTGGTCATAGGCTGAGAAAGGTCGCTTCATCGCGGATGGGCCTGCGCTTGTGATACATTGCCGGGATTATATAAGTCCCAGGGCAGCCCGGCCAGAATGACATCCTCCAGGACAGTACTTACCCGAGAACAACTGCAGAAGTTGCGTGATGATATTACGCAATGGTCGGCCGAAGCTGGCTTTCAGCAGTGTGGTTTCAGTAGCGTCGATACAGGAGAGCACGGCAATCGGTTACAGCAGTGGCTGGATGCCGGTTATCACGGTGAAATGAGCTATATGGCCGATCACGTGACAGAACGGGGCCCAATGCGCGCTCTGCCTAATGAGCTGCTTCCCGGCACGCTGAGTGTGATCAGCCTGAGAATGGACTATCTGGCGCCAGGTGTAGAGGTAGCGAAGCATCTGCAGGATAAAGACAACGCGTATATTTCTCGTTATGCGCTGGGGCGCGATTATCACAAGTTAATCCGCAAACGTCTGACACAACTCGGAAAGCGCATTCAGTCTGAAATCGGCGAGCTTGGTTTTCGCGCATTTGTCGACAGCGCGCCCATTCTCGAACGCGCTCTCGCAGAACAGGCAGGAATCGGCTGGATTGGTAAGAATACGATGGTGCTTAACCGAGAAGCCGGCTCATATTTTTTCTTGGGTGAAATTCTCACCGACCTTCCGCTCGAACCCAATGAAACGCCACTGAAGAATCATTGCGGTCGCTGTACCTCGTGCCTGGATATTTGCCCGACCCAGGCCTTTGTAGGCCCCTACGTTCTCGACGCGAGAAAATGCATTTCTTACCTGACCATCGAACTTGATGGACCAATCCCCGAAGAGCTTCGCAATGGCATAGGCAACCGTATCTTTGGTTGCGACGACTGTCAGATTGGTTGCCCGTGGAATCGCTTCAGTAAAAGCAGCGAAGAACCCGACTTCACCCCGCGCCACCAGCTGGATAAAGCGACACTGCTCGAACTATTTCAGTGGGATGAAGCAACCTTCCTGAAAAAAACCGAAGGCATGCCAATCCGCAGAACAGGCTACGAAAACTGGATGCGGAATATATCGGTAGCGTTGGGAAATGCCTCGCAAAGTATTGAGGTGCAGGAAGCGTTGAAAAAGCAGAAAGGAAATATTTCAGGGTTAGTCGATGAGCACATCGACTGGGCCCTGCGACAGCAGGGCCAGTAACATCATCTGTGCAGATGGTTGTCAGTGGTGGCAGTGCACCGGATTATCGGTTACTGATTACTGACGCAGTGCACGCAGCATCCACGCCGTTTTCTCGTGCAGACTCATGCGGGCCGTAAGCAGGTCAGCCGTACCCTCATCGAATACTTCGTCAGTCATTTTGATAACGCTCCGACACGTGCGCACAACCTGCTCGTGTCCTTTGGTCAGGATATCGACCATCTCATTAGCTTCCGGCACACCGTCAACCTCTTCCACAGAGCTCAGACGCGCAAACTCTTTATAGGTACCCGGCGCCGTGAATCCCAGAGTACGGATTCGCTCGGCGATATCGTCCACGGCTTCGGCCAGTTCGGTATAGTGTTCTTCGAACATCAGGTGTAACTCACGGAACTGCGGGCCGGTGACGTTCCAGTGGAAGTTGTGGGTCTGCAGATACAGAGTGTAAGAGTCCGCCAGAACTTTACTCAGGCCCTCGGCAATCTGTTTACGGCTTTCTTCATTAATACCAATATCGATCGAAGTCATACATGTACTCCTTCTGAAAATGAATCGCTCCCTTATAGGGACAGGGGCTGTTTCACTTTGTTCCGGAGATTTGCTCCAGAATTATTTGACGCCTCACTGAGCCTCTGCCAATGTCGATGCTCTTCTTTTATGAATTCTCATCAATATTTTCTGAACAAGAGTGCAGCATATGGCGACCACGAACCTGACGTCTGTCTTCAATAACAAACTCATATGGATTACCGGAGCGTCTTCCGGGATTGGTGAGCAGCTGTGTTATGACCTGAGTAAGCTGGGTGCCCGCCTGATCCTGTCTGCCCGCCGCGAAGACGAACTTGAACGGGTGAGAAGCGCGTGCCAGAGTCCGGAAACACATATTGTGCTGCCACTCGACATGTTGAATGAAGCCGATGTAATCAACGCAGCTGACAAGGTGGCCGACGAATTCGGCGTCGTAGATTACCTGTTCAATAATGCCGGAATCACGCAACGCTCACTGATCAATGAGACCGAAGCGGATATCTACCGCAAGGTAATGGAACTGAACTACTTCTCGCAGGTGACGATTACCCGCAAAGTACTGCCCGGTATGCTGGCTCGCGGTTCAGGGCACATTGTCACTACATCAAGTATCGCAGGCCTGATTGGTATTCCGTACCGCTCGGCGTATTGCTCATCGAAACATGCCATTATTGGTTTTATGGACTCACTGCGCTCAGAGGTGCACGACAAAGGATTACGCGTGACGACACTGTGTCCGGGCTTTGTGCGCACCAGTATTATCGAAACTGCTCGTCGTGAAGGCACTGCTCTCGAAAAAGTGGACGACACCGTGATCAAAAATGGCATGGCCGTCGATGAGGCAGTAGCCGAAGTCTTAAATGCCGTAGCCAATGAAAAAGAACAGGTCGTTATCGCCAAAGGCAAAGAAGGCATGGGGCCAATCATTAAACGATTGTTCCCAAGTGTGATTTATAAAATGGTTCGGAAAATGGCATTAACCTGACTCCTGCGACAATGAACTTTTGAGCAAAAAGCAAGTCTGTTTTCACAGGAGGTGAATCATGAGTAAACAAGCCGTTATTTACCGCATGGTGATGGAGAAACACATCTGCCCATACGGTTTAAAGTCTCTCGACCTGCTTAAGCGCGAGGGTTTTCAGGTCGAAGACAACTGGTTAACGACCAGAGCCGAAACCGATGCCTTTAAAAAAGAACATGAGGTCGAAACGACTCCGCAAACATTTATCGATGGAAAGCGCATCGGTGGTTACGACGCCCTGAAAGATCACTTTGGTAAGTCAGGTAAGAAAGAGAAGACAACAAGCTACACCCCGATCATTGCGATTTTTTCTGTCACGCTTCTGATGGCGCTGGGCGCTTCTCACATGGTGAGTGGCAGCTTCTTCGGTGATCGATGGTTTGAGTTGTTTATCGCGTTCAGCATGTGTGTTCTTGCGATTCAGAAATTGCAGGACCTCGAAGCCTTCTCCTTGCAGTTCTTGGGCTATGACCTCTTAGCACAGAAATACGTCCCCTATTCAAAGATTTACCCGTTCGCCGAGGCGTTTGCCGGTATTGGTATGATTGCTATGGTGTGGACACCACTGGTTGCACTTGTTGCCTTATTCATCGGTAGTATCGGCGCCGCGTCGGTCTATAAAGCCGTTTATATTCAGAAGCGGGAACTGAAGTGTGCCTGTGTCGGAGGCAACAGCAATGTTCCCCTTGGTGCGATTTCCATGACCGAAAATCTGATGATGGTAGGAATGGCAATCTGGATGCTTCTCTTTCGCTGACTCAGCTTTTCAGCGGATAAGAAACGAAAAAAGCGCCTCGAATTATTGAGGCGCTTTTTCATAAAGCTAAGCTTGATCGATTACTTACACCGCCAAAAAGTGTTTACGATAGTGCTGCATTTCAGCAATCGACTCACGAATATCATCCAACGCCTGATGGGCCCCTTTCTTCTCGAATGAAGAGACAGCCTCCGGCTTCCAGCGACGAGCTAATTCTTTCAGCGTAGATACATCGATATTACGGTAGTGGAAGTAGCGCTCAAGCTCGGGCATGTACTTCACCAGAAAACGCCGGTCTTGATGAATGCTGTTGCCGCACAGTGGCGAAGCGCCCTCTTTGACGTGTTCTTTCAGGAAGGCGATCGTTGCCAGCTCGGCAGCACGAGCATCCTGAGTACTGTCTTTCACCCTTTGCGTCAGCCCTGAGTTACCGTGGGTGCGGGTATTCCACTCATCCATCGCATCCAGCAATACGTCTGGCTGGTGCACCGCAATAACCGGCCCTTCAGCAATAACGTTGAGGTCGCTGTCGGTCACAATGGTCGCGATTTCAATGATAACATCCTGCTCTGGCTCCAGACCTGTCATCTCCAGGTCCATCCAGACCAGATTATCTTTCTGACTCATGTCGCATTCTCGGTAACTATATTGGAGATATCAGTCTAGCAAGTTGCACCAAACCCAGCCAACCGCGACAATAGCGCCATCTTAAAAATCAGAGCGAATATGGCTAAGC
Organism: Thalassolituus sp. UBA3500; assembly: GCF_002377545.1. Lineage (NCBI taxonomy): Bacteria > Pseudomonadati > Pseudomonadota > Gammaproteobacteria > Oceanospirillales > Oceanospirillaceae > Thalassolituus > Thalassolituus sp. UBA3500. Next base: position 84,872 of record NZ_DFQB01000059.1, on the reverse strand, counting down.
GCAAACTAAATCGCCGTCAGGCCTGGCGGGTCGAAAAGATTCAGCAGGAAAAGGCTTCGCGAGCGAAACGCAAAGAGCGTGATATTTCAGACCAGCTGAGCGCCGGTGAGCTGGGCGAGGAAATGCACGGCCTGATTATCGCTCACTTCGGCTCTCAGGTTGAGGTCGAAGACGAACACCGTACCCGCTATCGCTGTTTTCTGCGCGCCAACCTGGGGTCACTGGTCACCGGCGACCACGTTGTCTTCCGACCAGGGCCTGAAAATAACGGTGTACTGACCGGGGTGGTCGAGATGGTGCAGGAACGTGAATCTGAGTTATCACGACCGAATCCGTACAACGAGATCAAACCCGTCGCTGCGAATATCGACAATATTCTGCTAACCATCGCTCCCGAACCTCATGCCCACCGCAACCTGATTGATCGCTATCTGGTTGCTGCAGAGAACTGTGGTATAGAACCCATATTCCTGCTCAACAAGGTTGACCTGATTGACGAAGAGATTCAGCCCTACTTCGATGAACTGCTCGGCGACTATGAAGTACTGGGTTATCGATCATTGCGCGTATGCAGTAAAGACGAGAGCAGCCTCGCTGACCTTAAAACCTTTCTGAATGACCGTGTCAGTGTCTTCGTTGGGCAGTCTGGCGTAGGCAAATCGTCACTGATTGCGACGCTGCTTCCGGGCGAAGATCTGCGTATCGGAGCTTTGTCGGAAAATACCCGCAAGGGCAAGCATACGACAACGACTGCAAGGCTGTATCACTTCCCTGCGGGCGGTGATCTGATCGACTCTCCGGGGATTCGTGAATTCGGGCTATGGCATATGTCACCAGAAGAGGTGATGTACGGTTTCCGCGAGTTGCGTGATATCGCCGGTCATTGTCGCTTCCGCGATTGTGCACACGAATCTGAGCCGGGTTGCGCCATCATTGAAGCACTCGAAAACGGTGAGATCAGCGACGAGCGCTTCTTCAGCTACAAACGCATTCTGAGTACGCTGACTGAACTGTAAGTCAGCGTACTACCAGAAAACTTCTTCTTTATTGGGCGGATTATCGTAAGGGTTATCGGCCCGGTTACGTCTTTGCTGCAGCTCTTCGAGCAAGGTCCCGGTGCGATTAATCGTAGGCGTTCTGGGATCGTCTTCGCTACTTTCACCATTCTCACCGTTGATAAATTCAACATCGGCATCACTGCCACTGCGCCCTTTGATGCCTGCATCGAGCGCTTTATTGAGTAGCGTAATTGAAATGCGTCGATTGACCGCCGCCGCCGGGTCATCGGGTTTCAACGGTGCCGTATCGCCCATGCCAATCACCTGAGCGATCTGTGACTTAGGCACACCAGCTTCCATCAGGGCACGACGAGCCGAATCCGCCCGCAGCGACGACAGGCCCCAGTTGATGTCGTCTTCATCGCGTTGGTTTACTACGCCAGATGAATCCGTATGGCCGGTAATCTGTAAACGATGATCCAGACCTGAGAGCATGGGCGCCAGCTCCCATAAAATATCCTCAGAGTAGTAGCGTAAATGAGCGCTGCCCTGATCAAACATGGGCCGATTCGTCTGATCCACAATCTGCAACCGCAGACCTTCGGTCGTTAGGTCGAGCAACAGCTGATTCTTGAACGGACTCAGTGTCGGGCTGGCAGTGATCATCGCCTGAATTTTGGCTTTCATTTCTTCCATGCGCCGTTGCTCAATGGCATCAGCCAGGCTTTCAATCTCATCCGCCTGAAGAATTTTCTCGGGATCAATGGTTTCTGAGACAGCGATATTGTCAGAGGTTGTTGGTGAACCGCCAAGATCAATAACGTACTTAGACGGCACCAGCTTGCCCTCTTCAAAGGCTTTCGGGTCCTGAAAGTAACCCGATATGGCCTCCCGCTCCTGTTCGTTGGAGGAGTTAATGACCCATAGCACCAGAAATAAGGCCATCATTGCCAGTGCAAAGTCCGCCATCGCGACCTTCCAGGCGCCACCATGCTCTTCGTGTTTGCCCTTCTTATAACGACGGACAACGATATTCTGATGTGGGCTTAACTTCTCCATCAGCAATCACTCATCAGCGGCTGCGCACTTTGCTTTCGACTTCATTGAAGGTCGGACGCTTATGGGTGAACAGTGACTTACGGCCAAACTCCACCGCCAGCTGCGGCGGTAGTCCGTTCAGGGAGGCGATAATGCAGGCCTTTGCAGCTTCGTAGAGTTTAATTTCTTCTTCGGCGATATGACGCATGACAGAAGAGATTGGCCCAACCAGACCATAGGCGAGTAAAACACCACTGAATGTCCCGACCAGAGCGGCCGCCACATGAGCACCGATTTCGTTGATATCACCGCCAATGGCGCCCATGGTGATCACGATACCTAATACTGCGGCAACAATACCAAAGCCCGGCAAGGCATCTGACACTTTACCAACCGCCATGCCCGGTTGTTCCAGCTCGTGCATGCGTGCCTCTATTTCCTGATCCATCAGGGATTCCAGCTCGAACGACGTGAGGTTACCTGCGGCGATAATGCGAAAGTAGTCAGCAATAAAGACGGCCAGTTCATGATTCGCCTGAATCGCGGGATAGCGCGCAAAGAGTGCACTGGTGTCCGGGTTCTCGACATCCCCCTCAATCGCCATGATGCCTTCCCGGCGCGCTTTATTGAGAATGTCATAGAGCAACCCAAGTACATCCATATACATGGTTTTTGAGACGCTCCCGCCCATAATCACCTTGGGAATCAGGCGAAATGACGACCAGACAACATGCCAGGGATTCGACAGAAGAAAGGCACCAAAGGCCGCGCCGACAATAATCAGTATCTCGAAGGGTTGCCACAATGCCAGCAGTTGGCCATGTGACATCACATAGCCATACAGGACACTGCCAAAAACAATCACGACACCTGCTACAAATAGCATCCAGCCAATTTCCTCAGCGGTACTCCGCATTTAACTCAGGATGCGAACCGAAACCCTTCCGTGACAAAAAAGACACACAGATTACACGGGACGAAATACGCATCACGACTATAGTAAGTAAAGGATACAAATGACCGTTTAACAAACCGGGAACACTCTCTCCATGCAGAATTCTGCGCTTCAGACGCCCAGCGCCGCTCAATGGGAGGCCGTCCTGGCGTTCCGTGACTTACCTATCCTGAAAGAAACACGGGATGCATTAAGGGTCGAACTCAAAAACCCGCAGGTCAGCTTTGAATCGCTGGTACCTGTGGCGGAAAGAGATCCAGCACTCTGCTGGCACTTGCTACAAAAGGCTGTCAGTCATAACCCCGGTTGCCGCGAACAGATTCACGGCGTTTATAACTGCCTGTCGCTGCTCGGTATGCAAGAGCTGATTATTCTGGTGAAGAAGCTCCCGGTGATTGAAGACCACCCGGAGGATGCTTCACAGAAAGTGTATCGGCAGGCACTGTACACTGCGCACATGGCCGGTTGCCTGGCAGCACAATGGGCGAGTGCGAAAGGCACACCCACGAGTGCGGCCTATTGGTCAGCCATGCTGGCTAACTCTATCCTCTGGCCCTGGCTATTGCTCGATCAGTCCAGTCACAACTGGTTTCACTACCTGAGCGAGGGCGATGATCTCAGTACCGCTTCTCGCAAAGTATTCGGTAACTCACCCGAGAACTGGAAACGCCTGGTGCGTCGGCACAACCTGCCCGACCCGGTTGTCGATATGTTTCAACGAGATAAATTACCAGAGAGGAAAGACTGGCGACGCCTGCGCAAACAAGACCCAAGAGATCTGGATACCGGACGCCAACTGATCCACAAAAGCCAGAGTGCTTCTATGCTTGCGCTGACCGCAGCGAATACTGCCTGGCACCTTCATATAAACCCGGAAGGTGAGCGAAGCCAGCGCTGGTTGGCAATGAGCAGTCATGCGCAAGGGCGCCGCTATCCGACACTGGTCAGCGAGAGCCGTAAAGTTCAGCTGGATGAAGCGCGTTTGAGAAAGTCTGCATTGGCCTCTGGCATTGCGTTGCTGACTACACCGAGACCAGAAGCACTGTCGTACCCTAAATGGACACCTCTTCCAGAAGTTGCGCCTGCATATGCGGCCACGACTTCGCCCAACGACACGACAGCCAAAGTCGTGCAGGCCGAACCGGATGTACGCTCAGAAGCCGAGATTGATAAAGTGTCGGCGCCCGAGACTCAATCACCAACCAAACCTGCTCGTCATGGCAGCGCGTACCTGTCTAAGTTGATGGGGCAATTGTCTGAGTCCCCCGCAAGCTTCGGTGACTGGCACTATCTGATGCAGGGGGTATTGAAAGGTATTCATCTTGGCATTGGCATCGATCACGCGATTATTATGCTGCCCGGTAAAAATCGTTCATCCCTGCGTACAGTCTACTCGGAGAACCCTGACGGGCTGACGCCTCTGTCGAGTACCAGCATCCCGTTGCAGGTCGCTCCTTTACTACGTCAGTTAATGAAGCAGTCAGCGGCCGTTCATATCACGCCGGCGACTTGTGGGCGATACTTCAAAGGCATGCCCCCGGAACTTGCCAATGCACTTCCGCAAGAATTGTTGCTGATGTCAGTCCACGCAGGTCGCGACCCCATCGGAATTGTCATTGCCGCAAACTCTGGCAATAAAGCAATATCCAAAGCGCAATACCAACGTTTCCGGCAACTCTGCACGACAACCAGTCAGGGGCTGGCCTCTCTCCGCCAACTCAGTGCCCAGAAAAACAAAAGCGCAGACAAGCCCCATAAGACCGCACGGCAAACGTCGTGACCTGACACAGGGTGGTCTCTCAGATACACTTCGTGCCAACGAAACAACTAGCTGAGTGACCCACCCATGGCTGATCTCCCTTTATTGCTTGAGCCAGAGCAACTGGCTGACCTGTTGCCGCTCGATAACGTCCTGATCATTGACCAAAGCAAGGCCGAGACCTTTATGGAAGGTCACATCCCGGGGGCCGTTCATCTCGACTTTAAACGCCTGCAGCGTCCTGGCACACCAGTGCCAGGCCTGCTCCCAGAGATGTCTGAACTTGAGACTGTATTCAGCGAGCTGGGGCTGACAGCAGAGACACACGTCATCTGCTCAGACGATGAAGGCGGCGGCTGGGCCGGACGCCTGATCTGGGTGCTAGACTGCATTGGCCATACGAAATATTCCTACGTTAACGGTGGTATCGTCGCCTGGCGTCAGGAAGGGTTACCCGAAGAATCTGGTGAAGTTACTCCACGTTCTTCAGATTATAAAATCACCGCCATCAATGAAAATGCCACGTTCACTAAAGCTCAGGTACTCGACAACCTGGGTAAGCCAGACTTTGCCATCTGGGACGCACGCTCAGCCGCTGAGTACACGGGTGAAAAAGTGATTTCAGCGCGCGGTGGACACATCCCGGGTGCGGTTAACTACGAATGGACACTGGGCATGGATAAAGATCGTGGCCTACGCATTAAAGATCTGAATGCTTTCCGCACCTTACTGTCAGACATGGGCATTGACGGTAGTAAACGAATTGCTACGCATTGCCAGACCCATCACCGCTCAGGCTATACCTATCTGGTCGGCAAAATTCTTGGATTTGATATCCGGGGTTACGCTGGTTCATGGTCCGAGTGGGGCAATGACGAGAACACCCCGGTCGTAACCGGTACTGAACCTAATTAAGAGATGACCCAATGAGTATTAAAGACAGTCTGTTTATCGCCAGTCAGTATGTTGTTCCACAACACCTGCTCTCTCGCGCAGTGGGCGCTCTGGCAGAGGCTGAAATGGAATGGGTGAAAAATCCGCTGATCAATCTGTTCATCAAAAAATTCGGCGTCAACATGAGTGAGGCTCAGCGCCAGTCAGCGTCTGAATTCTCCTGCTTTAACGACTTTTTCACACGCGAATTAATTGATGGTGCACGCCCGATCGAAGGTGACGCGTCTGTGCTGTCCTCACCTGCTGACGGCGCCGTATCACAACGGGGTGAAATCGTTGATGGTCGTATTTTTCAGGCCAAAGGTCAGGATTATTGCCTGACTGAATTACTCGGCGGAGACGCCAAACGCGCTGCACCTTTTATGGGCGGCGAGTTCGCAACCATTTATCTGTCGCCGAAAGATTACCACCGTGTGCACATGCCAATGGCGGGTAAGCTGCGTGACATGATTTATGTCCCGGGCGATCTGTTTTCAGTCAATCAGGTAACCGCAGAAAATGTGCCGCGTCTGTTTGCACGTAACGAGCGCGTGGTCTGTATTTTTGATACCGATAAAGGTCCGATGGCGATGGTGCTCGTCGGTGCCATGATTGTCGCCGCCGTTGAAACCGTCTGGGCGGGGCATATCGCTCCCCCAAGACGCGAGCTGAAGGTCAGCGAGTACGGCGCACCTGTTGATGTGTCTCTGGAAAAAGGCGCCGAAATGGGCCGCTTTAAACTCGGCTCAACCGTGATCCTGTGTCACCCGAAAGGTGTCGTCGACTGGAACGATACGTTCGAAGCGGGCGCACCGGTACGTATGGGTGAGGCCATAGCCGACCTGGCCTGACACAAAAGCCTGATCTTTCAGAGATCAGGCCTTTGACCAGTCAAAACTGAGCACATCGCTGATGCGCCCGGCCTGCAGCAGGTGCATCAATAAACGGTCTACGCCCATTGCCACACCAGAGCACTCGGGCAACCCATGTGCAATAGCCGCAAGCAGATTTTCATCGATCGGACGATCATTCGCTTCTTTTTCAAAGCGACGGCGCTGCTCTTCAGCGTCGATCAGTTCGTCATACCCATTTGCCAGCTCAGTGCCGTTAAAAAACAGCTCAAAACGCTGAGCGACAGAATATCCTTCTGCACCTGTCGTGACTTTCGCTAACGCCGCCTGACTCGCAGGAAACTCTGAAATAAACACCAGAGTGTCTTTGGGTAACGCCGGCTCAACCATGTGACTCATAATGATATCGAGCCAGCCGTCACGATTAAGATCGAGATCATTGCCCGCGGCCTGCTGGCCGACCTGAGCAATATCCGCGTCACTGGAAGCGTGCACATCGAACCCTGCGTATTGTTTTACTGCAGCAGCATAACTCAGGCGGATCTCAGGCAACTCAGACCAGCGCGATGCAAATAACGTCTGCACCAGATCGCGTACTTCATCCATAAGCTGCTGAAGATCCCAGCCTGTGCGATACCACTCCAGCATGCTGAATTCGGGATTGTGGCGTTGTCCGGCTTCACCTGCCCGGAATACCTTGCATAACTGCCAGATATCACCACTGCCCGCGCACAGCAGTCGCTTCATCGCGTATTCAGGCGAGGTATGAAGCCAACGCCCTTCGCACGTCTGCACTGGCTCAATATTAGGGTCAGATACTGGCGCAGCACACAATAGGGGCGTGTCGACTTCGAGCACATTCCGGGAATGGAAGAACTCGCGAATGGTACGATAAAACGCAGATCGGGCAGCCAGAGCTGCCCGATCGCAAGAGGGTTGCCAGCGCGTATCAGGCACGGCCGACGTATTCACCCGAGCGGGTATCGATCTTCAGCACTTCACCGATGTTGATGAACAGCGGGACTTTCACCACAGCACCCGTCGACAGGGTTGCTGGCTTGCTGCCACCGTTTGCAGTGTCGCCTTTCACGCCCGGATCGGTTTCGACAACTTCCAGCTCGACGAAGTTAGGCGGAGCAACGGTCAGAACAGCACCGTTGAACAGAATAACCGTGTATACGTCCTGCTCTTTCAGCCACTTAACGGTGTCGCCAACAGCTTCCTGAGATGCGCCGTGCTGTTCGAACGAACCGTCCGTTGCCATGAAGTGCCAGAATTCACCGTCGGTGTAGAGGTATTCCATATCCACTTCCATCACGTCGGCACCTTCCAGGCTGTCACCTGACTTGAAGGTTTTCTCAAGAACGCGACCGTTACGCAGGTTACGGAGCTTGACGCGATTGAATGCCTGGCCCTTGCCCGGCTTGACGTACTCGTTTTCCACAATGGAGCACGGCTCATTGTCGAGCATCACTTTGAGACCCGATTTAAATTCGTTGGTAGAATAGTTAGCCATTTTGACTTCCGCTTACTGTCAGGTAATAAATTAAGGTGCGTATCATAACGCGAACAGAGCCGCCTGTAGAGATGCAGGATTGGCGACAGATTCTCGCTGACTCTTTCCGTGACGGTGAGCGCCTGCTCAGCTATCTGGACATACCGGCCGGGACGGCTCTGAAGGCAGGCCACCCTGCACTGACGTTTCCTTTGTTGGTCCCACGTCCGTTTGCTGATCAGATGGCCCGCGGCGATCGGAATGACCCTTTGCTGCGGCAAGTATTGCCCACCGGCAGTGAGGCCGATGCTTCTGACTTGCCGGGCTACAGCAGTGATCCACTGGCCGAGCGTCAGACCAATATACGCCCGGGAATTATTCACAAGTATCAGGGCCGGGTGCTGATGCTCGCAGCCACAGGGTGCGCCGTAAATTGCCGCTACTGCTTCCGAAGGCACTTCGATTACGCTGATAACCGCTTAAGTCGTGATGAGCGAAACTCGGCTCTGGACTATATTCGCAGCGATTCAAGCATCACCGAAGTCATTCTCAGCGGCGGTGACCCACTCATGCTCCAGGATTCAGCGCTTGCCGATCTGATTGCGGCCATCGATGAGATAAACCACGTCCGACGGATTCGCATACACACTCGTCTGCCTGTGGTTATTCCGCAACGGCTGACTGCTGAGCTTCAGAATACTCTCAGCAACACCCGCTGCGATAACGCCATGGTACTCCATGTAAATCATCCAAATGAACTGACCAGTCTGCATAGGGACCGCCTGCGGGAACTCAGAAATAGTGGTGTCACTCTGCTCAACCAGAGCGTACTGCTGCAGGGCGTTAATGATGACATTGTTATTTTGGCCGAATTAAGCCAGAAGCTCTTTACAATGGGGGTACTACCCTATTACCTTCACCTACCAGATAAAGTTGAAGGGACGCAGCATTATTTCGTCAGCGACAAGGAAGCCACCGCTCTCTATCTGGGCATCAGAGAACAATTGCCTGGCTACCTTGTCCCACAACTTGTGAGAGAAGTGCCGGGTGACCCCTACAAGCGTCCCCATCCCGTTCTGGCCTGATCTGACCGCTATTTTGTGATAGCGTAGTCAGTTCATGTAAAAGAAATTCACATTTCTCATTTGAAACGGTTAAATGTCGTGTAGTTGCTGGAAAAAACACGCCATAGAGGCTATATAAATCGCTAACCCCGAAAGTTAACAGCAGGATCGCATGGACAGCCAGAGCACACCGATAACATTGCATATCCCGAATGCAACTCAAAGCGAGTTGTCGTTCTGTGGTGCGGGGCTTCCGGCGTTCTCACAGTGGGCCAAAAGTCTGCCCATGGCAAATACAGGAGAAGCATCCCGACGCCTGTATCAAGCGATTCGCGAGCTGAACGCCCTCAGCTGCCCTCCAGCTCAGCGCTTTGAACTGCTCGAAGTTATCCGTCCCTACATACATTCCGTGTGTAAGGTGCTGAATAAGCACTTTCTGCAGTCTTCTGTCTCTCTGAACGACAAGCAACTTAAAATCGCCAATCTGAGTCAGGCGTTGCAAGGGCATCTTGCTACGGGCTACAAAATGGTCGTTGCACATAGCGTCGATCTGCTTGGCGCCGGTGACCGCCCACCCAAGCATTTCGCACCGGCCATCCACCGCGCGATCGTCGACAGCAGTCAGATTATTCTGCGTGCGTACCAGCTGTACTTTCAGCCGCCTGACAGAACCTGGCTCGACGTTAACCAGATTTACCTGATGGCCGAAGCGCGCCGTCTTGAAAACATCACCATTGAAGATCAACAGGCGCGGTACGTTCATAAATCGACGATCCGTGACGCTTTTGTCCGTGTACATCTTCTGGGTACAGCGAAACCCAGCAACCTGCGTCAGCAGGATCTGGCTCAGCTGTATGAGGTCTGTGAACACTGGGCACCTCTCGTTGAACTTACACCGGCAGATGATGAGAGTGCGCTGTTTATCATCAACCTCCATCGTGACCGGCCGGGTCAGTATCGCCAGCACCTGCGTGATAATCAGAAAATGAATTTCCGCAGCCTGAATACTCAAAAGCTCGTTCAGGCGCTTAAGTTATATTCCTCTGCAGGCAGTGACGGCCGGATCATCGTGCCGGATAAGACCAGCGAGACGTTGATTTCCCATACCATTCAATCCTGGGGAATTCACTGGCAGCGTTCATTCCGTCGCGTGCCTACCGACGGTCAACTCAGCGTCTGCGTCGGCTTGTCTGCGTTGCACTATTACACCGCAGGAAAGCGAGATTTTGATCAGGTTTCTCTGAAGATGAAGCCTGTTGAACAAGGTCCTGCGGGTAAGTCTGTAGATACCGGAGCCACCGTGTCTGACGATGTCTGGGCAGACGCCTTTGATGCCGGTGGCTCACGTATGCCTGACAACAAAGCGATGAACCTCGATGCTATTGAGTTCATTAACCGCCATCAGGTCGAAGAAGAAGAAAACAGCGAACCCAAAACCCGCTACAGCAGCTATGGCGTTATTCTGATTAACACCAGCCCGGGTGGTTACTGCCTGCAATGGAAAGGTGAGCTACCGAGCGCTATTCAGGCGGGTGAGCTGATCGGCATTCAGGAGCGCGGTGTACGCCATTGGTCTGTCGGAGCGATTCGCTGGATTCGTCACCTGAGAGGCCAGGGCACTCAACTCGGTGTTGAGCTGCTGGCGCCACGAGCAGAAGTCGGCATCGCCCGACTGCTGCAAAAAACCGGCAGCAATGGCCCACAGATGCGAGCTTTGGTTTTGCCTGCGATTAAAGCCATCGCACAACCTGCCAGCGTCATTCTTCCGCGAGTACCGTTCCGCACCGGCAACAAGATTGAATTGATGCACGAGAAGCTTAGTGGACGCTATCAGCTGAGTAAGAGCCTGGCATCTACGAATAGCTTCGGGCAATTCCAGTTCAGAGCGTCGGGTGTATCATCAGAGCAGAAGCGTCAGGTAGCCACCAGCGTCGGTGATGCTCTGATTGAAGATGATTTTGATTCTCTCTGGAATAAACTCTGATCGGGCCAATGGGTGACAAAATTTGTCACCCATGCCGTTTTTCTTTGATACGACAGCACCTATAATTCTGGGTTTTCTCTCACCGAGGTATGTCTACTCATGTCGCTATCCCGTGACACACTGCAACTCCTGTTACTGACGCAAACTCAGAACGACGCAGAGCAACTCGTCAGCCTGATGCGGAATTCCGGTTTCAGTACGCGTGCGCGGACAGTGATCACACATGAGCAGTTTGAGGAAGCCCTGAAGTCTGCACAATGGGACGTTGTAGTTGCCGACCCGGACCTTGAGAACATTCAGTTCACTGAACTGCTCAGCCAGATTCATCGCCTGAACTATGACATCCCACTGATTCTGATCCCAGCGAACTCAAGCAACGCTCTTCTCGAAAGCGCGTTGACGAAGGGTGCCAGTGCTGTCGTTGCTTTCGATGAAAGCAATATCCTTATGCAGACGATCCGCCGCGAAGTCGAGCATTTGCGCAGCCGCCAGGAAGTTCGCCTGTTAAAGGTTAAGCTGCGTGACGCCGAGAAGCGCTCTCGTATGTTATTGGAAAGCTCTCGTGATCCGATCGCTTATATCCATGACGGTATGCATGTTCATGCCAATTCAGCCTACCTTGAGATGTTCGGTTACGAATCGGTCGACGATCTCGAAGGTATGCCCATCATGGACATGATCGCGTCTGACAGTCAGGCGAGCTTTAAAGATTTTCTGAAGCAATACCGGACTGGCATTCCTGATAGCTTTGAGCTCGAAACAACCGGTGTCCTGCCCGATGGTGAGCAGTTCCCGATGACGATGAGCTTCAGTGATGCGACATACAGTGATGAACCCTGTAATCAGATTCAGATCAGTCGACGCGATACAGAAAGTGAGTTAGCGGCGGAGCTGACCGAGCTGCGACACCGTGACGCGGTCACTCAATTGCATAACAAAGAATATTTCCTGGAAAGGCTGACCCGGGCCGTCGACCACGCGGTACTGGAAAAGCAGTTCAGCACGCTGGTATATGCAGAAATTAATGGCTTTGATGCCATCCGACGGGATGTTGGTATTGAAGCCAGCGATACCGTGATCCGGGAAATCAGTCAGTGCCTGAGCAGTATCGCGCACGAATACGATGTGACGGCGCGAATTTCAGATGACACCTTTATCTGGATGATGCCTGGCGGTGACCCAGCAAAGGCCCGCCAGCAGGCTCAGAAGCTGATCAGCACAGTCAATAACCTCCTCGTCGATCTCGAGCAGCGCACTGTTCAGCCGACCTTGAGTCTTGGTATCACACTTATCACGGATGCCAGCCCTGCACCAGCTGAGATTCTGCAACAGGCACACCTTGCCTGTGATGCCGCCGCCGAAGAGAACAAGCAGGTCAGCAGCAGTGCCCACCTGTTTATGCCAGAAGACAAGTCCGAAGAGCGCCAGACCCGCTCGATGGAAAAACAGATAACTACCGCGCTGTCGCGAAATCAGTTACGTCTTCTCTTTCAGCCTCTGATCAGCATGCGCGGTGATGAGGCAGAGCATTATGAAGTACTGCTGCGCCTGGCCGGAGCGGATGCTTCTGACCCTCAGGCTGGCGCCTTCATAAACAGTGCCGAGGTCAGCGACACCCTCAAACGTAAACTGGACCGCTGGGTCATCCTGCATGCCACCAAGCTTCTGTCAGAACGTCAGAAACAGGGCAAAGATACCAAGCTGTTCATCAATATTACGGGAGCATCTCTGCGTGATGAAAAGCTACCCGCCTGGGTTCAGGTTGCGCTGAAAGCTGCCGGGCTCAATCACAACGCCATCATTTTCCAGTTTTCAGAAGAGGACGCCGTCCGCCACGCTGCACCGGCAAAACGATTCTGTTATCTGGTGCGGGCACTTGGCATCAGTACTGCCGTCAGTCGGTTCGGCTGCGAGCTTGAACCGATGCGCCTGCTGCAACAGGTCGATATTGATTATGTAAAAGTCGATGGCTCTTACATCCGCGAAATAGGTGGCGATAACGCAAGTGGCAATAAGGCGTTAAAAGATCTGCTTGGGGATGTGCACGACGCCGGAAAAATCAGCATTGCGCCATTTATCGAAAGCTCATCCACCGTTGCCAATATCTGGCACTACAGCGTTCACTTTATTCAGGGATATTACGTGCAGCCGCCAAAGGCGGATATGACGTATGACTTCTCAGAGGAATAATGGCGAGCTTCTGCTCAGGCAGAAGCTCAATAACCAGTGACTAACCGCTGACTGAAACAGAACAGCGGTTACACTTAATGAATATCGCGGTCGTGATAACCAAGCAGATAGAGCAGCCCATCCAACCCCAGTGTTGAGATCGCATGTTTGGCGTTTTCGCGCACCAGAGGTTTAGCACGAAACGCGATGCCAAGACCGGCAACCGATAGCATCGGCAAGTCATTGGCACCGTCACCTACGGCGATGGTCTGTTCGAGACGAATGCCCTCACGTTCGGCCAGTTCACGCAGTAACTCGGCTTTGCGCTGACCATCGACAACACGCCCGGTCACACGTCCAGTCACTACATTACCTTCCATCTCCAACTCATTGGCATAGACGTAATCAATGCCCAACTGAGACTGAAGATAACGCCCGAAATAGGTAAAACCACCAGACAATATCGCCGTCTTATAACCCAACGCCTTCAAGTTGCGAATAAGGCGCTCTGCGCCTTCCGTTACTGGCAGGCGCTCAGCAATACCTTGGAGTACATCACCACTCAAGCCCTTCAACAGCGCAACTCGCTGCTCGAAGCTCTGGGTAAAATCGAGTTCACCCTGCATCGCCCGCTCGGTAATCTCGGCCACCTGCTCCCCCACGCCTGCAGCGTGAGCAAGTTCGTCGATCACCTCGGTTTCAATGAGAGTGGAGTCCATATCGAAACACACCAGACGACGCGTTCGACGATAAACATCGTCTTCCTGAAACGCGATATCGACGTTCAGATCGTTGGCTGCTTCAAGAAACTGCGCCCGCATGGCTGTCTGATCTGCTTCACCGCGCACCGAAAACTCAACACAGGCTCGTGTTGTTTCGCTTTGCTTATCAAGCGGAACGCGCCCCGAAAGACGACTGATCTGATCAATATTCAGGTTGTGCTCGGCAGCAATGGAGGTCACGCGCGCGATGGCGTCGGCCTGAATAGTACGCGCCAGCAGCGTGATAATATGACGGGGTTTTCCCTGACCGGCGACCCAGTGCTCATAACTTTCGGGCGTCACCGGAGTGAACGACACCGACAGCCCCATTTCATGAATTCTGAAGAGTACGTCTTTCAGAACCGGTGCCGCTTCCGCCGTCGACGGAATGGCAGCCAGTATCCCCAATGATAGCGAATCGTGGATTTCGGCCTGGCCAATATCCAGTACTGTCACTTCATATTGTGCAAGGATACTACTGATGGTCGCAGTAACACCGGGCTTATCAGCACCGGTGATACGGATGAGCACTAATTCCGTCACGGAGGTCTCGCTTAATCTGAAGATCAGAGTTTGTCGGTGTCTGACTTAGCTGCGGCAACAACGGCGCGCAGTTCTTCGATCAGTTCAACGGTCTCGTGTACAGACAGAGCACGCACACGGTCAACACTCATCAGAAACAGACCTTTCTCAAGTTGTGCCAGTTTGTCCTGCAGAGACTGTTTCACATCACTCATGGTCATTCCTCATCTAAACTATATCTAAACTGTAATTTACAAGCTGTCTTCCATCACAGAAGCCGTGTTCGGTGCTGGCGTTGCGACAAGCGCGGCATATAATACCATTAAAGTTATGGAAATTTAGAATTATCAGGACTGCCAATGCCTAATCTCCGCACATTCAGCGAAACTCTCAATACCAGCCAGCGCGCTGGTCTACTGGCAGCGGTCATGGTTCTGATTGCAGGCATCATATTGAGCGCGCTGGCTTACTCCGAAGTCCGCAGCTACGCTCGCCAGCAAATCGCCTCTGAGAATACGCGTCAGTTACAACACCTGGGGGCGCTTCTGACGCCAGCCCTCGTGCGCGATGACCGCATTACCCTGAATCTGACCCTCAGCGAGTGGGACGCAGGCAGCGCGATGCCGGCTATTCGGGTGCTTGATCGTGATGGTAAACCGGTCGCAAGTGCAGGCCGGATCAATGCTGAACTGACGATGATGCCCGTCGAAATCCGTCAGGACGGTACTCTTTATGGCTCATTAGAGGGCTATACAACAGACACACCTGCGCAAACCGCCGCGACACGCGTTGCCTCACAAAGTCTTCTGGTAACAGCAGCCCTCAGCCTGATTGCAGGTCTCACGGGCTGGTTGCTCAGCGAAAAATACGCCCGCTACGTGCGCCAGTTACGCACGAAACTGAGCGGCTGGCGTGACGGTGAAGAGCTGACACTACCGATGGGGCCGGGTGATCCTGACTTACTGTCACTCCACTCAGTTCTTGGCGATATTTCTAAGCGCGAACAGCAGCGCCGTGCAGTTGAAGTCGCTCTCGGCCAGTTCATGGGCAATGAAGACACGCCCTTCCCTGACCCGATGAAGTATTACGACTGTGCCATGCTCTTTATTGAGATTCAGGACCTCGAGCTACTGCAACAGCGACTCAGCGCCGAAGAGCTGACTTCGACACTCAACCAGTACCATCGCCTGCTTTCTCAAGCCGCGAAGCTCTACAACGGTAAAGTGGACCGCTACTTGGGCGACGGTGTCGTTATGCTGTTTGGCGTCCCCGGCCGCGACCGTAATGCGGCCATGCATTGTCTTTATGCGGCACGGTTGTTCACCAGTCTGGTGAATCATCTGCATGAGACAAACTCTGGCGTTCTGCCACTTGAGTTCAATGTGGCTGCACATTGGGGCCCGGTCCTTATGGCACCGTTGCAGGATGGTGTTTCAACACAATACAGTCTGATCGGCGATGCCGTGCACTGGGCCTATCACCTCGCGGCCCAAAGCGAAGAGCGCAGAATCATTGCCAGCCAGACATTAATAGAAATGTTAGAAGATGGTCACGATATCATCTGGAACGAAGGCCCTAATATTCGGGACCTGCACGGTGGGGTTCAGTCCACTTACTGGCTTAACCAGCTGCCAGAGAAGACTGAGTCGCTGATACAACGCCAGATGAAACACATCACCAGCATGACCGAGAGCGCCTGAGCCCTGTAAGCCCGGCGCCTCAACGTTTTCGCATCCTCTCCTGCAATTCTGACATGCGTTGCAGGACGCCAGTCCCTTCCAGGTATGCATTCCCTGGATACCAGAGATCCGCCAGCATCAGCACCGCTTCCAGTGTGCTGACACCACTTTCGTGCTGACTGGTGCGTAAATAAGCAGAGGGGGTTTGAGGTGACAATGACACCCGAGGTAAGTTAAGTAGCCACGGGTTCATTAATGTCAGGCGGCGTACTTTGCGCCAGGTCCCATCAAGCACCAGAACATGACTGACGCGATCGCGCCCAATCTCAGGCCCAACAACGTCCACAGAATCATCCGCCGGATACAGCAGCGCGACAGTCTCGACGGGGGCACCTGAAAAAATATCGTTATAGGCGAACTGATCCCCCACCAGCCTGCGACACCCGTCAATCGTACGCTCCAGCAAAGGCGCGGTTGACAGCGGATGGCGGGATTCATCCGGGTCCTGCCAGATGGTGAGGTTAAAAGGCAGCGTGTAATGCACCAGATGACTGCACAGGCAGACACTTTCTGGTCGCCCACATCCGTCGCACTCGGCTCTGCTCATACTAACCTCCCCTGCAAATCAGGTTTTCCGAATCAGGCACGCTCAAGTAAGGGCTGCAGGAAGTGACCTGTATGCGAATGCTCCATCGCCCCGATATCTTCGGGCGTACCTTCGCCAATGATCAGGCCACCTTTCGATCCACCTTCGGGGCCCAGATCAACGATCCAGTCAGCGGTTTTAATGACGTCCAGGTTATGCTCAATTACCACCACGGTATTGCCATGATCGCGCAGGCGATGCAGAACAACTAACAACTGTTCGATATCGTGGAAGTGCAGACCCGTTGTCGGCTCATCGAGGATATAAAGGGTTTTTCCGGTATCCCGCTTCGACAGCTCTTTCGCTAACTTAATGCGCTGCGCCTCACCACCCGATAACGTGGTAGCCGCCTGGCCAAGACGAATATAACTCAGGCCTACGTCCATCAACGTCTGTAGCTTGCGAGCGACCGCAGGAATTGCATCAAAAAATTCACGCGCATCTTCGACCGTCATATCCAGTACTTCATGGATGTTTTTGCCCTTGTAGCGAATATCCAGCGTTTCCCGGTTGTACCGCTTCCCTTTACAGACATCACAAGGAACATAAATATCCGCCAGAAAGTGCATCTCAACCTTGATAACACCGTCACCCTGACAAGCTTCGCAGCGTCCGCCTTTCACATTAAACGAGAAGCGTCCGGCTTTATAACCGCGCGAACGAGCCTCCTGTGTGCCAGCAAAAATTTCACGTACCGGAGTAAATATCCCAGTGTAAGTTGCCGGATTCGATCGCGGTGTCCGACCGATAGGAGACTGATCAATATCGACGACTTTATCGAGCTGATTCAGACCGGTAATGCTCTTATGCTCAGACGGTTTGAGTGTTGTCGCACCATTTAATGCGGTCGCCGCCAATGGGTACAGGGTACGGTTTATCAGCGTTGACTTACCTGAACCAGACACGCCGGTAATACAGGTCATTAATCCGAGAGGGATAGTCAGATCAACACTGTTCAGGTTGTTACCGTTCGCCCCTTTTAAGGTCATGACTTTTTTCTTGTCGTACGGCGTACGTTTTTCAGGCAAAGCAATTGCGCGTTTGCCGCTGAGGTATTCACCCGTCACTGAGTTTTTATTTTTCATTACCTGAGCAGGTGTACCCTGTGCAATCACCTCACCACCATGTACCCCAGCGCCGGGGCCAATATCGATCAGGTGATCAGCACTGCGGATAGCGTCTTCGTCGTGCTCTACGACGAGTACGGTGTTTCCAAGATCACGAAGGTGGAACAGGGTTTTAAGCAGGCGGTCATTGTCTCGCTGATGAAGACCAATAGAAGGTTCATCAAGAATATACATCACCCCAACAAGGCCAGCACCAATCTGCGACGCCAGACGAATCCGCTGAGCTTCACCGCCAGAAAGTGTGTCCGAACTGCGATTCAGTGTCAGGTATTCGAGACCGACATTCACCAGAAACTGCAAACGATCGCGGATTTCTTTCAGAATTTTTTCAGCAATTTCGCCTTTGTGGCCATCCATCTGAAATTCTGAAAAATAATTGTGAGCATCTTCCACTGGCATGCTGGTGCAGGCATGAATGGTTTTATCACCAACAAAGACGTTCCGGGCTTCGCGACGCAGACGCGAGCCATCACAGGCAGGGCATGGCTGAATGCTAAGATACTTGGATAGCTCCTCAAGCACCATCTGAGAGTCAGTTTCGCGGTAACGACGTTCAAGGTTTGGCAATACCCCTTCAAAAGGGTGTGATTTACTGACGCGATCGCCGCGGGAGTTCACGTAAATAAATTCGATTTTGTCATCACCAGAACCACGCAGTATTGCGTCTCTGTGCTCCGGTTTCAGATCGGCAAGAGCCGTATCAATATCAAAGCCGTAATGATCCGCCACTGAGCACAGCATCTGATAATAATAAACGCTACGACGATCCCAGCCGCGGATCGCGCCTTCACCCACACTCAGTGAGTCATCATGCACAACGCGGTCGGGATCGAAATATTGTTTAACACCAAGACCGTCGCACGTCTGGCAAGCACCCGCTGGGTTGTTAAACGAAAACAGGCGAGGTTCTAATTCAGAGAGGCTGTAGCCGCAGTGCGGGCATGAAAACTGAGAAGAGAACATCATAGGTTCTTTCTCTGGCGCGTCCATATCGGCGACCAGCACCAGTCCACCGCTCAATTCAAGACAGGTCTCTATGGATTCAGACAGACGCTGTTCAATACCTTCTTTCACCTTAAAGCGATCAACAACCACTTCAATTGTGTGCTTCTTACGTTTATCCAGGTCCGGTGTATCGTCCAGATCACACACGGTTCCATCGACGCGCACACGGATAAAGCCCTGCGCACGCAGACTTTCAAACACATGCAGATGTTCGCCTTTGCGATCCCGGATAACAGGGCCGAGAATCATGCACTTACTGTCGGTGGGCAACAGCATAATTTCGTCGACCATCTGACTGACAGTCTGAGCTTCCAGCGGTACATCATGATCCGGGCAGCGTGGCGTACCAACGCGGGCGAACAACAAACGCAGATAGTCGTATATTTCGGTCACGGTACCGACGGTAGAGCGCGGGTTGTGAGAGGTCGATTTCTGCTCAATAGAAATGGCAGGTGACAAACCTTCAATCAGATCGACGTCGGGCTTTTCCATCATCGACAGGAACTGACGGGCATAGGTTGAAAGTGACTCAACGTAGCGTCGCTGCCCTTCCGCGTACAGAGTGTCGAACGCCAGAGAGGATTTCCCCGAGCCACTGAGGCCCGTGATTACCACGAGCTTATCCCGAGGAATATCAATATCAACGTTTTTGAGGTTGTGTGTACGTGCGCCGCGAACGAGAATTTTATCCATGTGGAGCTTTCACTACCTGAGTCAAAACCCCCATTGTAAAGCAAGGCGAAGACGGGTTCAGCCGCTTTTACTGTGAATCATCCGGTTGCTTCGGCTTCTTCCTTGTCATGCAGTTCATGCATGTTTTCTTTTGCCCAGTTCACGGCCTGAATACGGTTCGTCACGCCGATTTTCCGGAACAGGTTGTAGACGTGGGTTTTAACGGTGTGCATGCTGACGTTGAGTTCTTCCGCCACCTCAGCATTCGTGGCCCCGGTCGCGGTAAGCCGTAGTATCTGCTTTTCACGGCGAGTAAGAATTCCGGCAAATCCGGTAGCATTTTTGGGGCGTTCACGGGTTCTTTCCAGAAACGCAGCCATCAGGTGGCGTGGCAGCCACATCTCACCCAGGAAAAGGCTTTCAATGCCCCGGCATAGCTGGCTGTGAGGCGTCCCGGTATAGATAATACCATTCACTTTAGGCCAGCTTATCAACTGTTCGGAGGGATGTTTCTTCGCAACGTTAAACACGGCGATAGCGACATCGGCTTGCAGGTCATGCAGACGATCCACCAGCTCACGGATACGCTCAGGAGCAGCGCTCCCCGAGTCGATCAAAGCAATCATCCGGTCTGCTTCGAATTCCCATTCTGCCCGCCAATGGCGAACATCTATCAGCTGACACTCAATACCTGTGTTCTGATGAACATTGCCGATCAGTATCGAGTTCTCAAGGTTTGTCTGACCAAAAAGAAGTATTCTTCGTTCGATGGCAGGTGATCTCTGGTCCATAAAGTCTCTCCATGTACTTTCGCCCAAGCTAGTCGCTTCCGTCTTGGTATATCCCTTATACCCTTTTTGCAGTGTACCGCAATCAGACCAAGATGGTAGTGGGATTTGGCGTCATCAAGACTACCCCTCCAACGCCGACAATCTGGTAGACTAGCCGGCCTGATTAACAGTTATCGATTGGCCGCACAGTGACCCCAGATAAAACCGAACAACGCGCCGTGATCTCTCTCGCCTCGCTATACGCTCTTCGTATGCTGGGACTGTTCATGGTTCTCCCTGTCATGATGCTCGAAGGTGAACAGCTCGAAGGCGCAACACCCCAGTTGCTGGGGCTGGCAATGGGCGTTTATGGCCTGACCCAGGCGCTACTTCAGATTCCTGCAGGCGCGCTCTCTGATCGCATTGGCCGCAAGCCAGTGATCATCGGTGGCTTACTGATCTTTGCTCTCGGCAGTGTTATCGCCGCAACCTCAGACAGTGTCTGGGGAGTGATCATAGGGCGGGCACTGCAAGGTGGTGGTGCCATTGCCAGTGCAATTATGGCGCTGGTCACTGATCTGACCCGCGAAGAGCACCGGATGAAAGCCATGGCTTCCATCGGTGCGAGCATTGGCCTGTCATTCTCTGTCGCACTGATCCTTGGTCCCTGGCTGGCTTCTTTCGGTGGCCTGCACCTGATTTTTGCCGTCACCGCAGTGCTGGCCATAGGAGGCGTACTGGTCACGCTGTGGGTCATCCCGGCACCACCTGCGAAACAACACAGGGACGCCAGTGCCGCTCTGCCTGTGATCGTCGAACAGCTCAAAAACCGCCGCATGTGGCCTCTGAATCTGGGCATTTTTCTTCTTCATGCCCTCATGGTCGCTATTTTCGTCGCCATTCCCGCACAGCTGGTAGAGGCTGGCCTCACCGCAAATCACCATAGCTGGCTGTACCTGCCAGTGCTACTCGTCGCTTTCGTATTAATGGTGCCACTGATCATCATTGCCGAAAAACGCCAACGCATGAAAAGCGTTGTCATTACCGGAGCGCTGATTATCGCTGCTGCTCTTCTGATGATGGGCGCCGCCTCAGCACTCTGGCACTGGATTATATTGCTACTATTGTACTTCTGGGGCTTCAACCTGATGGAAGCCAGCTTACCGTCATGGCTCAGCAAAATTGCGCCCGCTGGAGCCAAGGGCAGCGCTATGGGGATCTACTCCAGCATGCAGTTCCTTGGGGCATTTTTTGGCGGCTCCTTAGGGGGTTGGATTCTCAGCCAGTACGGTGCTGCAATTCTGTTTGTCGGACTGGGGGCATTGGTGGTACTTTGGGCGCTGTTAATGTCTCAGACCAATGCTCCGCGTCATCTGATCAGTGTCCGCCTGCCGGGCCATCGCCACCTCGATAATTCAGCCCTGGCATCACTTCAAGCTTTGCCTGGCGTTGCTGAAGCACTTTATCTTCCGGCAGAAGACGCGGTATATCTGAAAGTCAGTGCGGATGAATTCAGCCGCGAAGACGCACTGACCTTGATCGAATCTACAGGAGAAAAACATGGCTCGCAGTGTTAATAAAGTCACTCTCATCGGCACCCTGGGTCGCGACCCGGAAGTGCGCTACCTTCCGAATGGCAACGCCGTAGCCAACCTGTCTCTGGCAACAGATGAAAGTTACAACGACAAAGCAACGGGTCAGAAGGTCGAGCAGACTGAATGGCACCGCCTGACAGTTTATGGCCGTCTCGCTGAGATCTGCCAGCAATACCTGAAAAAAGGTTCACGCGCGTACTTCGAAGGTAAGCTGCGCACCCGTGAATGGGAAAAGGACGGCGTTAAACGTTACACCACAGAAATCATCACCAATGAAATGATGATGCTGGACTCACGTGGTGACGGCATGAACTCCGGCACAGGGCAGATGCCAGGCAACATGAGCGGTGGTATGAGCGGCGGCATGGGCGGTTACCAGCAACCACCGCAGCAAGCGCCTCAACAACCGCGCCAGGCTCCACAGCAGCCGGCACAACAGCCAGGCGGTTACCAGCAGGCACCACAGCGTCCTCCGCAACCAGCACAGCAACCTGCTCAAGGCGGTTATGGCAACCAGGGTGGATACCAGCAGCCACCACAGCAAGCGCCTCAGCAGCCGGCTCCTCAGCCGAGCAACAGCTTTGACGATTTTGACGATGACATCCCATTCTAAGGGAACTGAAAACGGGGCTTCGGCCCCGTTTTTTGTATCCGGCACCATAAAATTAAAAGACACCTGTCTGACAAAACGTCAAATTCGACGTTAGCGGTATGTCTCTGAGGCCAAGTTTAATGCTGCATTAAGACTCTATAATGCTGCGCATTCACTACAGACTAATGGGCATAATAGGCCAAACAAAGTCCGACTCAGGTATTCAATTAAGGAAGCCTCAGATGTTAACGAAAGAGATCAAGAACCCTACTCCACCAGTAATTCAGTACATTCGTATTGCCCTGAAGAACCCGGCGAAGCCGAAGCAGGAACTGGTCTGTGAAGAACGTGCACGTTTCTCCCGTAAAAACGTCAAGATCGATCCTTCCAAGCTGGAGGAGTATCGCCGCCAGTGTGGCTTCGAAAAAAGTAAGTACCTGCCGTTCACTTTTCCTTTTCTACTGACCTTCCCACTGCAAAGTGCGTTGTTTTTGTCGGATGCCTACCCTTACCCGGTCATGGGGTTGGTGCATATCCGTAATATCATCACTCAACACAAACAGATTCCTGTTGATGCAACCCTGGATACCGATTGCACCCTGATAGGCCCTGAGAAGGTTCATAACGGTGATCTCTTCACTTTCTACACTCGCATGTATATGGGTGATGAACTCGTCTGGGAGTGCCGTAGCGTGCTCCTCAAGCGCGGTAAAAAGAACCCGGATATGGAAAAAGCGCCAACACTGGATGTGCTTGAGAATCCTGAACGCATCGTCGACTGGGAAGTGCCGGCTCTGACAGGCGTTAAGTACGCGCTTCTCGGGCGTGATATCAACCCAATCCACTTACTTCCGTTCACGGCCAGAGCCTTCGGCTTCAAACGTCCGATTGCTCACGGTATGTGGGCAAAAGCACGAGCAATGGCATCTATCGAATCGCACATGAAAGGCCGCCCTGCAGAAGTAACCGTAGACTTTAAGCTGCCTATCTTTCTGCCCGGTAAAGCTACGCTCGGCTTTAATGTCCGTAACGACGGCGTAGATTTCGGCTTAACCGACCCAGAGGATGGCAAGCCATTCCTCGCGGGGCAGGTGAAATACATCTGAGCCCAGGCGCACAGAGCAGACATAAAAAAACCGGCCAGTGGCCGGTTTTTTTGTTTTCGGTGATGGGGCTTATGCCATACCGAACAGCACCTCTGCATTCAGGCCGTGCTTTTCAAATACTTCGCGCAGACGCTTCAGCGCTTCAACCTGAATCTGGCGCACGCGTTCACGGGTCAGACCGATTTCGCGCCCCACATCTTCAAGCGTGCTTGGCTCATAGCCACGAAGACCGAAGCGACGAGAGAGTACTTCGCGCTGCTTTTCTGGCAGCTCTTCAATCCAGGTAGACAGATTGCTCTGTATATCATCGTTTTGTAGCTCGGTGCCGGGATCTTCCATACGCTCATCAGCGATGGTATCGAGAATCGACTTGTCAGAATTCGGCCCCAGCGGCGTGTCCACAGAGGTGACACGTTCATTGAGCTTCAGCATGCGCTTAACGTCAGCGACAGGCTTATCGAGCAGTTCAGCAATGTCTTCTGCGGTTGGCTCGTGATCGAGCTTCTGGGCCAGCTCACGGGCCGCTCGCAGATAAACGTTCAATTCTTTGACCACATGAATCGGCAGACGAATCGTGCGGGTCTGGTTCATGATCGCACGTTCGATGGTCTGGCGAATCCACCAGGTCGCATAGGTTGAGAAGCGGAAGCCACGTTCTGGATCAAACTTCTCGACGGCGCGGATCAGACCGAGGTTACCTTCTTCGATCAGATCAAGAAGAGAAAGACCGCGATTCACGTAACGACGTGAGATCTTAACCACCAGGCGGAGGTTACTTTCGATCATGCGTCGGCGGCCCATCTCGTCGCCCTTACGAGCCAGGCGAGCGTAGTGCACTTCCTCTTCGGCAGACAACAGCGGAGAGAAACCAATCTCATTGAGATACATCTGAGTGGCATCAAGAGTTTTCCCGGATGTGTCCGCAGCAAACCTTTCCTGGCCGCTTTCTTCAGCAGAATCGTCAGCAGATGCTGTTTCTACGTCATCGAACACTTCTTCTTCACTAATATCGCGTTGTTGTACTGCCATGTTTAGTCCCACCTTTGGGTTGGTCATCCTGAACCTGAACCGAAACAGGTTTTGTGCCAGAACGACTGTTTACTTTTTATCCACCCCCTCTGCGCTTTGGCAGATACTTCAGTGGATTGACCGGCTTGCCGTTTTCCCGGATCTCAAAGTGAAGTTTCACTTTGTCGGTACCAGTAGATCCTTTTTCGGCAATTTTTCCGCCCGCTTTAATTTCTTGGCCTTCGCTGACGGTGATGCGGCTAGCGTGGGCATAAGCACTTAAGAACTTTTCATTGTGCCGGATGATGACAAGGTTGCCGTATCCCCGGAGTCCGGTGCCTGCGTAAACCACTGTCCCCGCCGCTGCTGCCAAAATAGATTCCCCCATCGACCCGGCAAGATCAATCCCCTTGTTGACGGGCTTCCTGGTCGAAAATTGACCAATTATTTTGCCATCCGAGGGCCATAACCAGTCCGAAACCGGCCCGGTCGGCACAGGTTTTGGCGATATCTGACCATTTTTAGGTTTGCTAACTTTTGCTGGTGCTACGGGTGTCGGTGAATTTGACGGGTTTCTGACACTCACACGTGGGGCACTGGCGGCTTCTGCAGCGGTATAGTCGATGTCAATTTTCTGTCCAGGGTAAATCGTATGCGGGGTAGAAATGGAGTTAGCGTTCGCCAACTCGCGATAGTCCAATCCATAGCGCCATGCAATGGAATACAAAGTCTCTCCTTCACGAACAAGATGAAAACCTGACGCTGTTTTGTCTCTGCCGAATTTTTGATCAACCGAGACGAAGCCACCGCCAGATGTACAAGCAGTAACTATCGTTAAGGTCATGACTAATATGACAAGCCGGGCAGTTTTCATAGGTTCTGACAAGTTTACGACTTTTTGACACCCGATAGTGACGACTTTCCGCCCATGTAACGGTTTGCAACCTTTGCAACTCAGGTGAATAAAAAACGTATTTTATAATTCCAAAGTATTCTAAAAAATAGAGGGATTTTTTTATCCGTAGCCACTATATACAGGATTTCAAACCTGTTTTTCAAAGAAAAGAAGTGACTTAACAGTCGTTCATTTTAATTTTCCGCAGAATTATTACTTCCGAAGCGTTCAAGCCCAATAACAAGAATGGCCCCTGCGAACATCAAAATAACCGAAGCCACTAAGGTTTCATCAAATACCGGAAGTGCCATCTGCTGCACGAAAGGAATCTCTTCACCTTTACTGTTGATCCGCGTCGACAGGGTTTCTTTCCATGGCCAGACCTTTACTAATGATCCGACCATAAAACCCGTCAGAAGTGCGAGCACTACGGACGCATAGTGGTGTAGAAGCCAACTCAACAAACGGGAAAAAAGGAGTAATCCAAGGCCAGCGCCTGCGGCAAAGGTCAGCAGCACCGGCAAATCAAACCCCTTAATAGCGGCAATAACCGGTGTATAAAGCCCCATTAGCAGCAGGATAAAGCTGCCGGATATTCCGGGGAGAATCATGGCGCAGATCGCGATACTGCCAGCGGCAAAGACAATTGGCAGCGTGACTGCAGTTTCGGTCGGCGAGGCAAGGCTGATGAAGGCTGCGACAACCGCTCCCAACAGCAGCATACCGATTTCCTTTACCCGCCACTGAGGAATGGTGCGGCCGATGTGAATGCAGGAGGCGATGATTAATCCGAAGAAAAATGACCACAACATAACCGGATGCGTCATTAACAAGTGATGTATCACCTTTGCCAGGCTAATGATGGCAGTCAGAATGCCCGTACCTAACGCCAGCAGAAAGGTTCCATCAATATGAGCCCAGGCAGACTTGAAACCCTCGGCTCTGAGTTTCTTTAAGGCCTCCAGGTTCACGCTGGAAATAGCATCCAGTAATCGGGTATAGATGCCGGTGATAAATGCGATAGTGCCTCCCGAAACGCCAGGAACAACATCCGCCGCCCCCATTGCCATACCCTTAAGAAATATTTTCAGATGCTCCATCATGTCTCCGTTGCTGCGCAGCGCCTGCGCGAGTTTCGTTAATGTAGATCAGGTTGCCGATCGTGTTACAGATAAAGAAAAGGACGCCGTAGCGCCCTCTTGTTAATTCTGAACTCCGGGAAGGAAAGGCACGAAACGCACCGTTTCCAGAGTTTTTCGTGCGAAGTGATCACCACGCCGGGTGATCAGTACCAGCTTCTGTTCTTTACCACCCACCGGAATCACCATACGTCCGCCATCTGCAAGTTGTGCGAGTAAGGACTCAGGCACTTCCTCCGGCGCAGCCGCCGCAAGAATTCCATCGTAAGGCCCGTGCTCTGGCCACCCCCATGTGCCATCAGAAAGGGTAAGTTGGACATTGTCGTAGCCAAGGCTTTGCAGGCGTTCAACGGCTCGATTATGCAGAGGCTCAATGCGTTCAACACTGTATAAAGTACGAACAAGTGGGCTGAGTACGGCTGTCTGGTAACCCGAGCCAGTGCCAATCTCCAGTACCCGTTCAAGCGGCCCGTTCGCCAACAGAGTCTCTGTCATTCGCGCTACCGTATAAGGCTGGCTGATCGTCTGACCATTGCCTATGGGCAGAGCGGTATCTTCATAAGCACGGTGTGCTAAAGCTTCGTCAACGAAAAGGTGTCTTGGGGTTGTCGCAATGACATTCAGTACTTCTTCATTGCGAATGCCCGCTTCCTGTAAACGCTGCACCAGGCGATTGCGGGTGCGTTGCGAGGTCATTCCTATGCCAGATAAGTAATGTTCGTTCACCTTGCGTCCTGCACTCTCACTTCTCAAAATGTTCCGA
This sequence comes from Thalassolituus sp. UBA3500, assembly GCF_002377545.1. Classification (NCBI taxonomy): domain Bacteria; kingdom Pseudomonadati; phylum Pseudomonadota; class Gammaproteobacteria; order Oceanospirillales; family Oceanospirillaceae; genus Thalassolituus; species Thalassolituus sp. UBA3500. The sequence goes on along the minus strand of NZ_DFQB01000059.1, from coordinate 57,346 downwards.
CATCGGAACTAACATGCTATGTAGCGTCATATCGATCTGAATTGGGGTGACAGACACCCTCCCATTCTCAATCGCATGAAAATCCGTGCCCGGCCCGGCATCAGCAACATCACCAGCGGCCGAGATCCAGAACAACTCTTTACCACGCGGGTTCGTTGTCTTCACCGGATTATCCGCTTTGTTGCGGTGCCCCAGGCGAGTCACCTCAACGCCGGTAATCTCTTCGTATGGGATGTCCGGAACATTGATATTGATCACTGCATTGCGCGGTAAGGCCAGCGATTCAAGCTGAGGCAGCAGGTCTATCAGTACCCGCCCCGCTGTCTCAAAGTGCGTCTTACCACATAAGGAAACAGCAATGGGGGTGCACTTCAGGAACCGTCCTTCAGTCGCTGCAGCAACCGTACCGCTGTAAAGCACGTCATCGCCCAGATTTGCGCCACTATTAATACCTGCGATGACCCGCTCACAGCGATCAGCATGAAATTCATTCAGCGCCAGGTGAACAGCATCCGTTGGCGTTCCATCAACGCTGTGAAAACCGTTTTCGTGATGTATCACTTGCAATGGACGATCGAGAGTCAGTGAATTACTGGCACCACTGCGGTCACGGTCGGGCGCGCTGACTCGAATATCGTAGCCCGCCGACGACAGCGTCTTCGCCAGCATCTTTAAGCCGGGCGCATGAACACCATCATCATTGGAAAGCAGCAGAGTCATCAGGGTACATACCTTTCTGGTTCGGTTGTTTCTATGCATTCACGTATTAACGATGTCGCATAATAACCGGCAGGCAGTGAAAATGTGAGTAGTAAATGCGACTCTTCTGGCCAGCTCCAGGTCATATTACCGGGCATTGCTGCCAACGCGCGGCGATCCTGATTAAGACCAGAGAATTCAAGGCCTTCACAAAGCTCAGGATGTTGTTCAGCGATCTCTGATTCGAGCGCCAATGCGTCATCTGTGGTGGTCAGGCGACCACGCCCCCACATAGGTCCTGTTGCGACACCTTCATCGGTCAGAATATCGCCCTTAAGGCTTTGCCCCCATAGCCCTGAGCGGATTCTTGCCGCCAGGACTTCATTGAACAGGAAGGATCTTACGGAAGACAGATAGATACCCTTCTTCTTTTTATTGCGCACACGAATTTCACGCTTCAGCATCGCCATGCCGTTGGCCACGTTGTCCCCTGCCTGTCCAAAACGCTGAGGGCCAAAATAGTTCGGGACGCCGTGCTGCTTAACCAAAGTCAGATTTCGCTCTATCGCAGCGCGATCTCCCTTAACTTCCCTGAGCAGGATTTCAAAGCGGTTACCCAGCAAATCACCGGGGCGCAGTTTCTTTATATGTCGGGCCTGACTCAGGACGCGGAATTCAGGATGCTCAAGGGCCGTAAAATCTGGTGCTTCTGTTTTAGGCATCCACACAGTGAACCACTGACGGGTTTGCGCGTAACGGTCTTTCAGGCCAGCATAACCAACGTCCAGCTCACGAACACCGGCAAACTCAGCGATCTGCGCAGCGACGAATTGTGTATTCGCTCCGTCTTTTGCGACATCCAGCCAGACATGTTCACCTTCGCCGGACGGCAGCCCAAGAGGTATCTCAGTAACCACAAAATCACTATTCTCTTGCTTTAATACGGCTGTCGCTCCTGTCGCCTCGTAGGCCGACGCCCACTCGGGCAGCACTGAATAATCCTGCATTACTGCGACTCACTGTTGAGCAGAAGAGCCACCGCATGAACGGCAATGCCCTCTTTTCGACCAACATAACCGAGCTTTTCAGTTGTGGTGGCCTTCACATTAACGTCGTCAGTTCTCACCTGAAGATCTGCAGCGATCACTGCTCGCATATCCGCAATATGGGGAGCCATTTTGGGAGCCTGTGCGATGATGGTGATATCGACATTGCCAACGCGATACCCCTTATCGGCCACCAGCGAAACGACGTGACGCAGCAGCATACAGCTGTCTGCCCCCTTCCACTGTTCATCGGTATCCGGGAAATGTTGACCGATATCGCCCAGAGCTGCAGCCCCCAATAAAGCATCGGCCAGCGCGTGCAATGCCACATCACCATCAGAATGCGCTTTGAGACCATGCGAGTGAGGAATTTTCATTCCTCCCAGTGTAATAAAATCGCCTTCATCAAAAGCGTGTACGTCAAAACCGTGTCCGATGCGCATGACCTGTTCCTGAATTAAATACGAATTAATGTTGCGATAGAAAGAGTTCTGCCAACGCCAGATCTTCCGGTCTGGTCACTTTAATGTTGTCAGCCCGACCTGCTATCAGGCGCGGATGCCCACCCGCGTGCTCAATTGCAGATGCTTCATCCGTTACCTCAAAGCCGTCTGCCAACGCCCCTTCGAGCGCGGCCCTCAACTCGCCCAGACGAAATACTTGCGGTGTGAGTGCATGCCAGAGCTGATCACGCTCTACGGTATGATCAATGGCGACTGAACCATCTGCCTGAAGAATCCCCCGTTTCATCGTATCGCGAGTGGGCGAGGCCAGAATCGCACCGCTGTCACCCAAACCAGAGAACAATTGTTCGAGGTCACTATGGCGCAAACATGGACGAGCAATGTCATGCACGGCTACCCAGTCTGATTCTAAAGCAACGTTTTCGAGCGCGCGCAAACCATTAAGAACAGAATGACACCGTTCGCTACCGCCTTTAGCGCGAATAACATCGGGATGACTGGCGAACTGACTGTCGGGCCAATACGGGTCTTCCTCAGAAAGTACGATCACCGCCTTTGCAATGGCGGGATAAGACAGCACACATTCCAGAGTATGATCGAGAAGAAAACGGCCTTTTAATGGAAGGTACTGTTTGGGCCGGTCGGCCTGCATGCGGCTGCCTACACCAGCAGCCGGGAGCACTGCCCAGATAGAATCGCTCATGAATCGGGTTCTGCAAATAAGATAAAGGTCTCGCCATCTTTAACCAGCCCCAGTTCCTCGCGGGCAGTCTCTTCCAGCAAGGCATCGCCGGTGCGTAGATCCATCACCTGATTCAATAAGGCATGATTCTCAGCCGACTGCTTATCGTTGGATGTCTGCAACTGATCTATCTGGCGCTCAAGCGCGCGATTAGCAATCACGCCGCTATCATCGAACCACAGGCGGTACTGCAGCACGATCAGCAGAAAAATGCCTACCGCAGTCCAGAAATGTGTAGCTCGGAATGCCATGTACAAGGTGCTCCAGGTCGGAGAAGACCAGACGTTAAGAATGGCCACATAGTAAACCAGCGGGGCAGCTTGACCAAACCGAACAATAAAAAAAGCGGGCCTGAGCCCGCTCTCCATCGAAACACAGTTAACCTGTACTCAATCAAATCACTCCACGCCTGATCCGCGCTTATCATTTAGCAGCAGCGCATCCAGTCCGGAACTATCACCAATCGCGATCGCAGTTTTCACGTCACCGGCCGCAAATGGCAATGAATCAAGACCTGAAATAGCGGGGCTGGTGGTATCATCGGCGGCGATGTCTACCGTATAGGTGGCTGGTGACAGAGCGACGTACCCAGTGTCCTGACCTTGTTCAACATCCGCAAACGTTGGTGATTGCGGTTGAGTCATACCGTTTTCATAGACAAAAATATCCACAGGGTCGGCAGCGGTTGCAGAGGAGGCATGAACCAGACGAACGTAACCATTCGAGGCATCTTCCGCTGCACGGGTATCGGTAAGTACTATCAGCTGCGCATCCGTTACTGCTCCGGAGTCTCCCGATGCGATGACTGTGTAAGACTCACCGCGCTCCAGAGTCAGATCTCCGCTCAGGTTCGCCAAAGCATTACCAAGCCCCTGATCATCTGCAGCAATAGCAACACTGACCGTACCCGGATCGAGCACCGTATATCCATTTACTGATTGGTAAGTAAACCCATCAATGAATAACTCGCCATTAGCGAAAACATCAACATCAATGTCGTCAACGGCATGAACGACCCGCAGCTCTGCGCTATTGTCCAACACCGTGGTTGCACCAGAGTCAGACCAAGCAATTAAGGACACAGGTGAACGGCCTTTGATGCTGTTAACAGCTACAAGCGCGATATCCCCTGCGACATTAAGCTCTCCAGATGCGTAAACCAGCTCTTCGGATTCATCTCCACCAATGAAGACCTCGTAATCTCCTGCCGCGACGGCTTCAAGCGTTGCGTTCGCTTCGAACGGTACCCCATCCAAGGCCGGAGTATCCGCACTAGCATCCGGATCGTCTCCCGGTGCAGTCACAAAAATATCGACATCATCAGCAACCGTCGCGGCGTGGACGACGGTTACGTCAGCATCCCCGTCTGTGTATGTTGCGGTGTCATCGATAACCTTGAGATCAAGCTCGGCCACATCATTGATGGCGATTACTGAGTAGTAACCGTTATCCATGAGATCAACCTCTGTACTGAACGCTACGGTTTCAGTGCCAGCGACCAGAATTTCTACTGTTGTCAGGCCATCCTCAATCTCAAGGTAGCCGGTACCCTGCTGAAAACTGACGTCGCGCAGGACAACATCGCCATTGAGCGCAACATCCACGTCGGGAGCATCCGCCGATGCATGTAAAACCCGAAGGTAGGCCTGATCATCGTTACTGTCATCGCCACCACAGGCGGCCAGCGCGGCCGCAATTGTGGTCAGTGCCAGAGGCTTAATGTAATTCATAGTCTCTCCTGATTAGGTTAGCTTGCCATATACAAGGTATATACAATATATGTACACACAAATTAACAAAGATAGCCCCAGAGTGCCTGAACTGACAATTGATTACATTTCTGGAAAGAAATTCGACAAAGTGGTACTTATCGAGCCAGCAGCCCAGAGAAGACCTCTAGAGACAGGTATGCGACCCGAGTTAGGGGGAGGATCAGCAGAAAAACTAAAGCAGATAGCAGAGGCCATCTGCATCAGAAAACAGGATTAGTGAGAGGAGACCCTCTCTCCATTGTAGTATCGGGAGTGAGCATCCCGGGCGTCGCTTCTGACCTCACCTAAGACTTCATAAACGACTTCGAAGGTATTGAGATCGACACCTTCGACTTCTTGGATCGTACTGTCAGGGAGATAGAAAATACGAAGGTCATCACGATAGTATCCATCGTCGATTCTTCGGAAGCTTGAAGTATCTGCAGTAGTATCTATTATTTCAGTACGCTCATAAAACCGGTAGTTATCATGCGCCAACCAGCTATTCAGCGGCGTGAATGACTGAGCATCTGCGCCCTCTACAAGCTCACCTGCGTGATAAATATTATCTCCGCAACGAGCCCAATACTTTTCAATATCTTCAAAAAACTCGAGATGACTTAAACTACACCCACGTAACACCGTGTTCCCGTAGATGACCGTTTCACCGCTAGCGACATAGTCGCGACTCCAGCCAAGATCATTCAAAGCCTCAAGAGGCCCGCCTTGCAGTCCCTCAACCATACGACCTCGATAATAAACGTGTTGGTTATCCCAGGCGTGATCACGGAAGACGTAACCCAGATCGCCCTTGAACATGTCAAACGACTCAGCGTCAGCTTCAGCTATGGGTTTGGCATTGAAATAGGCCGTATTATTGGCAACTGAATATCCGCTGTTCTGAATCCCTCTGACAAGATTGTAGGCATACCGAATCATGCCAGCATTCAAAACGGTAAATATGCACAAAAATCCCAGCAGAAAATACTTGGGGTCAGTGCCCCAGTAGCTTTTATCAGAAATGCTTAGCCAAAGTAGAAGCCAAGCGGGATACGACATAAACACCAAAAGCTGAATAATCCAGCTCAGACTGTTTGAGGCACCAGGGCCGCCCATCCCCATGACAGAAGCAAACCATGTCATGGGCCAGAACATCAGCGCAAAGGTAACCAGGATATTCCCTAGCAGCCCCATAACTTACCAGCCCCACTCACTGGATGAGCTAGCGGGTGTGTCCTCGGCGACAGCATTACCTTCGCTATCGATCTCTTTTTCTTTACGCATCGAAGGGTAGAAACCAAGTGGTGGCAGTTCAGACTCAGGAACGCCCTCGGTTGGGGTGATTTGAATGCGGGAGAGATAGTCCGTAAAGAAAGGCATCAGGTGCTCTTTGAGACCTTCTGGGGGGTAGGTGTCGCTAGGCCAGCAGGATTTCGCCGAAAAGATGACAATTAACACCAGGTTATCAGACAATTCCGTAATGGCGTTCTCCCACTGCCCATAAAGACCAGAAGCAGCATAAGCCCATGAACGTCCATTTACACTTAAAACAGAGAAATCTTCTGCCTTCCGAGGAGTTAGATCATCTTCCTCCCGGTCTTCGCTCGATTTCCAGCGCTCATAAAATTTTAATGAATTACTGCGGAGATCCTTAGAACCTTCCCAATTACGGCTCTCCATAAGTAGCTCAGATTTCGGCCATATCTGAATTTTTATCGGGCATAACCAGTTGGGATGCTCTTTCATCAAATCATCATCAAGCAGAGCAAATTTTGTACGCAAAGGGATAATCTCCCCCGTATAGTCAGGATTGGAAATCAGGCCCTGATCAACCTCTTCAAAGTGAAAGACATACTTATCGGTATACCTCGCCTCATCTTCACAATGAAACATCAACCGGGCATCATTCACTTGTATACAATAAGTCGCCGTATTTTCAGTGAGGCTTACCTTGGGGAAGTTCATAAATATCGTTCCTTTATCTCAGGCAGTTAGTTGAGCGCCAAAACCCCACCAAGCCCACGCCATAACTCAGAAAAGGTAATATTTGGGGTTTTCTTTTTTAACTCACGATACTTATTAAAAGCGGTAATTGTATCTTCACTTGTCGAACCAGTATCGAACCTTTGATAAATACTGGAAGGTGCTGTTTCATAGCTGCTATTCAGGTTCGCAATCCCGCCAAGATCCTGTACTAACTTCTCTAGCTGACTATACGGGCTGTGAGGTGCAATAATTTCAAAGGTAAACTTTGAAAGCGATACATTCCCCGCTCTACCCAGCCTTTCAAGAGCACCCTGCAATAGCTTAGAAGCATCAGCGTAGCAATATACGGTATATGACTTCTGAGCAACGCTTTTACTATCCCAGCGATTTATATTGACAGTTTTTGTCAGGATATCAGTAAGATCTTCAGGACTTAAGATCTTAAATCGCTTTTCCGGAGTGTCATATTCTTTGCCGTTATTTACGATAGCTAAAGGGCAGTGATAGAGATTAAAGTCGGTCTTATATGTTGCTTGAGAACTAGCCTCTAGCAACTCGTCCGCTAATTCATCTAATTCCATCAAGCCTGAACTCGTTGCCTGCGACCCCATTCTTAAGATATTCGTAGACAACGTTCCTTGTGGCTCAGCAGCCCCCCGCCAGCTACCAGCTTCGTGGTTCATCCGGAAGAGTCCAATACCAGTACCCGCAGAGTTATTCTGAAACCGCTTGATGTCATGGATATATACTCCAGGGCCCCGGCTGTTTTCAGTACTTTCGACCTGCAGAATGCGATAAAACACCCGAACACATCGCTGGTCGATACTACCGATATCAGAATAAAACTCAGCAGCATCTCCAACTGACTGACCCGACTTCACGCCACCTGCAGTAGATGATAACTGCTGCTGAATCTGAATCGCGACATTTCGTCCGACTTCACAGGTCGGGTCGACACATTCAGTAAATGTCGCTATGAGGGAAGGGTCAATATACACAGCACGCCCAACGCCTTCTTTAGCTTCCGACGAATAAACGAGGTAATTTGAGAGGGGTACAGCGGCCATCAAGCTTCCTTAGCAATGCAGTTCCTTTATTTGGCCGACAGGATAAACGATTGGCCTATTAAATCAATCAATACAGGCCAGAGTTGAGACTCAATTCCGAGGTGGAATTGCGTAACTACCTACGGCATGTGCGACGGGTTCCTGATCACCTTCGGAGTACATAGAGACTTCCCCTACCACCAGGGCCTTACCGACTTTCATCAGGGTGCACTCTGCGATGATGTCTCTGTTGGAATCTGGCTTGCGCAAGAAGTTAAAATTAAGGCTGGTCGTTACTGCCATCGCAACCAATCCAAGCTCGGCCAGTATGGCGACATACAAAGCGGCATCGGCAACTTCCATCAGCACAGGCCCTGACACGGTACCTCCAGGCCTGAGGTGCGCCTCGGTAATACACTTTCGAATCGTGGCCGAACGGCTGCCCAACTCCTCGATCACAAAGTCTGCCTGCGGAAATTCCGTTGCAAAGAAATGCTCCAGCTCTGTTTTGCTCGCCATATTTCTACCTCTCTGAACACTATGTACCAGCCTTCTTCTATGACTGGTGCCAGTTACATCATAGCTTTAGGATAGAAGCCATTGAAACCACGGAGGCACCACCATGAGCACCCTTCTGAAAGGTAAAACGAAAGACCTTGATGGCTTCAGCGTGACTCGTATCCTGCCGCACGCAGAGAAACGTATGGTTGGCCCATTCGTTTTTCTGGATCACATGGGGCCAGCGCACTTCGCGGCTGGCGAGGGTGTCGATGTCAGGCCTCACCCGCATATCGGGCTGGCGACGCTGACCTACCTGACAGAAGGCTCGATACTGCACCGGGATAGTCTCGGCAACAACGTGGAGATCCTGCCCGGAGACGTAAACTGGATGACGGCAGGGAGAGGCATTGTTCACTCCGAACGCGAAACGCATGAAACTAAAGCCAGTAACCATGCACTTAATGGGCTGCAATGCTGGGTCGCGTTGCCCGAAAAGTTTGCTGAGATTGATCCTGCTTTCAGCCACCATAAGAAGTGCCAGCTACCGCAATTCAACAAAGAAGGTGTTTTTGCGAGACTGATCGCCGGTGATGCTTTGGGAATGACCTCTCCCATTCGCACCTTCTCACCGATGTTCTTCCTTGATGTCATTTTTAGTGCAGATAGCAGTTTTGAGCGCCCGAACCCAGATCAGGAATGCGCACTGTACGTGATCGAGGGGGAAATACTCGTGGACTCCGAATGCTATAAGACAGGAGACTTTATACTTCTGTCTGCCGAAGCCTCGGTATCCAGCAAGGCATTTGCTCGTGCTGTATTTCTGGGTGGCGAACACTGGCCTCAGCACCCACATATGTATTGGAATTTTGTGTCGTTCAGCAAAGAGCGGATTGAGCAGGCCAAACGCGACTGGCAAGAGCAGCGGTTCCCGGATATTCCCGGAGACAATCATGAATTTACGCCACTGCCCTGATGAGAGGCCAAACGGAAGCAGGAAGGTTTACGCGCCCTGCTCCCGCTCAGAGCGCAACTTATCTCTCACTCCCATGAGCACTTTTCCGAAGTTGTTCTTTCCGCGCATATCGCGACCACTGCCCCAGAAATAATCGTAACCGCTCAGTTCAGCGATTCTCAGTTCCCCTGTATCTAACAGCTGTTCGGCAATATCAGGATGAGTGCGACACTTAATATAGGTGCCGCGGGTCATAACTACCGTACTGGTCTTCTTCCAGTCTTTACGTCGCTTCGGCTTACGACTCTTACCGAGCTTTGCTGCTTCTTCTGCGCTGCTGGCCTGTCGGATCTTCTCCCGATGTACCTCGTCTTCAAACTTCATCGCCTGATAATAGTGCTCAACACTCGGCCATTCTGCGCCATCCAGCTCAAAGCTAAACAAGGCATACGACGACAGCGGCTGCTCTGCATCACTACGATTAAGCGTGAAGAGTTCTTCGTTCTTGTGTTCAAACAACATATGGGAATCCGGCTACAGGCTTTCGGTCAATTTACCAGACAATCCGTTGGCGCACATCAAAGCAGACACCGCTTTCTGTGCTTTCCAGTCTCGTTACTTGGTCAAACAGGACGCCTTGGACTAGTATTAAATCACCTGAATAACAGACACCACTATGACTACCGATTCAAACACATTGAAGGATCTCGGCCGGACTGCGATTTCGAATCCGATGGACTGGAAAGCCATTGATCGTTTTATCCTTCTCGCTTGTCTGGTGCTTCTCGCGCCACTGTCTTTTGGTGTCAGTATGTGGGCGACCAACATTCTTGCTCCTGAGTGGCTGAACCAGACACTGGTGACCATGCTCAGTGTTTTGTATGTGTTACATATTGCGGTGATGGCAAGTTTCATCCTCACTGCTATTAAACTGAGAAAGTACACGCATGACTGGCCGTTGTTTGAGAATGCAATCATAAGTAGCTTTCTGGTGACTGTGATGACCACGGGGTACCTGACGGGAACTCATCTGTCTGAGGCTCTGTTGATCATATTCCTTGGTGTCATCATCACCTGCACGCTGGCCGACGTGAATAAAATTAAATTCTGCTTCTGGATCGTTGTACCGATTCTCGTCGCGATGGCAGCACTCGATTACAGCGAGGCCATACCGTATGCCATGTTAATGGAGCGCTCGCCCTACGCCGAAGACGGTCGCCCTCTCGGAGGCTGGATGATGGTACGAATGACCGTCGCCGTGATACTTGCACCACTTCTCTACCTCTGCATACTTGCTATGAAGCGCTGGACCGAGCGTGAAAGCCTCTACCTCGAAATGTCGACGATCGACGGCCTGACCCGCCTTTCAAACCGGAACTCGCTCATCAGCAGAGGGCAGGAAGAAATCCGTCGGGCGCGAGCTTCTGATGCCATGCCGCCTCTGTCATGCATCATGATTGACCTCGACCATTTTAAACAGATTAACGATACCTGGGGACACCATGCCGGCGACGAAGTGCTGGTTGCAGCCTCAAAAGTAATGATGGACAGCGCCCGACCCAACGATGAAGTCGGCCGCTATGGCGGAGAAGAGTTTGCAGTTCTGCTGCCGGGTACCACTCTATTGCAGGCCAAACTGATCGCAGAACGTATTCGCAAACGGATAAGCAGTATGAATGTAGAGGTCGAGGGTCAGAAGATTGATGTCACCGCGAGTTTCGGTGTCGCCTGCTACCCATCGCCAGATGTTGAAGCGATGAGCGACCTTCTGAAAACGGCGGATAAGGCACTCTACGAAGCCAAAGACAGCGGAAGGAATCAGGTGGTCGCCGCGCAATCTCCCGCCGAAACCACAAGAAACTGACACCAACTATCGATAATTGCGTCACAAATTTCGTCCCCCCTAAAACATGATGTCACGAACTGAGAGGCTGGTTACGCCAGAGAGTAACCTGAAGTGCTATCAATAAGGCATTGAATGAGTACCAGGGTCGGTACCCCAAAGCGTGGGAGACCAATGCCAGATGGATAAAGTAATGAAAATGCGCTGTATGCAGAAACTGACTCTGCAATGCATTCCCAACCCGATGGACTGGAGAGCCGTAGACCGGTTTATTCTCCTTGCTGCACTGGTGCTACTCGCTCCGGTCGGTTTTGGTTCGGCCTTACTTGTGACTGATCTTTTCGCTCCCGAGCATATCAATCAGACCTACGTTCCCGGTCTGCTTTGGCTCTATGGCCTGCATATTCTGCTGCTTACCGGCATGATTCTTATTGCTACCTCAAAACGTAAACACAGCGACGACTGGCCCATTTTTGAAAATATTATTATTGCCAGCTATATCATCACGGTTCTTGTCAGTTCGTACCTTACCGGCAGTCATTTCAGTGAAGGCTTATTGCTGATTTTTCTTGGAGTAAATATTACCGGGACGCTGGCCAGCGTGAATAAAATTCGTAAGTCATACTGGATCGTGGTGCCCGTGCTTATTGCGATGGGAATCACCGACCATATGTATTCGTTGCCCCACGCGCCGTTACTGATTCAACCCATGACGACACCCGACGGCCGCCCCCTCGTTGGCTGGCTGATCGTCAGAGACATTATCGTGGCGATTCTGGGCTTCCTGGTGTACCTCTGCATTCTAGCGATGAAACGCTGGACAGAACGCGAGAGCCTCTACCTTGAAATGTCGACAACCGACGGACTGACGCGCTTGTCTAATCGCAACTTCTTTATCAACCGTGGGCAGGAAGAAATTGCCCGAACACGAGAGCAAACACTGCCAACTTCGCCATCGCTTTCCTGCATCATGATCGACCTTGATCATTTCAAGCAGATCAACGATACCTAGGGCCACCACGCCGGCGACCAGGTATTAATTGCTGCCTCTAAGGTCATGATGAGAAATGCACGCCAAACGGATGAAGTCGGACGCTACGGCGGCGAAGAGTTTGCCATGCTATTGCCAGGCACCAGCACCAGGCGCGCAGCACAAATAGCAGAGAGAATCCGCCGAAAAATCAGCGACATGAACGTCATTGTCGACGGCAACAGTATCGAAGTCACCGCCAGCTTTGGCGTGGCCTGCTTCCCATCAACGGATATAAATAACATGGAAGACCTGCTGAAAGCAGCAGATAAAGCATTGTACGAAGCGAAGGAAACCGGACGGAACAAAGTGGTTACGGCGTAACCACTTCATAGAAAATTTTTACAAACTTATTATCAAACCGAAGCTGAAGCCAATCACTCAACAAGTCAACGAGCGTAAGAAGACTCCAGTACTACCCCTGCGAATTCCTCAAAGGCTTTCTTTAACTTGCTACTATCGGATGGCTCTTCATCATCGTCATCGAAATTACCTGTTAAGTAATCCTGCATTGGAAAAATTTCATTGCAGGCTGGCTCGCATGTTAGAAGCAACATATAGCCATCGCCGTCGGGAGATGGATAGACCCTTATCAGTAGCTGTACGCGAAGAGCCCAGTCAAAAAGATCGGGAACTGGGCTGTAGCCCTGCGCGAAATCCAGTAGAGCATGAAAGAGTTTTGAGCCTCTTGCCGCACGAATAACCATTCGGGCCTCATCTACCTCTGAATCTTCAATCGTATATTTAAGCCGCTTGAGATACAGAGACAAGTACGAATGAAGTTTTCTTAAACTATCAGCTCGAACCTTAAACTTCCCACTGTTTTTACCTATCGTTAAATCCATGACACCTCCCTGTCACTTATCTTTACAACGCCCGCTTCGGCAGAACCTTTAGCGTAAGACTGCCCAAATATGCCAAGAAATAAAAGTATCTATCTGCAAGCATACACACAAAAAACGCCGCTAAAAAGCGGCGTTTTTTAAACTCAATCTACCAAAACGGTGTCGCAAGTTAGTAATCACGGCAAGAGCTCAGCAGGTAGAAAAAGCGTCAGGAGCGATGGCTGAGCCAGGCAAAAGTGCTTGAAGAAACGGAGTGTACAAGCTGTACATGAGTATTCTGAAAGCACTTTTAACAACGCTCAGCCGAGCGCACTAGCGATTTGTAAGACCGTAGTGAGCGATGATGAGACAAGGCAAAATTTTCTGGGGGAGCGGAGTGTACAAGTAGTACATGAGCACCCCGCAGAAAATTTTAACGCCGTATCATCGAGCGCAGCAGGTATTACTGGCCTTTGATTTCCGAACGGCCCTTATACGGCGCTTTCGCTCCGAGTTGCTCTTCAATACGAAGCAGACGGTTGTACTTAGCAACGCGGTCTGAACGGCAGAGTGAACCCGTCTTAATCTGGCCAGCAGCGGTACCAACTGCCAGGTCAGCGATGGTCGCGTCTTCAGTTTCACCTGAACGGTGAGAGATCACAGCGGTGTAGCCTGCGTCTTTCGCCATTTTGATCGCGTCCAGTGTTTCAGACAGAGAACCAATCTGGTTGAACTTGATCAGGATCGAGTTAGCGATGTCTTTTTCGATACCTTCTTTCAGGATCTTGGTGTTGGTTACGAACAGGTCGTCACCCACCAGCTGGACTTTAGCGCCCAGTTTTTCAGTCTGGTATTTCCAGCCAGCCCAGTCAGATTCGTCCTGACCGTCTTCGATAGAAACGATTGGGTACTGGTCGCACAGTTCTGCGAGGTAGTCAGAGAATTCTTCAGCAGAGAATACCTTGCCTTCGCCTTTCAGGTCGTACTTGCCGTCTTTGTAGAATTCAGAAGATGCGCAGTCCAGAGCCAGTGTGACGTTCTTGTCCAGCTCGTAGCCAGCGTTAGACACCGCTTCTTTGATTGCTGCCAGTGCATCCGCGTTAGATGCCAGGTTAGGTGCGAAACCACCTTCGTCACCAACGGCTGTGTTCAGGCCCTGAGAAGACAGTACTTTCTTCAGTGCGTGGAAGATTTCAGCGCCACAACGCAGTGCTTCAGCGAACGTCGGTGCGCCCACTGGCTGTACCATAAATTCCTGAATATCAACGTTGTTGTCTGCGTGCTCACCACCGTTGATGATGTTCATCATTGGAACTGGCATTGAGTAAACGCCTGGGGTGCCGTTGATGTCTGCGATGTGTTCGTACAGTTCAACGCCTTTTGCAGCCGCAGCGGCTTTGGCAGCAGCCAGCGACACAGCCAGGATGGCGTTTGCGCCCATGTTGGCTTTATTTTCAGTACCGTCGATTTCGAGCATTTTGTTGTCGAGGGCGCGCTGATCCAGTGCGTCCATACCGATCAGGGCAGGCTTGATGGTGTCGTTTACGTTGGCAACGGCTTTCAGTACGCCTTTGCCCAGATAACGGCTTTTATCGCCATCACGCAGTTCAAGTGCTTCGCGGGTACCGGTAGATGCGCCGCTTGGAGCACATGCTGTACCGAAGAAACCACCTTCCAGAGTGACGTCTGCTTCGATGGTAGGGTTGCCACGTGAATCCAGCACTTCGCGCGCTTTGATATCAATAATTTTAGCCATAAATGCTCCTGATTTTTTTGCCGATCGTAAGAGCTACCTGCGTTGCCAGAGCTGTGTCATCCATCGCCTTAAAATGCTCATTTACTCCAGTAAACTGCGCTTTTGCGGCGATGGTTTCCTTCCTCTGCCGGCCTCGCTAACGCTCTAATCTTCTGGCCTTGGCAATTAAATTTTAAGTTTTAACGTTTAAATCTGCTTATTTATTGTTCAGAGCCGCATTAATAAAGGCTGAGAACAGGCCGTGGCCGTCACGCGGTGTCGAGGTAAATTCCGGATGGAACTGACACGCCACAAACCATGGGTGATCTGGTACTTCTACTACTTCTACCAGCTCGCCATCAACAGAGCGACCAGCGATACGCAGGCCCGCCTTTTCAAGTTCAGGCACCAGTGACGAGTTCACTTCGTAGCGGTGACGGTGACGCTCGGTAATGACGCCGCTACCGTAGGCTTCAGCGGTATTGGAGCCTTCGGTCAGAACACACTCCTGACCGCCTAAGCGCATAGTGCCACCGAGGTCAGAATTTTCGTCACGGGTTTCAACGTTACCCGATGCATCCTGCCATTCAGTGATCAGACCAATCACCGGGTGCTGAGTGTCACGGCTGAATTCTGTCGACTGAGCATCTTTCCAGCCCACAACATTGCGGGCGAATTCGATCACAGCAACCTGCATACCCAGGCAGATACCCAGGTATGGAATTTTGTTTTCGCGTGCATGCTGAACTGTGCGAATTTTGCCTTCCACGCCGCGGTTACCAAAGCCACCCGGTACCAGAATCGCATCAACCCCATTCAGGACATCAACGCCTTTGCGCTCAACGTCTTCGGCATCGATGTAGCGGATGTTCACTTTAGCGCGGTGATGGATACCTGCGTGATCAATCGCTTCGATCAGAGATTTATAGGCATCCAGAAGATCCATGTACTTACCGACCATGGCGATGGTCACTTCTTTCTCTGGGTTGAGCTTGGCGTCGGCAACGTCATCCCATTCAGAAAGATCAGCTTCTTTACACGACAGATCGAACTTCTCAACGATCAGGTCGTCAAGGCCCGCTTCGTGCAGCATACGAGGAATCTTATAGATAGTATCCGCATCTTCGAGTGGCACAACTGCGCGCTCTTCAACGTTAGTGAAGAGAGCAATCTTACGCAGAGAAGAGGCATCAATTTTATGATCTGAGCGACAGATCAGAACATCAGGCTGCAGACCAATGGTTCGCATCTCTTTTACTGAGTGCTGAGTCGGCTTGGTTTTGGTCTCGCCCGCGGTGGCAATATAAGGTACCAGCGTCAGGTGCAGAGAAAGCGCGCGCTTGGAACCCAGCTCGACTTTCATCTGACGTACCGCTTCAAGGAATGGCTGAGACTCAATATCACCCACGGTGCCACCGATTTCTACCAGCGCAACATCTGAGCCCTCACCGCCTTCGAGTACACGACGCTTGATCTCGTCAGTGATGTGCGGGATGACCTGCACAGTACCGCCCAGGTAGTCACCACGACGCTCTTTTGCCAGAACGTCAGTATAGATACGACCCGTGGTGAAGTTGTTGCGACGCGACATCGTGGTACGGATGAAACGCTCATAGTGACCGAGGTCAAGGTCAGTTTCCGCGCCGTCGTCGGTGACGAACACTTCGCCATGCTGGAACGGGCTCATAGTGCCCGGGTCCACGTTGATGTACGGGTCCAGCTTGAGCATGGTGACCTTAAGGCCACGGGCTTCCAGAATGGCAGCCAGAGATGCAGAAGCGATGCCTTTCCCCAAAGAAGAAACAACACCACCCGTGACAAAGATAAAACGTGTCATAGAAGGTCCGCGAGCAGAGATGAAAAATTTGTTACGGAGCAGTCCAGCATCCAATGAATTCAATCTGTGAATTTCAATGAAATAGGCGCCTGAAGCGCACCTGGGCCACTCACTCAAGATGGGAGGGCAGTTTACCCGAAAGCACCACTGGGGTAAATCAATGGCGAGCTTTTCTTTACCTGTCAGCTTTGCTAATTTGTGGTCTGGTTATGTAAAACCTCGGGAAACGAACTCCGGTGACCAAAACGACGAAACTGCTGACGAACTCTCGTCTGTCTGCCCTGATGTGGTGGATGGCTGGTGTGTGCGCAGCGTTCCGGTTCTGAGTCATCTTTCCCGGTACTGGCTGCGAAGAGCAGCCGGAAGCATTCAACCGAACACCTCCCCTCTCTCGCAGCCAACGATTCACTTTGTTTAAGGATGCATCACTATGGCTGCCAGCCCCTCTGCTAAGGACGAGAACCTGAGCAACAAGGAACTGAAATACGGTTTAGCGCTTGCCTTTACTGCCGCGTTTCTGTTCTCGACAAAACCCATCATCATCAAGTGGCTGTATAGCCTTGGCATGTCAGCCATTCCTCTTATGGGCCTGCGTATGCTGATCGCACTGCCCATCTATCTGGTGATAGGGATCTATCTGTGGAGAAAAATGGAGACGAAGCCTGACGGCCTAACACTGTTGAGAGCGGCCGCCGTCGGTTTGCTGGGCTACTACATGGCCTCTTTACTGGATCTTTCAGGGCTGGAATACGTCAGCGCCCAGCTCGAGCGACTGATGCTCTATGCGTACCCCAGTATGGTCGTGATTCTTGGCGCCATTTTCTTCGGTGCAAAAGTCGGACGCTCTGTGATTCCGGCACTCGTACTGACTTACGCCGGTCTGGGCGTAATGTACGGCCATGACCTTGAGATAGCGCCGCCGGGTACCAGTGATGCTGACATTACGAAAGGCACCCTGCTGATTCTGGGAAGCGCCCTGTCGTTCTCTCTGTTCATTCTGTTCAGCAAGCGCGGTATCGCTGAGCTTGGCAGCTTGTTCTTCACCTGCATTTCGATGGGGTCGGCAACATTAGCTACGCTGATTCACTACGGTATTGCCGAGGGAGCTACTTTGCCAGCAATGGATGCGACACGCTGGGTAGGTACTCTGGTTCTGGCAATACTCGTCACCGTGGTGCCATCATTCATGGTCAGTGGTGCGATAAAACGCATCGGCCCGGCAAAGGCCAGCGTCAGTGGAACCATAGGCCCGGTGCTGACAACCATCATGGCGATTATCTTTCTCGGTGAACCCTTTGGCTGGGCCGCAGTTCTGGGGATGTCACTGGTCATGCTTGGTGTGTCCCGCCTGAAATAGACTTTCCCGGATCGCCCTATCTTTTCAGGACATAATGGGCGATCTCCTTTTCAACCCCTGATTTTTCTATACAAACTGCTACACTTGTATAAGTCCTGCGCCAAAAAAGCAGGAATTAATAATTATCCCATCATAAACACAGCTAGCCAGGAGCTATCCATGACGAAGTCTGTTGCCTTTAAGGTATCCGCGCTGACCGCAGCCGCGATACTTTCAACTGCCGCACACGCGAGCCCTAATCTCTCTGGTGGAGTTTGGTTTAACTACCAGTACGCTCAAAATGATAAAGCACAACAGGAATCCTGGGGGGTCATAGACAGCGAAGCCCTGATTCTTTACGCCGACGGCAATGTGCCTGATACCCCATGGACTTACTCTGCGGAGACCCGCATTGGTCCGGGCAGTTTTACAGACGCAAACAACAACAGCACCGGTAGCCAGTTTGGAATTCACAAAGCCTGGGTTGGTTACCAGTTTGAAGATGGCCCTATGATCACCATTGGTAAAAGCCAGGTGCCATTCGCCTGGAAAACCTACAACTTCTGGCCGGGCGATATGCTGCTGGCTGGATACGGCGATCAGATGGATGTCGGTGTAAAAGTATCCCAAACACTGGGCGCACTACACTATGATGCTGCCTTATACCTTGCAGATGACTGGTCCACCAGCACCGACACCATGGACGACAACGGTCATTGGGGTAGCAAAGCGACTTATCGCAAAGTTCAGACTTTCGTGGGTAATCTGAGTTACTCAATTAATGATATGGCGACCGTAGGCGTGTCAGCGCAGAGCGGCGGCCTACAAGCCTTCGAAGGCAATGAAACTGATGGATACAGCGCTACTGAAGTTTCAGGCGACCACAACGCTGCAGCCCTGTATTATACCCTCAAGGTTGGCGGTCTCTGGGCAAAAGCCTCTTACATAACCACAGAGCGTAATGTACCTGAAGAGTCTGCTGGTGATGTCTATGCGGATGGTGATGGAGCTTTGGCTGGTCTAAATGCTAAGAACGATCGCTATGCTGCGGAAGTCGGCCTGAACACTGGCAACTGGTCGTTCTATGCTGATCTTTCTTATGCCCAACCTAATACCGATGGCAGTAACGTTGATACTGTCCGCGCCTTTGCGCCGGGTATGAGCTATGACTATGGCCCGGGCTGGATATACCTCGAATACCTGACTCAGGACGGTTACGTTGACCGTAATGGACAAGTACAAGACCAATACTTCGATGAAGATCTTAACCCTACAGGTCCTGGCGACTTCGACGCTCTCTACGCAACCGTCGATTTTTACTTCTGATCGCTTGTTATAAGAAACTGTTCACGCAGTAAAAGAGGCCCACCTTTCTGGTGGGCTTTTTTATTTCTGCTTAGTGAAGGAGCACGCTATGCTAAGGCAAAATTTCAGATATATTTGAGCGGTCGATCCGAGCCTTTAATATCCGCTATAACAGTCTGATGATAGGCTTAGCATTCTGACCTCAATCGACCACAGGAAATAAAACCATGGCCGCTGGCAGCCTACTCGCGTTACTCGATGATATCGCTACCGTACTGGATGACGTTGCCGTAATGTCGAAAGTCGCGGCAAAGAAAACCAGCGGCGTACTGGGTGACGACCTCGCTCTCAATGCTCAACAGGTTACGGGTATTCGCGCCGAACGAGAGCTACCTGTCGTTTGGGCCGTCACTAAAGGGTCGTTGGTTAATAAGCTTATCCTCGTTCCCGCGGCGCTGCTGATCAGTGCGTTTTTTCCTCAAGCCATCGCCTGGCTCCTGATGCTTGGAGGGGCCTACCTGTGCTTTGAAGGCGTCGAGAAGCTGCTTCACAAGTTCTTCCATAAAGAACCGGAAGAACATCAGGCCAGAGTGGAGGCTTTGGGCAATCCCGAAACAGACATGGTTGAGTTCGAGAAAGGTAAAATTAAAGGCGCTATTCGGACAGACTTTATCCTTTCGGCAGAAATCATCGTAATTTCTCTTGGCACGATGGCCAGTGCAGCCTTATTTACACAAATAATTGCCCTGTCACTGCTGGCTCTGCTTTTCACATTTGGTGTCTATGGTTTAGTCGCGGGCATCGTAAAGCTCGATGATGTTGGGCTGTGGCTAACGGAGCAAAGACAAACCCACCTGGGGATGCTCAAGGCAGTCACCGGACGATTTTTACTGGGGCTTGCCCCCCGGTTAATGCGCTTTCTTTCTATCGCGGGCACCATCGCCATGTTCCTTGTAGGCGGCGGGATCATTGCTCACCATATTCCCTCTATTGAGCACATGACCCACGATGTGGCGAAGTCAGCGTCGTATCTGGCGATTCCTGCGGCAGAGCTGATGTCGGGTATGGCGACCAATCTGGTGACTGGTATTGCTACGGGCGTGATTCTTGTGGTGCCTGTACAACTTGTTAATCGCCTAAGCACACGTCACTAAACGACGATGCCACGATATACCCGGTATATGTTTAAACCGGGTTATCAATGTCGATAAATACAACATCCAGATCGAACTCATCGGCCAGATACTCCCCAACCGCTTTGGCGCCATAGCGTTCGGTTGCGTGGTGCCCGGCACTGAAAAAATGAGTGCCAGTTTCTCGCGCAAGGTGAACAGCAGGCTCGTTCACTTCGCCGGTAATATAAGCATCGACACCGGCATCAATCGCTTTCTGAAGATATCCTTGCGCGCCTCCTGTACACCAGGCAACCGTCTCAATGGTGTCGCCTGATTCACCAATATGCAGGGGCTCTCTATGCAAACACTGTGCGATCCAGGCACTCAATTCACCGCCCGTCATTGGCCGCGGCAGACGCCCGATATTTCCCGGCACTGATGGGTCTGACTCATCAATAGGGCCATCAACCTGAATGCCCAGGACGTCAGCCAACTGAATATTATTTCCGTATATCGGATGCATATCTAACGGCAAGTGATAGGCAATCAGATTAATATCGTTAAGCAAAAGCGCTTTAATACGCTCTTTCTTGATACCGGTAATGCACTCGTCTTCACCTTTCCAGAAATAGCCATGATGCACAAATATCGCATCCGCCTCTTCTGCGATCGCAGCTTCGATCAACGCTTGATTTGCCGTAACTCCGGTAACGATTTTCTGGATGGTTTCACTGCCAGACACCTGTAATCCGTTCGGGCAATAATCACGGATTTTGCGACTCTGCAAAATATGATCAAGATGAGAAATAAGCTCTTTACGTGTAACCGCCATAGTCGTGCCATCCAAAAGTTTGTAACATGTCTGCTCATTGATCTTAGAGAGATTGCGGAGCGCTGACAAATGTCTCCAACGCAGACATTCGCATTGCGGATATTGTTCCCAGCAGCCATCGGTGGCCTTATCGCTACTCTGATACTGCTGATCGCACCCGAGTGGGTGTTACCCCACGTCGAGACTCCAGCGCCCGAGGCGCAATTGCAACAGCAGGCAACGGTTACGGCCCACGTACAGCAGGGACCAATTAGTTATTCCGATGCCGTTAATGCTGCTGCACCCGCCGTGGTTAACATCTATACCCGTAAGATCGTAAAACGCCGGACCAACCCCCTGCTAGATGATCCTGCACTAAGGCGCTTTTTTGGTGAGTCAGAGCAACCGAGCGACCGGATGCAAAGCAGCCTGGGATCAGGCGTAATTATGTCCACCGAGGGTCACATCATTACTAACTTCCATGTGATCGAGGGAGCCGATGAAATTACGGTTGCTCTGTTCGATGGCAGAGATGAAGAGGCGACTCTTATTGGTAGCGACCCGGAATCAGACCTTGCGGTTCTGCAGATCAACCTCCCAGACGACATTGCCCCTGCAACTATAAGCAGCATCAACAATAATGACGTTGGAGACGTTGTGCTGGCCATCGGCAACCCATTTGGCGTCGGCCAGACAGTGACTATGGGTATCATTTCCGCAAAGGGCCGTAACCGTCTGGGCCTGAACACATTCGAAGACTACATTCAGACCGACGCAGCCATTAATCCAGGAAATTCTGGTGGTGCATTGATCAACGCCTACGGCGAACTCTTAGGCATTAACACCGCGATCTTTACTCAGTCAGGCGGCAGTGAAGGCATAGGCTTCGCGATACCTGCGGATATTGCCCATCGGACGATGGCCGATATCGCCCGTTACGGTACGATAATACGCGGCTGGTTAGGAATTGAAGTTCAGGAAGCGTCCCCAGAACTACTCAAATCGTTGAAATTGCCGGATGAATTAACCGGTCTGCTGGTCACTGGAGTATTTCCCGAAGGCCCGGCAGAACAAGCTGGGTTAGCCGCTGGGGATATTATTATCGGTTTAAATGGTGACAGCGCGGATAACGCAGTGGATGCCATGAATCGAATCGCCAGCCTGAGACCTGGCGATAAAATAACGGTTGAGTTTCTGCGACGTGGCGAACAACTGACAACGACCGCTTACGCCGGACTCCGGGATCAGCCAGAAAGCTGATCTCCCGGAGACCGAGATATGCTGCGGAGTCAGGCCGCCAGTACTTTCTCCAGCGCAGAGCAGAGTGCTGTATTTTCTTCTGGTGCCCCAACCGTAAAGCGCAGGGTTTTCGCCAATAATGGGTGTGCTCCATCCGTGCATTTAATCAGAATATCCTGCTGCTTTAACTTCTCAAAAATATCGCGGGCAACCTCACCCTCAGGAACTCGTGCCAGAATAAAGTTCGCCTCTGAATCAAATGCAGCAAAACCCAACTCTAAGAGTTTTTCGTGCATTTTTTCACGCTCTGTTTTCAAGACATCACACTGCTTCATCAGTACATCGTAATGTTTTAATGCAAAGGCTGCTGAAGCCTGAGTCAGCACATTTATATTGTACGGCATACGAATTTTATCCAGCTCGCTGAGCCATTCTTTGCGACCAAACAGCATCCCAAGGCGCAAGCCAGCAAGTCCGACCTTAGA
This sequence comes from Thalassolituus sp. UBA3500, assembly GCF_002377545.1. NCBI lineage: Bacteria > Pseudomonadati > Pseudomonadota > Gammaproteobacteria > Oceanospirillales > Oceanospirillaceae > Thalassolituus > Thalassolituus sp. UBA3500. Next base: position 34,599 of record NZ_DFQB01000059.1, on the reverse strand, counting down.
TAACGTACGCATAACCACTACATTCTCAAAACGATCCAGCCAGCTCAGATGATCGCGACTTGAGAATGGCAGATACGCTTCGTCCAAAACCACCAGCCCCTGATAATCAGAGGTATTGCAGGCTTCGATAATCGCCACCAGATCATCTTCCGCCCAGAGATTGCCCGTGGGATTATTCGGTTGTGCCAGAAAAGTCAGCGCAGGTTTTTTCTCAGCAATGGCCGCCAGCATGGCTTCTCGATCCAGTGAAAAATCATCTCGTAATGGCACACCGCAGTAATCAATCCCCACGAAAGTCGCGATCATTTTATACATCACAAAACCCGGCTCCGGTGCCAGAACACAGGCTCCCGGCTGCGCAACCGCCATCGCCAACAACTGAATAATTTCATCCGAGCCATTACCCAACAGCACCTCATACTGATCCGGCACCTGCATCACCTTACGCAGACCGGCAACGACTTCAGGCGCAACCGGATTGGGATAACGATTCAAAGCGCAATCAGCAAGTAATGACTGCCACTCAGACACCATATCGTCTGGCCAACGGAATGGATTCTCCATCGCGTCCAGCTTAATCATGCCCTCGGCTTTACCAACCGGGTACGCCTGTAAGGCGCGGATTTCGGGGCGGATAAGGTTTTCGACGAGTGCGTCTATCGACATGAGATGAGCCTGTGGTCTGAGGATTCGGGTTATGCATTATACAGTGGTAGCCACCTTCGGTGGGAGGGCTGCTTTGGCTGCCGCCGGGTTTTAATGCCCTTGTTGGGGGACCTTGCCGAAACGTCGGACCGCCCAGGGCGGGCGGCCCATCCCCCTGCTTTCGCGCTTTCTGGGCCGTAAATCCGATATTTACTGGCTTTTCCGGCAACCGGCTCCGGCGGGCATCCATGCCCGTATGGAGCCTCGTTCGGCGTCCTGCCTCACGTTGCCTGCAAAGCTGGCGTAAATCCCGGCGGCCCCAGAGGCGCATTTAAGTCCGCAAAACCGTGCTTCGCTCATGGGGCGCAATGCGCACCCTACCGTAGGGTGGGTACTACCCACCAAAAGTCATATTCGGTAACAATCAACCTCGCCGCGGAGCGCTGATGAAACCCGGCTTGTGATGACCCCGCAGGATCGCAGATAACGATGAGGGCTAACCGGCAGGACGCCGGTTAAGCCTGCCCGCGGCCATGGATGGCCGCTGCAGGCGTGCCCCAATCGGTATCAAGAGACAAGGATCATGACATCACGCCGGAAAGGGGGATCGGAAGGGGCCCGCCCCTTGCAAAAACTCACAAAAAAGCCCGGCATCGCCGGGCTCTTTAAATCAGAAAAAGACGTCAGTCTTTAATTCTGTATTCCGCCGAACGCGCGTGAGCGGTAAGAAACTCACCACGCGCCAGCACAGAAGCCACTTTGCCCATTTCAGAGGCACCGTCTGCTGAAAATTTCACCAGCGATGAACGTTTCTGGAAATCATAAACCCCCAGCGGTGATGAGAAACGTGCCGTGCCTGACGTCGGTAATACGTGGTTTGGTCCAGCACAGTAATCGCCGAGGGCTTCCGCCGTGTAGCGTCCCATAAAGATAGCGCCCGCGTGGCGGATACCCGGCAGCCAGCTGTCAGGGTCTTCGACTGACAGCTCAAGGTGTTCCGGCGCAATTCGATTGATCAGGTTGAGCGCATCTTCTTTGCCCGAGGCTAAAATCATCGCGCCTCGGTCACTGAGTGACTTACGGATGATCTCTTCGCGCTCCATAGTCGGCAGCAGTTTTTCGATACTGGCCTGTACCTGATCGAGGAAGTTTTCGTCCATCGAAACCAGTATGCTTTGCGCATCTTCATCGTGCTCGGCCTGCGAGAACAGGTCCATGGCGATCCAGTCTGGGTCAGTATCGCCATCGCAGACTACGAGGATTTCTGACGGGCCTGCGATCATGTCGATACCTACCTGACCAAATACCATACGCTTCGCGGTCGCGACAAAGATGTTGCCCGGGCCGACAATTTTATCGACGCCGGGAACTGTTTCAGTGCCATACGCTAACGCCGCTACAGCCTGTGCGCCACCCACAGTGAATACCCGTGACACACCCGCGGCTGCCGCAGCCGCCAGCACCAGCTGATTAAGCTGACCATCAGGCGTAGGAACCACCATAATGATTTCAGAGACGCCAGCCACATGGGCCGGAATAGCATTCATCAGTACAGATGAAGGGTAAGCCGCCTTGCCGCCCGGCACATAAATACCGACACGGTCCATTGGCGTGACCTTTTGACCCAGCACTGTGCCGTCAGCCTCGGTATAGCTCCAGGAATCCTGCTTCTGCTTTTCGTGGTAATCGCGTACACGATCGGCCGCGGTAATCAGTGCTGTGCGCTGAGCGTCATCAAGGCCATCCAGTGCTGCTTGCAGTTGCTCTTGAGTCAACTCAAGGTCCGCCATGGTACTGGCACTGGTACGGTCAAATTTGTTGGTGTATTCGATCAGAGCTTCGTCACCGCGGCTGCGAACATCGTTCACTATATTGGTGACGGCTTCCTGTACGCCGCTATCGGATACTGCTTCCCATGCCAGCAAATCATCCATCTGCTGCGCAAAGTCAGGCTGATCTGAACGGAAACGACGGATTTCAATACTCATACCGGTGCTCCTCAGGCGTTACGCTGACGCTCAACGGCGGCAGACATCTGATCAATAATGGGTTGGATCTGGTCGTATTTTACTTTCATTGAGGCACGCGATGCGACCAGTCGCGAGCTGATTGGAGCAATCAGTTCGCACGGCTCCAGACCGTTTGCCTTGAGCGTATTGCCGGTATCAACAATATCCACGATCAGATCCGCCAGGCCCATAATAGGCGCCAGCTCCATACCACCGTAGAGTTTGATGATATCGACCTGACGGCCCTGCTCAGCAAAATAACGCTTCGCCACATTGACGAATTTAGTCGCGACTTTTAAGCGGCCTGCCGGCAGTTCTGCATCTTTCAGCGCGGCAGTCATCAAGCGGCAGGTGGCGATATTCAGATCGAGAGGCTCACACAAGTTAGTGCTGTTGTATTCCATCAGTACGTCTTTGCCAGCCACACCCAGGTCGGCGGCACCGTACTCTACGTACGTCGGCACGTCGGTGGCACGGATGACCACCAGCTTAATGTGCTCATGATTGGTGTCGAAGATCAGCTTCCGACTTTTCTTAAGATCTTCAGCCGGATGAATCCCCGCTTCCGCCAGCAGGGGGAGTGTGTCATCCAGAATGCGCCCTTTTGAGAGAGCAATAGTCAGTGGCTGAGTCATGGTGTTGCTGATCCTCGTTCAGAGTGTACGTCAGGCAGGCAAGCGACGAATATTCGCGCCAAGCTGCTGAAATTTTTCTTCAATGCATTCGTAACCACGGTCAATGTGGTAAATGCGGTTTACGTCGGTGGCGCCTTCAGCGACCAGGGCTGCGATAACCAGGGATGCAGATGCGCGCAGGTCGGTCGCCATCACAGGGGCACCACCGAGCTTGTCCTTGCCGACAACCACGGCGGTATTACCTTCAACGCTGATGTCCGCCCCCATGCGTACCAGTTCCTGGACGTGCATAAAGCGGTTTTCGAAAATGGTTTCGATCACGGTGCCTGTGCCTTCGGCTACGGCATTCAGCACAACAAACTGTGCCTGCATATCCGTCGGGAACGCCGGGTGCGGTGCCGTGCGGACATTCACAGCTTTCGGACGTTTGCCGTGCATATCCAGCTCAATCCAGTCATCACCGGTTTTGATCTCGGCGCCCGCTTCCTGAAGCTTATGCAGAACCGCTTCCAGCAGAACCGGATCAGTGTCTTTGCACAGAACACGCCCGCCCGTTACAGCAGCGGCCACCAGAAAGGTGCCGGTTTCGATACGGTCTGGCAGGACATTAAATTCACAGCCGTGCAGTGTTTCGACGCCTTCAATTTCCATGGTGTCGGTGCCCGCACCGGTAATCTTAGCGCCCATAGCGTTAAGGCAGTTGGCCAGATCAACGACTTCCGGCTCACGCGCGGCGTTTTCGATGACGGTTTTACCGTCGGCCAGCACGGCAGCCATCATGATGTTCTCGGTACCGGTCACGGTCACGGTATCAAGGAAAATATTGGCACCTTTTAAGCGGCCTTCGGGTGCCCAGGCTTTAACGTAACCTTCAAGCACTTCGACCTTAGCTCCTAACGCTTCCATACCGCGCAGGTGCAGATCCACCGGACGGGAGCCAATGGCACAACCACCTGGCAGGGAGACTTCGGCTTCGCCGTAGCGAGCAAGCAGTGGGCCCAACACCAGAATAGAAGCACGCATGGTGCGGACAAGATCGTAAGGTGCAACAAGACTGTTCAGCTCTCCGCAGACGGTCTCGACCGACATATCTTCATTGATGGCAACACTGACGCCCATGCGGCCAAGCAGCTCAAGCATGGTGGTAATGTCGTGCAAATGCGGCAGGTTACCCACCTGCATCGGCCCTTCAGCCAGCAGCGTTGCCGCAAGGATCGGCAGCGCCGAGTTTTTTGCGCCGGAAATACGGACTTCGCCGTCGAGGCGGTTGCCGCCCTCGATTCTCAGTTTTTCCATTTCAGGGTCTCACGCTCAGGCTTTTTCAGCAGGCGTATAAGTCTGGATGGACACTGCATGAAGCCGACCATCAACGATATAGGGATTCAGAATTTTGTAGACGAACTGCTGACGCTTCACTGCGTTCAGGCCTTCGAAAACCTCCCCGACTCCGGTGATTTCCTTTACGTAGCCGTCAACGACAGACCAGGTAACATCCGGGGCTTCAGCCTGTAACACTTCCAGGATTTCGTTCGGGGTAATATCCGAGGACATATTGTAACTACCACTCAGTTCAGAAAGCGCACAATCATAGCGGATTTAGGCGCTGAACCGAAGTACTGACTTACTCCGGCAGGTCAGAACCTGACAGGACTGGCTCAAAAACCGCATCAAGATCACATACCTCGATGATCGCAGGCAGGTCCGCAGGTGGATTTTTGATCATGAGCGACACCTTGCGGGTCTCAGCAGCACGCAGCCAGTTCAGAATCAGGGCAACACCTGCACTACTGAAACGACTCACGGCGGCCAGATCAACAACCACCTGACCCTGTGCCTGTGCAATCGCCTCGTGACCAGGTTTGATCAGACTGGCGACGGTATGCAGAGTAAGATCTCCCGCGACCTGGATATCTCCGGCCGTGGCGACCGACAACGAGGGCGCGCTCATTCGCCCTCGGCCTTACTGAACAGGAAACGGCTGATCAACTCTTCAAGGACAATCGCTGACTGCGTATCCTGCACCCAGTCGCCATCCTGCATGTAATCAATTTCGGCACCGACACTGAGACCAATGTATTTCTCGCCAAGCAGACCGGCAGTAAGAATCGATGCACTGGTATCAATCGGCAAGGTGCTCATGGACTTATCAATTTCCATCTCAACCACAGCGGCGTACCACTCCTGATCCAAGGTAATATTAGTTACCCGACCGATAGTGACACCCGCCAGCGAGACTTTAGCACGGTCAGTCAGACCACCCAGGTTCTCGAAACGTGCCTTAATTGTGTAGGTTTCACCCGCCGCGTCCATAGATAGGCCACTGACCCGCAGTGCCATCAACACAAGAGCTATAATGCCCATTACCATAAAGCCGCCGACCATGAGTTCGACATTACGCATACGCATGTTTTACACGCCTCCTAACATGACCGCAGTCAATATAAAATCCAGCCCAAGAATCGCCAGTGATGAGATCACTACCGTCTGTGTCGTTGCCTTACCAATACCTTCTGAGGTTGGCGCGGCGTCATAGCCCTGATACACGGCAATCCAGGTCACGACCACACCGAACACCGCAGCCTTAATAAGGCCTTGAACAACGTCTTCATAAAACTCTACGGTGTTCGCCATATTGCTCCAGTAAGCACCGTCATAAAGCCCAAGCATGTCGACAGCGACAAATGCACCTCCCCAGATGCCTACCGTGCTGAATAGCAGCGCCAGGATGGGAACACTGATGACGCCCGCCCATAGTCGCGGCGTAATCACACGTTTGAGTGGGTCAACGCCCATCATCTCCATCGCCGACAACTGCTCAGTGGCTTTCATCAAACCAATTTCAGCAGTCAGAGCCGAGCCTGCGCGCCCTGCAAACAGCAGCGCCGCGAGTACCGGGCCAAGTTCACGTAGCAGGGTCAGAGAAACCATGGTCCCAAGCGCAGAAACCGAACCGAACTTCACCAGAATGTTGTAGCCCTGAAGGGCCAACACCATGCCGACAAAGAACCCCGCCACGATAATGATCGATAACGAGCGAACCCCCACAGAGTGAATCTGACGGATAAGATCAAGGAAACCGGCACTGCCGGGGCCGCCCCAGGTGACCGACTGAGTAAACAGCATTCCGGCCCGGCCAATAGACTGAATCGATTGAACACCGACCTGCCCCAGGCTTCGTACATGCTTAAGCATTACGCCTCTCCCGCAAATAAATCAGCGCGATAGTCATCGGCCGGATAATGGAAGGGTACAGGGCCATCAGGATCACCGTTAAGAAACTGCCGTACTTCAGCGTTGTCGCCATTTCGGAGTTCGTCTGGTGTACCGAAGCCAATCACTTTTCCGCCTGAAACGATGCAAAGGTAATCAGCAATCTGACAGGATTCTTCCACATCGTGAGACACCAGCAAGCTGGTCAGACCGAGCGCTTCATTTAAACCTCGGATCAGGCGCAGAATCATCCCCATAGAAATAGGATCGAGCCCGGTAAACGGCTCGTCATACATAATGAGTTCAGGGTCCATGGCGATAGAGCGCGCTAACGCAACACGGCGCACCATGCCACCGGACAGTTCCGCAGGAAACAGATCACGCGCACCGCGAAGGCCCACCGCTTCGAGTTTCATCAGCACCAGATCACGGATCATGTCGTCCGGAAGATCGGTGTGGGTACGCAGCGGGAAAGCGACATTGTCAAAGACATTGAGATCCGTAAACAAACCACTGGTCTGGAACAGCATGCCCATTTTATTTTTACGCAGCTCGAACAGATCTCCACGACTCATGGTGCCGACATTGCTGCCATCCACCAGCACCTCGCCAGAGTCCGCCTTGAGCTGGCCACCGATCATGCGCAAGAGCGTTGTCTTCCCTGTGCCGCTCGGCCCCATGATTGCGGTAATTTTACCGCGCGGGAAGGCAACATTGAGACCGTCGTAGATCTTTCTTTTACCACGATAAAAGGTGACATCCTTAACTTCGACGTGGTTGTTATTGTCAGACATCAGGTGACCTGTATTTACCCTGTACTTTAACTGACCGCTAGCATATCGGATTGTTCAGGGCATACCAACGGCAATTCCGCACGGTAGACGGAACATCCTGTTGCAATTGCGCCGATTCCCCGCTCCGGTACAATGAGCGGCTTAATTTCCTGAGCGTGATCTTTTGCTATGTATCCCGAAATAGGCGCAATCCTCGTTGGCCTGATTTTACTTGTCTGGAGTGCTGACAAATTTGTTATCGGTGCTGCGGCGACTGCACGTCATCTGGGCATGTCTCAAATGCTCGTTGGCCTGACGATTGTTTCCATCGGCACGTCCGCGCCAGAGATGTTTGTTTCGGCGATGGCCTCCATCGACGGAGCGGGTAACCTGGCCATCGGTAATGCTATTGGCTCTAACATCACCAACATTGCACTGGTACTTGGTATCACGGCCCTTGTCGCGCCTATTCCATTGCAGAAGGGCTTGCTGAAAAAAGAACTCCCTCTGCTGATGATGATCACCCTGCTCGCAGGTGTCGTACTGATCGATCTTGAGCTGAATCTGGTAGACGCCCTGATACTGATCGCTGCTTTGGTATTCGCCCTGTTCCTTATGTTCCAGCAATCGTCTGATAGCGGCGAATCGGTGATTGACGAAGACGAAGCGGCCGAAATCGAAAGCACACCTACCGGCAAAGCCGTGTTCTGGCTGGTCGTCGGTCTGATCACCCTGATGGCCAGTTCAAAAGCACTGGTCTGGGGCGCAACAGGTATCGCAACAGCCTTTGGAGTGTCTGACCTGGTGATCGGCCTGACGATTATTGCGATTGGCACCAGCCTGCCGGAGCTAGCTGCGTCCGTCGCCAGCGCTCTGAAAGGTCACCACGACATTGCCATTGGCAATGTCATTGGCTCGAATATTTTCAATCTGCTCGCAGTAATGCCTATCCCGGGAATTCTGGCGGTCACCGCCGTTGAACCAATGGCACTTTACCGTGACTACATAGTGATGGCTGGCGCCACCTTTGCCCTGCTGCTGTTTTTCGTTATCTGTTATCGCAGAGGGACACTGGGGCGCATTCCGGGCATCATTCTTACCGCCGGTTACCTCGGCTACATGTTCACCTTATTTCTGGCAAACCAAGCATGACTGAATCAACAACGTTTAATTTTATCGACTCTGCCCGCCGCACTGTAAAACTCGAACAGGAAGCGGTCGGTTTACTGAACAACCACCTGGATGACAATTTCACCCGCGCCTGCCAGATAATTATTCAGTGCCGTGGTCGCGTGGTGGTTACCGGCATGGGTAAATCAGGGCACGTCGGTAACAAAATGGCGGCAACTCTGGCCAGTACGGGCACCCCGGCTTTTTTCGTTCACCCGGGTGAGGCCAGCCACGGTGACATGGGTATGATCACGGCTGCTGATGTTGTGATTGCGTTATCGAACTCCGGTGAAACCAGCGAGGTCACCAGTCTGTTACCACTGCTGAAGCGTCAAGGCACCCAGCTGATCAGCATGACAGGGAATAAAGAATCGACACTGGCAAAAGCAGCCGACAGCCATCTTTATGCGGGTGTCGATCAGGAGGCCTGCCCTCTTGATCTGGCACCGACATCATCAACCACGTGTGCGCTGGTTATGGGTGATGCACTGGCGATCGCGCTGCTCGAAGCCAAAGGCTTTACCGCCGAAGATTTCGCGTTCTCTCATCCGGGCGGCAGCCTCGGGCGTCGCCTGCTCCTTAAAGTTGAAAACATCATGCACAGCGGCGACCAGATTCCGGTTGTGTCTCCCGAGACATCTTTGCCAGAAGCGCTGCTGATCGCTACCTCGAAAGGGTTAGGCATGACCACAGTCGCAGGCTCCGACGGTAAACTCGCCGGTATCTTTACCGACGGTGACCTTCGCCGTGCCATCGATCACGGTGTCGATATCCGCAACGCCACCATCAAAGATGTCATGACGGCTGAATGTAAGACAACCTCGCCGGGCATGCTGGCTGCGGAAGCCCTGAAAATCATGGAAGACGGCAAGATCAACGCGCTCGTCGTGCAGGACGAAGGCCGCACCGTCGGTGTTATTAACATGCACGACCTTCTGCGAGCAGGCGTTATCTGATGCGTAAGCGCTATCTACTGCTGCTAGTTACCGCATTTTTTGGCGTTGCCTTTCTGGCAGTAGATCGCTACACCCGTGATATTACCGGGCAAACGACAGAACAGGCTGTTCGTGAACCAGATTATTATGGTGAAGTTCTGTTCAGTCGCCGCTATGAAAAAGACGGCTCACTGGCCGACACTTTTTACGCCGCAAAATCAGAGCATTTTCCCGAGGGCGACCTCACCGTTTTCAGTGAACCTCGCCTTCTGGTCAGCTCAAAAGACGACTGGGTACTGACCGCCGATGAAGGAGTGATGCGTGGCAACGATCAAGCGCTGAAATTATCTGGCAACATACTGATCAGGCCCCTCGACAGTAGCGACCCGATGCGCCTTGAAACCTCGAGACTGACCTATCATATTGATAAGAAAATCGCCGAGACCGACGAGTTGGTCACGATGACGGGCGAAAATAGCCGCATGACCGGCACCGGAATGATGTTTGACGCCAGTCGTCAGCGCCTCGAACTGAAAACAGGAGTCCGCACGACTTATGAACCTGTTCAATAAACTGGCCGTGATCTCGCTGTCAGTGATTGCTAGCTACGCTGTCGCACTGCCGGATGACTGGCAGAAAGAAATGACGATTCTGTCAGACTCTGCAGAAATCGACCGACGCGCGGGTACCGTCGTCTACGAAGGAAACGTTGTCCTCACTCAGGGCACTCTGAAAATCGAAGCCGACCGTCTGATGATTCTGCGTAACGGTGACACTCTTGAAAAAGCCGTAGCAGAAGGCGATCGTGCCCGCTATCAACAGCAGATCGAAGTCGGCAAACCACTGACCACCGCACTGGGCAATCGCATCGATTATTACACCAGCGAGCGCCGCATCATTATCACTGGCGATGCCGAACTGGAACAGGAAGGCAACATCTTCAGTGGTGAACGCATCACCTATGATATGGCAACAGAGACCGTACGTGCAGATGGCAACATCGCCGAGTCGTCGACCGACAGTACCGACGAAGACTCCGGCCGGATCAAAGTCGTTATCCAGCCGCCCAAACCTGAATCTGACTCAGAACCTGACTCGACAGAATCTCCGGAAGCAGCGACAGAATGAAAACACTGAAGGCAGAACATCTGGCCAAAAGTTACGGCGGCCGTGAAGTCGTTAAAGATGTGTCTATCCGCGTAGAAAGCGGTCAGATCGTTGGTTTGCTGGGCCCCAATGGCGCAGGTAAAACAACCTGTTTTTACATGATCGTTAATCTGGTGCAGGCTGATCGTGGACGCATCATGATCGATGATGAAGACATCAGCCACCTGCCGATGCATGGCCGCGCCCGCAAGGGCATAGGCTATCTGCCACAGGAAGCCTCTATTTTCCGCAAACTCAGCGTTGCCGACAACATCATGGCAATCCTTGAGACCCGCAACGACCTGAATCGACAGCAGCGCAATGAGCAACTGGAGCAGCTGCTGAACGAGTTCCATATTCAGCACATTCGCGACAGCGCGGGTATGGCACTGTCCGGCGGTGAACGCCGCCGCGTCGAGATAGCTCGGGCACTGGCTGCCGAGCCCTCATTCATTCTGCTCGACGAGCCATTCGCCGGGGTCGACCCGATCTCAGTGTCTGACATTATGGATATCATCCGACAGCTAAAAGCCCGGGGCATCGGCGTTCTCATTACTGACCACAACGTGCGTGAAACCCTCGCAATTTGCGAGAAAGCCTTTATCGTTGGAGGCGGGCATATCATCGCCGAAGGCACCGCTGAAGATGTGCTGGCGAACGAACAGGTACGCGAAGTCTACCTCGGCGACGACTTCCGTCTTTGAAACTCAGACCGATGTCACGTACTGTAGAGTTATCTATTTACTCTGGTAAGCAAAATAGGTTCCATACACAAGGACTTTGCCTATAATGCTAAGTACATCAAACAAAAAGATGGTTCGATTTTCAGGTCGTAAATACCGAGTTATATGAAGACATCCCTTCAGATTAAGATGGGCCAGCAGCTGACGATGACGCCCCAGCTGCAACAGGCCATCCGCCTCCTCCAGTTATCCACACTGGACCTGCAACAGGAAATTCAGGAAGCGCTGGATTCTAACCCGATGCTGGAAAGCGAAGAGTTTGATGACAACAGCGACTCCGGCAACGACTCCGGCAACGAGTCCGATAACGATTCCCGCAATTCTGATTCAGACAACAACGACAGAGACAGCCGAGAAGCCTCCTCTGACAATCAGGATTACGACAACTCATACGAAGATAACTCCTACGACGACCAGAGTGGACAGGAGTCTCTCGACGAGCAATGGTCGAGCGAAAAACTGCCTGATGACCTCCCGGTAGACAGCCAGTGGGAAGATACCTATCAGGTGAGTGCTGGCGTTGCCTCCAGCTCCGGCCCCGCTGACGAAGACTTCGACTACGACTCGCGCTATGCAACCAGCGACAACCTGCAGGACCACCTGCTCTGGCAGCTCAACCTGACGCCCATGTCAGACGCTGACCGCGAAGTCGCTACCATGCTGATCGATGGCGTAGACGACGATGGGTATCTGCACACCACCGTTGAAGACGTCATTGAAGCGATGGACCCATCGCTGGAAATCGAAGAAGAAGAAGTTATGGCGGTTCTGCATCGCCTTCAGCAGTTTGATCCGGCGGGTGTTTTCTGCCGCGACCTGCGCGAATGCCTGCTTCTGCAACTGCATCAACTGCCTCAGGGCACCCCCTGGCTCACCGAAGCGCAGCTGATCATACGTGATCACATTGACCTGCTCGGTAGTCGCGACTATCAGTCACTGATGCGCCGCACAAAATTGAAGGAAGATGACCTCAAGTCAGTCATGCGACTGATCAAAGAGCTTAACCCGAAGCCGGGTGCAGGCATTGCCTCAGAAGAATCCGAGTACGTTATTCCAGACGTCATCGTCCGCCAGATCAGAGACGAGTGGCGTGTTGAGCTGAATCCAGAGATTGCGCCCAAGCTGCGGGTGAATGCCGACTACGCATCACTGATTCGCCGCTCAGACAGCAGTGCTGACAATACCTTCCTCAAAGATCACCTGCAGGAAGCACGCTGGTTTATTAAAAGTCTGCAAAGTCGCAATGACACTCTGCTCAAAGTCGCAACCAAAATTGTTGAATTCCAGATAGACTTCTTTGAAGAAGGTGATGAAGGCATGAAGCCACTTGTGCTCCATGACATCGCCGAAGCCGTAGGTATGCATGAGTCGACGATCTCTCGGGTAACCACCCAGAAATACATGCATACCCCACGTGGGATTTTTGAGCTTAAATACTTTTTCTCCAGCCACGTCAGCACCGACAGCGGCGGAGAGTGTTCATCGACGGCTATCCGGGCGATGATCAAGAAACTGATCGCGGACGAAAACACGCGTAAGCCACTCAGTGACAACAAGATAGCAACGATGCTCGGTGAAAAGGGCATCAAAGTGGCACGGCGCACGGTAGCGAAATACCGCGAGGCTATGCTGATACCACCATCGAATGAACGTAAGCAGTTGATTTAGAGTCTGTTATATCAATGTGAACAGATTCTGATTCACCTACCGCCAGCGACACAGGAGACTTGGCATGCAAATCAATATCAGTGGTCATCATGTAGAAGTAACGGAAGCGATGCAGGCGCACGTTGAAGATAAAATGTCGAAGCTTACGCGCCATAGCGACAGCATCACCACAGGTCAGATCACGTTGACCGTCGTTAAAGATCGCCAGACGGCCGAAGGGACGATACACATCACAGGTCACGACCTGCACGCGAAAGCAGAAAACGAAGACATGTACACCGCCATTGATCAGATGGTCGACAAACTGGACCGTCAGGTTCTTAAGCACAAAGAGAAGCAGGTCGCGCGCCAACACGGTCAAGGCTGAAGCATGTCTTTGAGTATTGAGGATATCCTCACACCGGAACGGTCCGTCATTGACGTGACCGTTTCCAGTAAGAAAAAACTGTTAGAACAACTTTCATCTCTGGTTGCTGAAGAAATCGGCGATGCCTCCGCAGACGATATCTACGAACGCCTGTTAGCACGCGAGCGCATGGGAAGCACAGGGATAGGAGAAGGTATTGCCATCCCGCACTGCCGGTTGTTGCAGTGCCAGAAAGCGCTGGGCGTTCTTCTGAGATTAAATACCCCGATAGACTATGATTCTATCGATGGTAATCCGGTCGACCTCGTATTTGCTTTGTTAGTCCCCGAGGAAGCAACCGACGAACACCTTCAGATACTGGCGACACTCGCCAGTAACTTTAATCAGGCGGAATATCGCGAAGCTTTGCGCAACGCGCCAGACGCCAAACGTCTTTTCCAGCGAGCGATCGCAGAGCGGTAGTAATCACGGAGTCGAATATGCGCCTGGTAGTCATCAGCGGAAGATCAGGATCGGGGAAGTCGAGTGCGCTGCACGTGCTCGAAGATCTTGGATTCTATTGCATCGACAACCTGCCCATCGGGCTACTGCCTGCCCTTGCCAGTCAGGCTGACGCCAATGACAAGCTGACCCGGGTTGCGGTCAGTATTGATGCTCGCAATCTCTCGGCCACAGAAGAGCCGATAGAGAAGCTACTGCTCGACCTGCCTAATGATCACTATCAGCTTGATGTGGTTTATCTCGACGCCTCTGAAAAAGTTCTGCTACAGCGATTCAGTGCGACACGACGCAAGCACCCGCTGACAACCCACGAGCTGTCACTGGCAGAAGCCATCGATCAGGAGAAAGACCTCCTTGATCCGCTCGCCAACATGGCGGATCTGACATTAGATACAACGCACATGTCAGTTCACGAGTTGCGCAGCATGATTCGCCTGCGGGTTGCAGACCGCCCCAACGGTGAAATGTCGATATTATTTGAATCGTTCGGATTTAAGCATGGTATCCCCACCGACGCAGACTACGTGTTCGATGTGCGCCATCTGCCCAATCCGTACTGGAGTGAAGACCTGCGCAAGCTCACAGGCCTCGACAGCGAAGTACAATTATTCCTGAACAGCTATGACGTCGTCGGTGAAATGCGAAAATCGATCAGCGATTTTCTGGGGCAATGGACTGACCGTCTGATCGAAGCTAACCGCAGCTATATGACGATCGCCATTGGTTGCACCGGCGGTCAGCACAGATCCGTTTATCTGGCTGAGCAACTCGCCACCGAATACCGAATGAAATACCCGAACGTCCAGGTGCGTCATCGTGAACTCGCACGAGCAGCGAACCTGCCTACTCCATAATCCGGACACCGTATGATCCAGAAAAACGTTCTTATAATAAATAAACTCGGCCTGCATGCCCGCGCAGCGGCCAAACTGGTATCTACTGCGTCAGCATTCTCCAGCCAGCTTAAGATTGGCCAGGACGGGCGTATGGTCGACTGCAAAAGCATTATGTCCGTCATGATGCTGGCTGCCAGCAAAGGCACTGAACTGATTCTGACGGCCGAAGGCAGCGATGAAGAAGCTGCGGTCGACGCCATCACCGACCTCATTGAGCGGCGCTTCGACGAAGAAGAATAGCCCTCCGGGAAATTTAGCGATAATCCCCGCGAAAACAGCTGATTAGGCCCAAAACTGCGAGTACTTTCGTGGTATCAATCCGGCAATCAGGCTAGAATCAGTAAACCCGTTTTACTCCGGATTCCGGCCATGGCTCAGCACACAGAAAAGGCAAAAGCAAAACTCCACAGCCTTAATGCTGCCCTGGAAAGTGGTGCCCTGAATAAAGTACAGCGC
Source organism: Thalassolituus sp. UBA3500 (assembly GCF_002377545.1). Taxonomy (NCBI): domain Bacteria; kingdom Pseudomonadati; phylum Pseudomonadota; class Gammaproteobacteria; order Oceanospirillales; family Oceanospirillaceae; genus Thalassolituus; species Thalassolituus sp. UBA3500. The sequence goes on along the minus strand of NZ_DFQB01000059.1, from coordinate 19,445 downwards.
ATCCTGAACTCTGGCCTGGCACCCGCCGATATTGCTCACCTGATCGAGTCATCACCGCCCAAAGCACGTAAAGTGCTCTGGGACCTGGTCGACAAAGAGCTTGAGGGCGAGGTTCTTCAGTACCTTAGCGAAGACCTGCAGGCACAATTCCTGTCGGACCTGAGCGCCGAAGAACTGGTCGACATCACCTCTGACCTCGACGCCGATGACGTCGCCGACATCCTGCAGCAGCTTCCTGAGCGCGTTACTCAAGAAGTGCTCGACGCGATGGACCATCAGGATCGAACCCGTCTTGAGCAGGTACTGGGCTACCCAGAGGACAGCGCCGGTGGTCTGATGAACACCGATACGGTGACCATCCGTCCTGATATCAGCCTTGAAGTCGTTATGCGTTACCTCCGTCGACACCCTACGCTGCCGGAAATGACGGATAACTTGCTGGTCGTAAACCGGAATAACGAATTTATTGGTATCCTGACCATCAACAAGCTTCTCGTCAGTGATCCTAACCAGACCGTGCGTGAGGTCATGACGACTGATGCGCGAGTCATTCCTGCAACGATGCAGGATACCGACGTCGCTAAACTGTTCGAGCGACATGACCTTGTATCGGCACCGGTTGTCGATGTCGACGGCAAACTCATCGGCCGTATCACCATCGATGACGTGGTAGACGTTATCCGGGAAACCGCGGATCACTCCCTGATGAGTTCGGTAGGTCTGGATGAAGAAGAAGACACTTTTGCTCCGGCGCTGAAAACCAGCCGCCGTCGAGCCGTCTGGCTGGGCATCAATCTACTTACGGCGCTGGCTGCCTCTGCCGTCATTGGCCTGTTCGATAAAACCATCGAACAGGTCGTCGCCCTCGCCGTACTGATGCCCATTGTTGCAAGTATGGGTGGCATCGCCGGTAGTCAGGTGCTGACGCTGGTCATTCGTGGACAGGCTCTGGGGCACCTCTCCAGCGCGAACTTCCGCTGGCTGTTTAACCGGGAAATAATCGTCGCCGGAATTAACGGCGTATTGTGGGCTGCCGTTATAGCAGTGATCACCCTGCTCTGGTTTAACGACCCTGGCATTGCCGCCATCATTGGTGCCGCCATCATTATTAACTTATTGGTCGCGGCCGTCACAGGGGCCGCACTGCCACTGATTCTGAAGGCTCGCGGCATCGACCCGGCACTCGCCGGAGGCGTAGTTCTGACAACCGTCACCGACGTGATTGGCTTCCTGTCTTTTCTCGGCCTGGCAACCATCTTCTACTTATAAGCTTTCTTCATTACGGCAAGCAAAGCACTGAATACTCCGGAGTTCTTATGACCCACGAAGACGACGACATCGAATACGAACTGGTCAGTAAGACTGAGATGAAGCGTGAAATGCAACGCTATCAGGATCTCGGAGAAACCCTGTGTAATCTTTCCCCTGCAAAATGGGCAGATCTTCCGGTGACCGAGGTACTTATGGCAGCACTGGAAGAGAGCCGTCGTATTAAGAAGCACGAGGCCCGCCGTCGTCACTTTCAATACATCGGCAAACTAATGCGCTCTGAAGATATCGACGCGATTCAAGAAGCAATCGATATGCTCGATCCTTCTAGCGAGGCCTTCGGTCGCCGGATAGGCCAGTTGGAGCAGTGGCGTAATCGCCTTATCAATGACGGTAAGGCAATGAATGAATTTCTGGATACCTACCCAGACACAGACCGGCAACAACTACGCAACCTTGTGCGCAATGCGCAGAAAGAAATGCAGGCTGAGCCACCAAAGCCGGGAACGGCATTCAAGAAACTCTTCCAGCTGATAAAAGAAATCGACAGCAACGCCTGAGCTCTTCATCAGGTTATCCCCCCGTCCCTCTTACCCTTATATAAAGATGCGCACTTAGTGCGCATTTTTTGTTTTGCATGCACCTGTCTATCGCACCGTCGACACCTCAGGTTCTCCCCGACACTCAATGAGCATCTAACCCCCTGTCTTAAGCCACTGTTTTTATGGGGTTTTATTGACATTTTTTAAACATGGCACGGTGGTTGCAAGTCCCTGTTGAGCCAACGGCGGCTCTTAAAAAATTCAGAAAAAATTCGATAACGGCGTCGATACCCATCGGTTAATCACTGACTGGGGCGACGCCGTTTTTCATTTTAAAGCCGATAGAACACCCCCAAATAATGAGGAAATGCTATGTCCTACTTAATGCCTTCTGAGTTCGCCACAAAAATGGTGGATAGCGGTGCAGAAAAGATATTCATGTCGACCAAAGACACGTTAATCCGTGCTTTTATGGCTGGCGCTATCCTGGCCCTGGCAGCCGTATTCGCGATCACAGTAGCCATGAAAAGTGGCTCTCCGATTCTGGGCGCGGTTCTGTTCCCTGTTGGTTTCATCATGCTCTACCTGATGAAGTTCGACTTGCTGACCGGTGTATTCACTCTGGTGCCACTGGCAATTATCGACAAACGTCCTGGCTGTACTGTTCCGCAAATGCTGCGTAACTGGGGCCTGGTATTCTGCGGCAACCTGGCGGGTGCTTTGTCTGTTGCGATCATGATTTCTTTCATCCTGACCTATGGCTACAACACAGACGGCGGTGCGATCGCTGCTAAAGTATCAACCATCGGTGAATCGCGTACGGTAGGTTATGCGTCGCATGGCGTTGACGGCTGGATCACTATTTTCATCCGCGGCATGCTGTGCAACTGGATGGTATCAATGGGTGTTGTTGGTGCCATGATTTCTACTTCAGCGATCTCTAAAATGTTCGCCATGTGGATGCCAATCATGCTGTTCTTCTTTATGGGTTTTGAGCACTCCATCGTAAACATGTTCCTGTTCCCGTTCTCTATGATCATGGGTGGTGATTTCACCGTGATGGATTACATTATCTGGAATGAACTGCCTACTGCCCTGGGTAACCTTGTCGGTGGTTTTGTGTTCGTTGCACTGCCTCTGTACTTTACTCATGTACGCCAGAGCGCTGACCGCGCCCTGTAAACGCTACCCTTTTATGGTTAGCAATCCACTCTGCCTGTGCATATTGCACAGGCAGATTTGTTTTTTCTGCGAGGCAACACCATGTCAGAGCAGCTGAAAGTCAGCACAGGTCAATGCAGCGATAAAGGCGTCAAAGCCATTAACCAGGACTTTCACGCCGTTCACACCCCAACACTGCCCCTTCTTGAAAGCAAAGGCGTTGCCATGGCATTGGCCGATGGCATCAGCAGCAGCAACGTCAGCCAGGACGCCAGCGCAACCGCAGTTCAGAGCTTTCTCAGTGACTATTTCAGTACCTCAGAGGCCTGGTCCGTAAAAACCTCGGGGCTGCGTGTACTGGAAGCGACAAACTCATGGCTGCACGCGCAGGCCAGAAGAAACCTGAGAAGCTACGACCCGAACAAAGGCTACGTCTGCACTTTTAATGGGTTAGTTATTAAATCCCGCACCGCTCATATTTTTCACGTCGGTGACAGTCGTGTATACAGAGTCACCGGTGATCAACTGGAGCAACTGACCACCGACCATCGCTTTTATACCTCCGAAGACCAAAGCTACCTGACCCGTGCTTTAGGTATGGATACCCAGTTAGAAATTGACTACCTGTCTGTGTCGGTCAATGTCGGTGATATTTTCATCAGCGCTACCGACGGCATTTATGAGTTCGTTAACGACGAGCTGGTCATCAGCACGATCCGTCAATACTCATCCGATCTGGACCGTGCTGCCCGCGAAATTCTGGAAGCAGCCCGAGAGAACGACAGCGACGACAACCTCACAATCCAGATCTTACGCATAGATCACCTGCTTGATCAGAATAAAGAAGATGTTCATCAACGACTGACCGAGCTGCCCTTCCCTCCCTCATTGAAAGCGCGCGACAACTTCGATGGCTATAACATTCTGCGTAAGATACACAGCAGCCCACGCAGTCACGTCTATCTTGCGAAAGACCGTGAAACCGAGCAAACACTGATATTAAAAACGCCATCAGGGGAATTACGCGACAACACGGCTTACCTTGAACGCTTCTTGCTGGAGGACTGGATCGCCAGAAGAATCGACAGCCCTTACGTCGTGCGCCCCGGGCCATCCCACCGGGTTCGCAACTTCATTTATGTCACAACGGAATTCATTGAAGGGCAGACTCTGGACCAATGGATGCGTGATCACCCAGAGCCAACGCTCGAACAGGTGCGAGAAATTATGGAGCAGGCCGCCCGTGGCATTCAGGCCTTTCATCGTCTCGAAATGCTGCATCAAGATCTTAAACCCGATAATTTAATGATCGGTAATGACGGTATTGTGCGGATTCTGGACTTTGGTTCAACGCGAGTGGCCGGCATCAGCGAGATAGATACACCACTGGAACGCCTGACGTTACTCGGCACCGCTCAATACTCAGCACCCGAATATTTTCTTGGGGCGCAGGGTTCAACAGAATCAGATGTATACGCACTCGGTGCAATTACGTACGAGCTACTGACCGGGCGGTTACCTTACGGCTCAGATGTCGCCCGCATCAGCAAGCGTAAGGATCTGAACAAACTGCATTACACCTCCGTGCGAAATTGCGGACGTGCCATTCCTGTATGGGTAGATGAGGCAATTAAGAAAGCAGTCCACCCTAAACGAGAGATGCGCTACAAAGAACCGTCCGAATTTATTTATGACCTGAGAAATCCAAACTCGGTTTATCTGCAAAAATCACGTCCGCCAGTAATGGAGCGAGACCCTGTCAAATTCTGGCAAGGGATTTCTTTTATCTTATTGGTATTAGTTTTGGGCTTACTCTACGAGCGACTGGTTTGACAATTTGTATCAAGACCAGTCGCTTGAAGTGCTCACTACGAACGTGTGAGTGGCATTTTCTTTCTGACGTTGGCCAGCTCCGTCAGATCAACATCAGCAACGATCACACCGGGTGATTCGTGGAGCATCCCAAGCGTGTCGCCCCAAGGCCCAACAATCATAGAGTGCCCCCAGGTGCGGCGTTTATCGTCATGCCAGCCACACTGATTCGCTGCGAGTACGTAGCATTGGGTTTCAATCGCACGTGCCTTTAACAGAATCTCCCAGTGGGCTTCTCCTGTTGTGTGCGTAAAGGCAGCAGGTATAAGAATAATGTCTGCTCCCGCGTCGCGTAACGCCTGATATTGCTCAGGGAAGCGCAGGTCAAAACAAATCGTTAATCCAATATTACCGACGGGGGTTTCGATGCTTACAATGTCGTTTCCCGGCGAAAACGTATCCGACTCGCGGTAGCTCCCTTGCGCGTCACCCACCTCAACATCAAATAAATGAATCTTGTCGTATCGTGTTACCAGCTCGCCTTGTGGATTAAATACCAGAGACGCAGAACGCACGCGAGGGTCATTACCTGGGGCGGGCTGAGGAACAGCGCCAGCCACCAGCCACAAAGAATGCGCAGCTGCCTGAGCCCCTAACCACTCCAATGTGGCGCAATCCTGAGCAAGCTCGTGATAATAATCACTGTTCATACTCAGACACATTTCGGGCAAAAGCACGAGGTCTGCCTGCTGAGATGCGGCTTCAGCAATCAACACAGACAGCGCTCGTTTGTTTTTATCCGGGTCACTGACACTGGTGTACTGTACCGCTGCAATCCGACGGCTCATCAGTCGTCCCCTCCCAATCCAAAAATACTCAGCACACGATCCATAAAGCCACGGCTTTTCTTACCTTCAACATCATTATCGAAGGCTTTATTCAGCTTCACATCCGGCTCTTCCCATGTCCCGGAAATGGTATAGCTCGCACTGGTAAAACGTTCCAATTCATCACCAATAAGCCGTTCAGTCACGTAAATCGAAGCGGCGACCGGTGGAGCAAAACCAGCAAGGACGGCAACAAGAGGCAATGTATTGGTGACAGGAAAAGTCACCGCCAGTTTCATATCCAACTCGGTGGTATTCAGGTTGGTCATGCCCGATGTCAGGAATTTACCGCCCGGGCCGTCAACCGTAATCGGTTCACTCAAAGTCAGCACACCCTGTTCGATACTCGCGGCGCCTTTCATAGTATCAAATGCTAACCCCGAACCTACCAGGTCAGAGAAGTCGAGACGAAGACGTCGGAAAATAGAATTAAAATTCAGCGCTCCGAAAGCTTTCAAGGCCGCAGCGCCTTCCGCATTTACCCGACCATCGGTAATTCGGAAATTGGCCTTTCCGTTTAATGTCTCTGTATCAAAGCCAGCGGGCGAGCCAATCCAGTCGAGACTGAATTTGCCAGTGAGCCTATCACCCTCTACAACTGGCTGCAGACGGAAAGCGCGCTGAATATCCGCCACCTTACTCGCACTGACATCAAACTCTGTCATACGAGTTGCATGCTGACCTTCACGCAGAACCCAGTCGAGTGTTCCCTGCAGCTTGATCCCCTTCATATCACTGTCGAGGACCTGCAAGCTCAAGCCAGAAGGAATTGGGCGCGTTGTCGCCTGCCAGCGACCAAAGTTACGGGTGCCGTAGTAGAGCTCCTGAATCGTAATATCCATGGCACTGACATCCGCCGGAATAAACTCCGCCATGGGGTCTGTATTTTGTGGAGCATTGGGTGAATTTTCTCCCGCGTCAGAGCTGGCCAGTGTTTCCTGCTGCTCAGGTGCTGGCTCCTGGGGCTCAGGGACGTGAACAAAATCCATCAAGAGAACGAGTGGTTCACTGTCGTCTTCACGAATAACAACGGTGCCTCGCGCAACCTCATTGGCAAGCTGAATCGTCCATTCACCGAACTCCTGGCCGCCAGAGACACGCGTCACGCCAATAGGAATATCCCAGGCATCCAGTGCATCAATCGTGAGTTCTACAGAGCTTACCGGGTTGGTATTTCCCAGTGTGTTTTCAGGCAGCTCGGTGGGCAAGCCTTGCGCTTTCGCCCGCTCATCGGCTCTGTCGACAAGCAGCATCATCCGGTCCCAGACATCCCACCAATCCGACACATTAACCGTACCGGGAATACGTCCGCTGATATCTATTCCGGGACTATCATCAATACGCGCTTCGCCACCACCAAGCACCACTTCACCTGTACTTACACCAGCATCATTGAGTCGCACCGACGTGCTCAGTAAATCGTCATAATTCACTGAAACGCCGATGGTTTCTCCCGGTGTCACAAGAGCAGTGAGACGACGTTTGTCTTCTGGTGTTTTACCCATAGGTGCAGGCAATGATATCCCGGTACCCTGAAGATCAGATTCAATCAGTAGGTTAAACGGATTGTCTTCAGCGGGGTCGATCCCCAGGCTGGCCCGGTAATTCAGCTGACCTTTAACGGGGTCGAGTAAAAACAAATCGGCCCATTGTTTAAACGACTGCCACTCAGCACTGCCAGAGGCATCACCGTCAATCCGGTAGCTGTCTCCGGTGGCGACTGAGTTAATGTCCAGAATAAACTCACCACCGAAAATACGCCCACTGAGCTTATCGGCAAATAGACCAGTATCCGTATCAAAGGTCAGGGCACCGTTCACCTCGCTGAATGCCAGATCAGCAGAGGTTAATGTAATACCGGTATTCTGAAGCACACTCCGCAATTCAACATCGGGAGTAGCGTCCTCATCACCGAGAATCATATTCAGGCTGAGATCCGTTGCCGCGGTCCCCGTTGCTAACCAATCATCAAGTGAGCGATCAATGAGATCCGCAAGTGGCGTCTCCTGCAGATACAACAGTGCTTCACTGCTGTCACCTTCAATATGACCACTGACAGATAATTCGGTACCGGCTCGGGTGTCACGCAATTTAACCCGCGCGCCCGGACTCAGTTGCCCGCCCAGCGTACGTCCTTCCTCAATCCAGGCATCCAGATCAGGGCTGTCGAGAAATACCCGCCCTTTCACGCCAGCCACCGAAGGCCAACCATCCAGATAATCAATAGTGGCGTTATCGGCTTCGAGATACAGCTGTGTGGTCAGGCCGTTCTCAGGAATGTCACCACCGATCACACCGTTCAATACGAAGCCGACTTGAGAAGCCGTTCCTCCTCGCAATGAATCATCCAGCCACGCATTAATGGATGGATCGAGCATGTCGGGGACAAGGTCTTCCTGTAAGCGGATATCCGCCTTATCAATCCCGAGTACCAAAGCGAGATGGCTTTCTACGTCAGTGTCTCGTCGCGGTAGACGAATTGCCAAGTCACCATGAACCCGGGCATCACGTAAGCCTGCATCGAGGCCGATCAGTCGCAGGTTAAAAAGCTCCGGCTGAATATCCCAATAAAAACTCGCGGAGGCGTCGGTTAACTGCCAGGTCGGGTTGTAGACACCATCAAGGTGCATGCTCATCGAAGGGTCATCAATATGAGCAACGCCACCCTGCGGTTGCAGATGCAAATGTCCATCAGCCCCGGTAAAGGCGGGAATACCAATAAACGCTTTGGTCGATACGTCACTCAGATCCGCCCGGATATCGACACCACGCTCGCCGGTGTCGGCCACTTCAGGCACAAGACTGATACGTACGCTTTCAGCCAACCCTTCAGGCTCAAGGTTGGTGATGTAACGGCTGAAGCGCTCGGGCAGCAGGTTGTAATCCAGTATGAAGTTACTGACGTCCTGAAGATCGGCACGAGGAATACCAATGTGCCAGGCACGTTCTTCATCAAGCTGCACAGAGCTGAGGCGAAGTTCGTTAAGAGGTAAGTTCTGTGTGAACTCCTGACGGATGCTCAGGTGCCAGTCTTCGTCACTGCGCTCACCTGATATTTCGAGGTGTCCATCGGTCAGTACAAGCTGCTTGGCCGGTGCATCCAACATCAGCTCGGGGACTTCACCACGCACATAAATAGAATCGAGATCCCCGTCGGCAATCGATAACCAACCTTCCATACTGCCGCGCAGTGACGGCAGAGACAGTTCGCGCGGCAGGTCCTCAGGAATCCAACGCGTCCATTGTTGTTCATCGGCACGTAAATAAATCTGCCCTTCCTGATCATCCCACGGCCATAGTGGTCCTTTGAGCTGGGCGCCGATATAAACGTCAGCAATTTCTTCACGCCCCCAAGCGACATCGCCTTCGAGAGCATGTTGCTGACCACGGTTGCGCCAGAGAACCTTACGGATCAGAAGCGTTTCTGAGCCACTACTGCGGGCATTGGTGATTTCCCAATCGCTGAGAATGACAGCCTGCTGGTAGCCCAACCATTCAAGCCAGCGCGGTGTTGCTTTTTTATCGGCCTTATCTGTTTTTGGGTCGGTAATATTTGCGGTATTAATTAAGGGCTGCTCACCCAGAAACAGCTGGCCGTCTTCTTTCTGAGACAAAGGAGCGCGAACATTTTCGACAAGAATGCGCTTAAAAACCGGGGAGAAGTAAAATGCGCTGGCGCTGATATCCAACTCAGCCTCAATACGTCCGACACTCAGGTGCTCATCATCGGTACCGACCTGAATATCTACCAGACGCACGACAGGCGACAGAAGATTCCAGTCACCCTCCAGAGTACCGACACTGACTGGCAAGCCCAACTGCTGTTGCAGCAGCGATTCAAGCTCAGATTTCTGAGTTTCAATCAGCGGAATTAGTTGTCGGCCCAGACTGGTATAAAAGGCGAGCAGCACAGTGGCCACCACCAGGGTTATCCATAACTGAGTCCAGACTGAGCGCAACATCAGTACACCTGTTACTGAAGGACGATGTCGTACTGATCCTGCGTATACTGGGCTTCTACCTGCAACTTAATTGCTTTGCCAATAAACGCTTCGAGATCAGCCATGCCATGACTGTCTTCATCTAACAGACGATCGACCACCTGTTGACTGGCCAGAACCAGATACGTCCCTGCCTCATACGCGCGCTCTTCACGCAGAATTTCACGAAATATTTCATAGCAGATTGTCTCTGCCGTTTTCACCACACCCCGACCATCGCATGCCTGACAGGTTTCCATCAGCATGTGTTCCAGGGATTCGCGTGTACGTTTGCGGGTCATTTCAACCAGACCCAGTTCAGAGACACCACTGATCTTGGTCTTGGTGTGATCTTTCTCCAGAACCTTTTCAAGCATACGTAGCACCTGACGCTGGTGCTCAGTATCTGTCATGTCGATAAAATCGAGGATAATAATACCTCCCAGATTTCGCAGGCGAACCTGTCGACCGATTGCAGTCGCGGCTTCGAGGTTGGTTTTAAAAATGGTTTCTTCGAGATTTCGACGACCGACAAACCCACCCGTATTCACATCGATGGTCGTCATGGCTTCGGTCTGATCCACCACCAGATAACCGCCTGACTTCAGAGGGACTTTGCGCTCAAGAGCACGCTGAATTTCATCTTCCACGCTGTAAAGGTCAAAGATGGGTCGCGGCCCTGGGTAGTATTCGATTTTCTCTGCGACCTCGGGCACGTACTGCTGACAGAACTGCTCTATTTTCTGAAACGTCTCACGAGAATCAATTAACAGCTTGCTGGTCTCAGGGCGGGACAGATCACGAATGGTACGCAGCGACAAAGGCAGCTCATCGTATACGAGGCTCGGCGGTTTGTTGTCCGCAATGCGCTCCTGCAGCTTTCGCCACAAACGACGCAGATAACTGGTATCAGCACCGATTTCCTCTTCGCCAACGCCTTCTGCCGCCGTACGCAGAATAAAACCCGCTTCACCAGTCAGACCTTCGACTTCCATGCTGTCTTTGACCAACTGCTTCAGTCGGTCACGCTCACCGTTCTCTTCGATTTTCTGAGAAATACCGACATGCACCGAACCCGGCATAAAGACCAGATAACGCGAAGGAATCGAGAGTTGTGTCGTCAGTCGGGCGCCCTTGGTACCGATAGGGTCTTTTGTTACCTGCACGACCAGCGACTGACCTTCATGCACCAGTTGATTGATCGGCGCATTAGCATCGCCATCACCAATCTCAGCAGCATGGATAAACGCAGCACGCTCCAGACCAATATCCACGAATGCAGCCTGCATTCCCGGAAGCACCCGCACCACCTTGCCCTTGTAGATGTTACCTACCAGGCCACGATGATTCTCACGTTCGATAAAGATTTCCTGCAGTACACCGTTCTCAACTACACCGACACGCGTCTCGGTCGGCGTCACGTTCATTAAAATCTCTGCGTTCACATTCATAATTCTTCTGTATGCCAGATGGGCACATCAAATTCATTTAACAGGGCGGCGGTTTCGGTCAGCGGCAGGCCAACCACATTGCTATAACTACCAGAAATGCCTGCCACTAAAATGGCGCCCATTCCCTGAATTCCATAACCGCCTGCCTTATCGGCAGGTTCTCCGGTCGCGACATAGCGCGTTATTTCTTCATCACTCAATGACCGGAAAGTGACTTCAGTGGCCACGCTGACCACTTTCTCTCTGTCACCCTGAACCACAGCAACTGCGCTGAGTACCTGATGGGTCTGACCGGAAAGCCGCTGCAACGTTTCTTCAGCTTCACGATTATTGACAGGTTTCCCGAGAATTTCTCCGTTGAAGATCACACTGGTGTCTGATCCAAGAATCACTTCCTGCGAATGCCCTTCTGCGACTTTTCTGGCTTTCTCCAATGCCATGCGTTCGACATAGGCCACGGCAGGCTCATCAGCAAAAGGAGTTTCATCGATATCCGCCGCCTGAATACGAAAACGTACACCGATCTGCGTCAGCAACTCCCGACGCCTTGGCGATGAAGACGCGAGAATCATGAAGACTCCATGCGTTGCAGCGAGCGATAACCAATCACGTAAACCCAGGGCCAGAGTACGGCCGTGGTCAGAGCCGGAGCGAGCAGCATGATCGGAGTCGCATCTTCGCGCATCACCGCCAGTGACCAGTAATGAATAATCTGCTCTGCCAGTACCATTAAAAAGAGCACAGCGGCCTGCTGGAGCACGTTAAACAGATACATGCGGCGATACAGCAACTGCAGCAAATACACGTGCATCGCCACCAGCAACACATGGAGCCCGAGTAGCGTACCTTTCTCAACATCCAACATCAGGCCCAGCGGTATCGCCAGCCACACGCCAAATACCGAGGGCGCCGCAAGAACAGCAGCCGTCACAACCAGCATTACCCAGGCCGGCTGGAACCAGTCGACCATGGCAGGCAGAGGCAGATGCTCAAGTACAAAAGCCACGAACAGCATGATCATAACGTACACAATACTGTGCAATTTCACTCTTCATTCCTCCACAACTGCTCAGGGGGAACGCGTCCGGCTTCGTCGGTAAACACCAAAAGCAGATGACGGCTGCGATCGAGCTTTGCCGTCGGTTCTGCCGTCACAGTCGCGAACGACTCACCCGGCGTATTACGAATGCTGCTGACGGTCGCGACCGGATACCCTTTAGGATAACGCCCGCCAAGACCCGAGCTGACCAACATATCACCAACCTTGATATCAGCCGTATTAGGGACATAAATCAGCTCCAGCTCGTTCAGGGCGCCAGTGCCCGTCGCAATCGCACGCACACCATTGCGGTTTACCTGCACGGGTACGGCGTGGTTGGAATCCGCGATCATCAACACCCGCGAAGAAAATGGCAGCACATCAATGACCTGCCCCAGCAGCCCATAAGCATCAAGTACTGGCTGCCCGACAAACACACCGTCGCTGCCGCCTTTATCAATCAGAATCTGTTGGGTGTATGGATCAGGGTCAACGGCCGTGACCGAAGTAACCAGGACTTTGTCGTCGACCTGGTCGGAAGCCGACAGAAGTTCGCGCAGAGACATGTTCTCCGCCTCAAGAGAGGCCATGCGCTGTGCTTTACGCTCAAGAACAAGGTTTCGAGCAGAAAGGACTTTGTTTTCTTTCAGAAGCTCACGCCGTAACGTCGCATTTTCGCTCATCCATTCGGCCACAGAGAGCGGAATAACCGCCGTCTGGCGCGCCGGCGCGATAAGGTAGCCGACACCATAACGCACGGAATCAAGCCAGGAATATTGGTTATCCACCCACATCAGAACAAGACAAAACACTGCGATCAGGCCGACTCGCTGTCCTTGGAATGGGGGCACCTGAAACTGAGCTTTAATGACGCTGCCTCACTCGTTGAAATATCATGCCCAACTATACCGTCTGGCCCGGATACGGAAAAGAAAAAGGGGCCTGACGGCCCCTTTCTACGGATATATACGCAAAGAACGCTGCGATTGCATTCTTAACGGCCCCTGAAACCGGATCACTCAAGTGCCGCCATGGCCAGCTGCTGCTCGGTCGCATTCTCAAGGAATTTACCGCCACCACGCGCAACACAGGTCAGAGGATCATCGGCCACGATCACCGGCAGGCCAGTCTCTTCACTCAGCAGCTTATCGAGGTCACGCAACAGAGCACCACCACCGGTGAGTACCATACCGCGCTCAGCGACGTCAGAAGACAGTTCGGGTGGAGACTGCTCAAGCGCACCTTTTACCGCCTGAACGATCTGCGCCAGAGACTCCTGCAGTGCTTCCAGAATTTCGTTTGAATTCAGCGTGAAGCTGCGTGGAATACCTTCCGCCAGATTACGACCGCGCACATCAATTTCGCGAACTTCACCGCCTGGGTAAGCTGTGCCGATTTCCTGTTTGATACGTTCAGCGGTCGCTTCACCGATCAGGCTGCCGTAATGCTTACGCACATAAGCCACAATCGCTTCGTCGAAGCGGTCACCACCGACCTTCACAGACTCAGCGTAAACCACGCCACTCAGAGAGATGATCGCGATTTCAGTCGTACCACCACCGATATCGACAACCATCGAACCGCGCGCTTCATCCACTGGCAAGCCAGCACCAATCGCCGCAGCCATTGGCTCGTATATCAGATACGCCTTACTGGCACCGGCATTGATCACTGAGTCACGAATCGCGCGGCGCTCTACTTTGGTTGCCTGGAATGGCACACACACCACAACCCGAGGGCTTGGCGGCATCAGGCTGCGCTCATGAACCTGCTTAATAAACAGTTCGAGCATTTTCTCGGTCACTTCAAAGTCGGCAATAACGCCGTCTTTCAAAGGTCGAATCGCCTGGATATTTCCCGGAGTACGACCCAGCATGCGCTTCGCGTCGGCACCAACGGCCTGTACTGATTTACCGTTGGGCTGAGTCCGGATAGCAACCACCGATGGCTCATTCAGGACAATTCCCTTATCTCTCATGTAAATCAGGGTGTTGGCGGTTCCCAGGTCGATAGACAGATCACTGGAGAACAGGCCACGAAGCTTCTTAAACATCCACCGGGTTCCCGTAAACAAATATGGCAAAAAATTGCCGTAACTCTAGCAATGGCGGGGATTTAGGGCAAGGGACATTTGTGGTAGTCTCGCCTGCTTATATATTCGTTCGTATTCATTGGAGTAAACCCATGGCTCTGGATCAGGATCAGGTTCGCAAAATTGCCAGTCTTGCCCGCCTGCAGATCGACGACGGTCAGATAGCCGAATATCAGACCAATCTGACCAACATTCTCGACCTGGTAGACCAGCTTTCTGCTGCCGACACCAATGGTGTCGACCCGATGGCTCATCCGCTGGACGCGGTACAGCGCCTGCGTGCTGACGTCGTTACCGAAAAAAATCAGCGCGAGAACTTCCAGAAAATCGCACCGGCCACCGAGCAAGGGCACTACTTAGTACCGAGAGTGGTTGAATAAGACTAGTACCAAGAGTCGTTGAATAAGCCCCTCTGCCTCCAGGACATTGAGAATGCACAACAAGACTATTGCTGAGATCTCACGCGATCTCGCCGCCGGAGAATACTCCAGCACCGAAATCACCACCGACCTGCTGGCGCGGGTTAAAGACCTCGATAAAGGCCTCAACAGCTTTATCACCGTCACCGAAGAACAAGCACTCGCGCAAGCGAAAGCCGCCGATGAACGCCGTGCTGCTGGCAACGCCACCGCATGGACAGGCGTACCGATGGCGCACAAAGATATTTTCTGCACCAAAGGCGTACTGACCACCTGCGGTTCAAAAATGCTGGGCAATTTTGAAGCACCGTACGACGCAACCGTCGTTGAAAACTTCAGCAACGCCGGAGCCGTCTCACTGGGTAAAACCAACATGGACGAATTCGCCATGGGTTCATCCAACGAGACATCTTATTTTGGCCCGGTAAAAAACCCGTGGGATAAAGACCGTGTACCGGGTGGCTCATCCGGTGGTTCCGCTGCCGCAGTAGCCGCGCGACTGGTTCCCGGTGCGACTGCCACCGATACCGGTGGTTCGATCCGTCAGCCTGCGGCCCTGTGTGGTATTACTGGCCTGAAGCCAACCTACGGACGCGTATCGCGTTGGGGCATGATCGCCTTCGCATCCAGCCTTGATCAGGCCGGCACCATGACCCGCACCGTCGAAGACTCCGCCATGATGATGAACGTCATGGCCAGCTTCGATAAAAAAGACTCCACCTGTGTTGAGCGTGACGTGCCGGATTACACCAGCACTCTGAACGACAGTATCGAAGGCATGACCATCGGCCTGCCGACTGAATATTTCCGCGACGACATCAGCGCAGAAATGCAGCAGCAGGTACGCAATGCCATCGCCGAATACGAAAAAATGGGCGCTAAAGTGAAAGAGATTTCACTGCCAAACACCCACCTGTCTGTACCAACTTATTATGTCGTAGCACCGGCCGAGTGTTCAGCCAACCTGTCTCGTATGGACGGCGTGCGTTTCGGTTATCGCTGCGAAGATCCGAAAGACATCGAAGACCTCTACTGCCGCTCACGCGGTGAAGGCTTCGGTAACGAAGTGAAGCGCCGCATTATGGTCGGTGCCTATGCTCTGTCTGCGGGCTTCTACGATGCCTATTACAAAAAAGCGCAACAGGTGCGTCGCCTGATAAAAAATGATTTTGTCGAAGCCTTTAAAGATGTCGACGTTATCATGAGCCCGACCTCGCCAACTCCTGCGTTTAAGTTTGGTGAGAAAACCGACGACCCGGTCGCCATGTACCTCGAAGATATCTTCACCATCGCCACCAACCTGGCCGGTCTGCCGGGTATGTCTGTGCCGTGTGGTCAGGTAAACAACCTGCCCGTTGGCCTGCAACTGATTGGTAACTACTTCGACGAAGCACGCATCCTTAATGCTGGCCACAAATTCCAGCAAGCGACAGATTGGCACCTGAAAGCACCACAGGGCATTGAATAAGAGAGGTTTATGATGGAATGGGAAGTCGTAATTGGCCTTGAGATTCATGCTCAGCTGGCCACCAAATCTAAGATTTTTTCTGGTGCTTCAACCGCCTACGGCGCCGAAGCCAACACCCAGGCGTGCGCTGTTGATCTCGGCCTGCCGGGCGTACTGCCAGTATTTAACGAAGAAGCCCTGCGCATGGCCGTAAAATTCGGCCTCGCCATTGATGCCGAAATCGGCCTCAAAAGCGTCTTCGACCGTAAAAACTATTTTTATCCGGATTCGCCCAAGGGCTACCAGACGACTCAGTTGCACCACCCGATCGTCGGCATGGGGCACATTGATATCGAACTGGACGACGGTGAGACACGCCGCATTAACGTCACGCGTGCACACCTTGAAGAAGACGCCGGTAAATCAGTACACGAGGGCTTTAGCGGCATGTCAGGCATCGACCTGAACCGTGCCGGTACACCACTGATTGAAATCGTCTCTGAACCAGAGCTGCGTACGGCCAAAGAAGCGGCAGCCTACTTTAAAAAGATGCACAGCATCGTGACCTACTTAGGCGTATGTGATGGCGACCTGTCGCAAGGCTCAATGCGCTGCGACTGTAACGTATCTCTACGTCCGAAAGGTCAGAAAGAATTCGGTACCCGTACCGAAATTAAAAACGTGAACAGCTTCCGTAACGTCGAGCGCGCGATTAATACTGAAATCGAACGCCAGATGGATGTACTCGAAGACGGCGGCGTTATCCTGCAGGAAACCCGCCTGTACGATGCCGACAAAAACGAAACCCGCGCCATGCGCTCGAAAGAAGTAGAGAACGACTACCGCTACTTCCCGTGCCCGGACCTGCTGCCAGTCATCATTGATCAGGAGTACGTCGACGCGATCAAAGAAACGCTGCCTGAATTGCCTGATGCGAAGAAAGCACGTTTCGAAAATGACCACGGCCTGTCAGCCACTGACGCCGCCGTACTGGCCGCTAACCGCGACCTCGCTGACTTCTTTGAAACTGCAGCGAAAATCGCGGGCGACTACAAGCTCGCTGCCAATTGGGTGCAGGGCGACGTGTCTGCCGCACTGAACCGCCTCGAAGTTGGTATCAATGAGCTCAGCATCACGGCTGAACAACTGGGCCGCATTCTGCAGCTGATTAAAGACAACACCCTCAACAACGGCGGTGCCAAAGAAGTCTTTAATGCTCTGGTTGAAGGCAAAGGTAATGATGTGGATAGCCTCGTTGATTCACTCGGCCTGAAGCAGGTTTCTGACACCGGCGCGATTGAAGAAATTGTTGCCAAGGTACTCGCCGACAACCCGAAACTGGTGGAAGGCTACCTGGCTACGCCAGAAGAAAAACGCGGTAAAGCCATGGGGCCGTTTATCGGCCTGACGCGTAAAGCCGCGAAAGGGGTGAACCCGCAAGTGGTGATGGAAGTGCTGAAGAAGAAGCTTGAAGAGCTTTAAACATGAGCTACCAAAGGGAGGAGAGAGGCATCTCTCTCCTTCTTCTAACACTCAGAAAAACAACAACTGTACGCGTTCTTTTGAGATCAGAAAGTGGCTGATCGACTCACCCTCTGGATTTTCACTACCACGAGTTAGGTAAAGCTCATCAGGTGAGTTAAAACTAGTATAGAAACGTGTTTCTTCTGTGCCTTTTTTGGTTTTCAACCTAGAGAAGAGTTCAGTTAACTCACTATTGGTAAGTAACAAAGTAACTGGTCTCCACTCAGCTTTGTCTACTCTCACGCCATGGTAGTAGTCAGGAAACAGACCGATAAATATAAAATAGTCTGCGTTGTCGGGCACTTTAAACCTGCCAAACGAGAGCGTGTACTTAAATTTATCGCTCTTTTTTCCGTCAGAATAATAGGCACGAGATCCCTTTACCTGAACCGTCTTAAAAATTCTTGGATTTTCTAGAAACTCCTCCCTCACAACTATAAAGTCGAAACCCTTTTGTTGTCTTGATACCGGAATATGACTGGAGCAGACATCCTTTAAAGATCCTACTTTCTCACCTTTTTCTTTTGCGACCCCTTTCGCAACTTTCTTTATCATCTCGTCTAGAATTTCCATCGACCTTAGCTCGGTATATGGAATAGTAAATACGGGATCCATGAATCTCTCCTTTTTTGAGCATGACCATAAGCCGAAGAATTTAATTCTACCACTCGTAACTAACACGAGACATATTGTCGTTTCTTCACTAGAGCGCAACCGGGCCATGTAGAAACGAAAACATAGTATCCTACGGCTCAACTAGCCAGAGGTTGTAAACTAGGCGAGCAGTCAGTGATCAGGTATAAAAAAAGAGCCAACAATACCGATTAACATTGCTAAATTAAAAGATATTACCAAGGCAGTGCCGATCATCTTTTCCTTTTTAAGAGCATACGGCCGGATACTCCGGGCATAGATCAGGGGTTCCCATCATGGTTCAACGGGTTGCCCATAGGTACGCCGATTGCAGTTGCGATCATCAGGACTCTCAGACCCATAATATCAGTAGGGCATGCCCTACTCTCGCCGGCGTCCACCATTCTTTTATCAATTTTGGGGATAACACCGTAAGAGAAGACAAACCATAGAATGGCAGATACAAGAAATAGCGAAAGAAAGCTTACAAAAACCAGTGCCTCAATCGTCATTTTAATCCACACTCCTCATAATCCACTTGGAATATTGATAGTTACCAAGGTGATCCATAGTTGACTAATCAGGTTTCAGGGAGAAAGAATGATCCAAAAACGCCTAAAGCAATCAAGGCATAGATGGTGATCGTTAATATAAACCCTACAAATTTGTCGTTTTTATTGGCAAAAGCCCTAACTGTGTATACATCTATGAATGGATCGTGCTCATGATTCAGTATATTGCCGACTGGCAACGATATTGCGTTTGCGATTACAAACACACGCAAGCCCATGATATCAACAGGGCAAGCCCGACCTGCCCCGGCATCCAACATTCGCTTATCTATTCTTGGAATCGTCACATAGGAAAAATAGAACCAGAAAACGGCTAGTAGTAATACAAGTCCCAAAAGGGCGGAATATAGGAAGTCTTCCATTGTTTACTCTACTTTCTAGTCATCAAATGTTCAGACAGGCCTTGTCCCAAACGATCGAACGTCGAGCCTGCAAAGTAACCAACAGCTAGACTGCCAGCAAAAATGCCTCCAAGCACTATCCAGCCAACGGGGCCCGCAAGTGTTAGCCCAGCCTGAACCGCCAGGTAGGTTCCACCAGAAAAGCTAATTCTCCCAGCTAACGCCCCAACCCCGGTACCCAGTCCAAACCCCGTCACCTCTCGCGCCCCTGCACGC